>CBDUPF010000092.1:0-12609 GCA_965369035.1 uncultured Aliishimia sp.
GGATGGCTTCCGAGAAGGACATTTCGTGAATGATGTTGCCGGTTGCGACCTCGACACCGCCTGCGAGCGGCACTGTCACCCTGATGTCGCCGCCAAGACGGATATAGCCTGGTCGTGCGGTTTCGTCATTCGGTTGCTGGTCGGAATTGAGCGCGTCACTCAAGAGGTGATTGCCCGAAATCTCGATGCGGATCATGTCGCCTTTGTAAGGTGTTTCGATCAGAAAGCCGTCAGGCCAGCCGTTCCCGGACTGCGGAGCGACATGAATTTCGCCGACAAAACTGTCCTCGAACTCACCCGTGCTGAGCAGGATTTCACTGCCTTTGGCCAACATGAACTTGCAGACGACCTTATTGCCGTAGTCCGCGTTGTGTAGAATATATGAGAAGTTCAGCGTGAAATCCCCACATTCGGCACGGCCCCAGTGCCACGCCTTGAGAACACCTTCGATACCGGCATTGCCCCAATTGTGGTCGTGATAGCCGTGACCATCCTCGATTGCGATCGTTTCGCCCGCGATCTGAATCGTGCCATTCACAACTGCGCGCGGCGCGGGCACGACATGCGCGTTGAACACCGTCAGCGCCTCATCGAAATACATCGCACCGGACCCCGCGCGCCAGGAGTCAACGGTCGCGACAAGCTCAAGGTCCACGACCACATCTTCGTGCTCGGCATGAAGCTGCCAATTCGGATAGCGGCCTTTACACCAATTATTGCCCAGCTTTACGTCGCAATGATCCTCGGCCGCGATGAATTCCACACCCGGGAAGGGCACCTGAAAATCACGGTTGGTGCCGTCGGGAAGTTCGATGTTCAACATCATCATCGGCGGCAGATCAGGGTTGTCCAACATGATCAACGGGCGGTCCATCAGGATCACTGCGGCCTTGAGCCCTGTCGCGGTGAACAGATCGAAATACCACCACTCGTAATGGCGCGGGTTTCCGTCATTGTGATAGCCATCGTCGCGGTCGGTCACGACTTCCTGGGCGGCTTGATCGTACAGGCCCGGCGCCTCGTAGTTGCCAATGACGCGTTTTGGCGTCTGGGCACTGGCCATAGAGCGCAAGCCAGGCACAAGCAGGAGTCCCGCTCCGAACGCAGTTGAAGTCAGAAGGCCTCTTCGGGTGATTTCCATGGTCTTTCCTTTCGGAAGGGTTGGTCAAGTCGTGCGTCGATCAGCTTTCAGGCCGGTTCAGCAGCTTCGCGCGTTTCTTTAGGAACAGGTCCACGCCCTTCATCTTGCTGGTGAGGAAGTCTCCTGCGGTGAACAGGCCAAGGAAGGAGTTGCCGCGCTTCGGCCCGAGCGGCACGAGGATCGGAGCCTTGGGGCCCCACGGTTTGTAGGGCTTCATCTCTTCGAGCGGTTTGCCTGCCATGAGCTCCTTCAACGTCGCCGTGAGCCAGGGCAGCTGGCGGCTCGTCGCGACGATGGTCATGCCGTCGCCCGCATCGGCCACGTCCCCGGCGGCAAAAACGTTGGGCAGCGTGGACGGGCGCAGCCAGCGGTCCACCTTGACCCGGTTCGCGGTGCTCTTCCGCGTGTCGGGCAAGCCATCGATCAACTCGGAGCTGGCGCGCGAGCCGAGGACGGGGAAAATCAGGTCGAAGTCCTGCGTCGATCCATCCGACAGCTTCAGGCTGCCCGCGTAGGGTTCGGTCATGTTTTGAAGGTTCTCGGCCCTCTTTCCGAGGATCAGGGTCACGCCCGCGTCGCGCAGTTTCCCGGCCAACGCAGTCCCGAGCTTCTCCGGCATGGTGGGGAACAGGCGGTCGGTGTCCGAGATCAGTGTGATCTTTTTGTCCGGCATGGCATGGGCGATCTCGCCCGCCAGCTCGGTGCCGACGGCCCCCGCGCCGACGATACCGATCTTTCGTGCGGCCTTGAGCTGCTCGTGAACGCGCTGGTTGGCCTGCCGCAGCCCCTCGATGTCGTCGCCGACAGGCTTGAAGGGCGTGGCATTGGACGAGCCGGTGGCGACGACGATGTAATCGGCTTCGACTCGCTGGCCGTTGTCCAACGTTACGCCTTTCGCATCGATGCGGTTCGCACGGGCGCGTAGCACGCGGCCGTTCTTCAACAGGCGATCGTAGGGGATCAGGGCCCTGTCCAGCAACGATGGATCGACAATGGCGCGGATCATTGCGGGCGCATGGACGAAATGGCTACGCGGTTCGATCAGGGTGACGTCGGCAATGTCGTCGAGCGACTTGGCAAGCTCGGCGCCAATGTAGCCGCCGCCGACGATGGCGATGCGTTTGGACATGGGGATGTTTCCTGTCTTGGCGACCTCGCGGCGGTTGATCCGCATCAAGGGCCGTTGGGGTTGATGTCAGGGTCAGACGGGGCCGCGCCGGATGCGCGGGCGTCGTTTCGGGATCAGGCGGTCTCGGACTGGTAGACGATCCGGCCGTACTTTCCTGCTCGGAATTCGCGGAAGGCTTCGGTCAGCTCGGCCTCGGTGTTCATCACGAAGGGACCTCGCGCCGCGACCGGCTCCGCGATCGCCGCGCCGCCGAACAGCAAGAGGTCGAGCGCATCAACGGACGGGTTGGAGATCTCCAGCTTTGACCCGTCGCCGCTCAGGATGAAGGACCGGTGCGCGGCGACCTCTGTTCCGCTCACGATCGCGCCATGGCCGGGAAGGAAACCCGCCACGCGCAGACGCGCGGGCAGGTCCACGCGGGCAGAGCCCATGGGCTCCACGCGAACATGCCAGATGAACTCCTCCGCAAAGATCGGGATCGGCGAGGCGTTGCCATCGTATCCGCCCAGAAGCACCTTGAGATGGGCCCGGCCACCCGGCAGGGGCACCACGGGCAACTCCCTGGCCGGCACGGGCCGGTATTCGGCAGGCTCCGCCTTGTTTCGTGCGGGCAGGTTGATCCAGAACTGGAAGCTGTGCAGCGTGCCGCCCTTTGTCCGCAGCTCCGCGGGGAGCATCTCGTCATGCACGATGCCGTTGCCGGCCTTCATCCACTGCACACCGCCCGCGGTGATGGTGCCATGCCCGCCGCTGCTGTCGGCATGGGTCAGCGCCCCTTCCAGAACGTAGGTAAAGGTCGCGATTCCCCGGTGCGGATGCGCGAACGATCCGTCGGGATCGGGGATTTCACCCGGCGCGATGTCCTTCGGCGGCATGTGGTCGAGCAACATGATCGGGCCCACGAATTGCACCGCCGCGTTGGGGAGGGCGCGGGCAATGGTGAAGGGTCCGACCCGATCCGGCTGGACGTCATGCTGTGATGTGACCTGTTTCATCGGGTAACTCCGGTTGCTGGTCCAGAGATACGCGCACACGTGATGGATTGAAATTTATATTTTTTGCCATTCTATATAAGTTCATCTTAACATCAGGGGCTGCCGATGAAGCTGGATCAACTGAAGGTGCTGCGCGCCGTGGTCGAAACAGGAACGGTCAAATCGGCGGCAGAGAGCCTCAATCGCACTCAGCCCGCGGTGAGCCAGGCGTTGAAGGCATTGGAATTCCAGACCGGTGCCGAGATTTTCGATCGATCGGGATACAGGCTTGAGCTCACCCCGGTGGGCAGGCGGGTCTACCTGCAATCCCTGCGGGTTCTGGCCGAGGCCGAGGATCTGACCCAGCTGATCCGACATTTCGAGAAGGGACAGGAGGAGACGATCACCATCGCCATCGAGGCCGCCGCGGATCTGGGCGTGCTGACCCCGGTGCTCGCCGGGCTGCAAACCCGCTTTCCCGATACCCGTGTCGTCCTGCGCGCAGAGGTGCTGTCCGGCGCGATCGGGGCGGTGCAGTCCGGGGCGGCGGCCCTTGCCGTGGCCCCGGCCATCCCGGTCATGCTCGAAGAAGAGGGCTTCGACTACATGCCCGTGGCCCGGTCCGTGATGCGCAACGTCGCCGCGCCTTCGCTTCTCGATGCGATGGAGGCCCCCCGCACGCTGGCCGACCTTCGTCGGTTCCATCAGGTCATCGCGCGTGACAGCGGCCAGGCCTCGGGACTGTTCGATCGCGAGCTCGGGGTCCAGAAGGGGCAGAGGCGGTGGTATGTCGGCGATCTGCACATGAAGAAGCAGTTGCTGGTGGCCGGTCTTGGCTGGGGACGCCTGCCGGAGCACATGATCGCCCAGGAGCTGGCGCAGGACCAGTTGCGGGAAATCATCCTGCCTCATACCCATCTCGGCTTCGAGGTCGAGGTGTTCGTCTTTCGCCAGCGCAGGGCGGCCAAGGGGCCTGTTGCTGCACACGTTTGGACTGCGTTTGCCGGTCACGAGGAGGGCGCGCTCAACCCTTCGCCGCGTAGTGCGCCAGAAACATCTCCACGCAGTCAGAGATGACGGCCTCCGCGTCGTGATCGGCCTTGGCGCCCATCAGGAACAATGGCCAGACGAGGAAGTGCTTGACCATCGACAAAAGCTGACCGGCGGCAAAGCCCGGCTCGGCCTGCCGCAGCGCGCCGGCCTGCATGGCCTCCGAGATCAGTGCCTGGATCGGCCCGTCCTGCATCGCGGCCCTGACGAAGAAGGCCTGGGCGAGCTCCTGATCGCGCAGCAACTCTGACATCACCAGCCGATTCAGCCCCATGTAATGCTCGCCGGTCAGATGAGTGACGTATTCCCGCACCGCCCCAGTCAGCTGGTCGCGCAGGGGCGCGTCAGGACGGTATCGCAGCTTCGGCGTGGCCGCGATCTGTTCCAGCAGGATATCGGTGATCGCCTGGAACAGCACCTCCTTGCTCTCGAAATGCTTGTAGAGCGTGCGCTTCGACACCTCGGCCAGTTCCGCGATCCGATTCACCCGCGCCGCCGGGAAGCCCTGTTCCCGGAACTCCCGGATCGCCGCGTCCAGAATATCTTTTCGTTTCTTCTCGGTCAGTTTCATGATTTTTGCCTCGCTCGACGCGGAAAATGTAAACATCTAGGTTTACAGTATCGCTGCCCGCCCCTATGTAAACAGCACGGTTTACAAACGCAAGCGCTGCGGCGCCAGAGGACACCACGATGAAACACACCCAATTCGGACCCAAGGGCTGGACGCCAGAACGTCTCGGCAACCTCGCCGGCAAGACCTACGTCATCACCGGCGCCAACGCCGGGGCGGGCTTCCAGGCCGCGCGCATCCTGCTCGGCAAGGGCGCCGAAGTAGTGATGCTGAACCGCAGTGCGGAGAAGTCGGCCGCCGCAGTCGCAGACCTGAAGAAGGAATTCGGCACCACCACGCAGGTGCGCTACATCCGCATGGACCTGGCCGAACTGGCCTCTGTCCGCAGGGCCGCCGAAGAAGTGCTGAAGACCGTGCCGCGCATCGACGCGCTGATCTGCAACGCCGCCATCGCCCAGGTGCCGACCCGCAAGCTGACCCCCGACGGCTTCGAAAGCCAGCTGGGCACCAATCATTACGGCCATTTCCTGCTGGCGGGGTTGCTCTTCGACCGTATCGAGGAGTCGAAAGGCCGGATCGTCGTGGTGGCCAGCCTCGGCTACAACATGGGGCTGCGCACCATCCGCTTCGACGACATGAATTGGGAGAAAGGCTACAGCGCCAACCCGGCTTACAGCCAGAGCAAGCTGGCACAGATGATGTTCGCCTACGAATTGCAGGACAGGCTGGCCGCAACGGGCAGAACGGAGGTGGAGGTCTATGTCTGCCATCCCGGCTCCTCGGCGACGTCGCTGATCTCGACCAGCGGCAGCCGGACGATGCGGTTCATCTGGTGGCTGATGACCAAAACGCCGATGGTCCAGACCGCCGAGCAAGGGTCCTACCCCGAGGTCATGTGCGCGACCGAGGAGGCTTTGACAGACCAGCGCGCCCTTTACGGGCCGACGGGCCGGATGGAAGCCGTTGGCCCCGTCGGCAAGGGCACCCTGAACTCCCACGCTTATGACAAGCCAGTGATGGCTCGGCTCTGGGAGCGGTCCGAAAAGGACACGGGCTTCACTTGGGCATTCTGACCCAATCCTTCACTCCGGGAGCGAATCGGAAATCACCGGGACGCTCCCGGCGCACGTCCCCTGACATCAGAGGCTACTCAGACGACGCTGCCAAAAGCCGCGAGGCTCTGATCACTCCCTCCCAGACAATATCCAATGCAGCACCAAGAGACAGATCATCCTCGTGCTCCCACAGGTAGATTGACCTTCCTATTGCGTCGGTGATGCTACTTGCGAGTGCGGCGGCGGTTTGGCGATCGGTCACGCGGCTGCTCAGGCACTCCGTGAGTTCGATGCGCTCCATGATCAGAAAGCCTTCGAGGATACCTCGCGCTTTTTCATTTGAACGCAGGACTGTTCCGATCATCCTGATGATGTGTTCATCGTCGGCCATGACCTCCATGTGCCTGGCCAGGAACAGCTTGATATCTGCGGCCAGCGATTCCGTTCCTTCACGCAATGCCGTCATATTTTCTTCCGTGAAGGCGGGAGGCGCCCCGATCGCGGCGGCTTCCTTGTTTGTATAATAATTGAAGAACGTCCGCGTGCTGATGCCTGCGGCCGCAGCGATCTCCTCTGTGGTGACGTTTTCCAGGCCGTGCCGAACCGCCATTTCCAATGTGATGATCTGGATGTCGCGCGCCGTTTCCTGTCGCCGTTTTTCCCGTAACGAAAGCGTCATCTGCGCATTCCTTGCATGGTGTGCAATTTTTGCGTAGAAGGCACGAACTTCGCCCGATAGTCAAGGATTGGAAGCAGATGAAGGTCAGCGTTTGGAAGATGGTTGGCGCGGTCCTCGCGCTGGCGGGGTCTGCTGCGATATGCAATGCGCAACCTGTGCCGCAGGGGCCGTCGGGGTCGATGGAAATCGAAGTCGGGGTCGTCGAGATGACATTGCAGGAAGTTCCCCGTGTCGTGACCTCGCCTGGGCGTGCGGTCGCGTTTCAGGAGGTGGAGGTGCGCCCCCGTGTGGGTGGTGTGATCGAAGAAATCCTCTACACGCCCGGACAATCGCTTGACGTTGGCGACCCCTTGTTCCGGATCGACGATGCTTCGTATCTCGCGGCTGTGGCGACTGCCCGCGCGAACGTTGCCACTGCCGAAGCAAATCTGCCTGTGATGCAAGCGGCCTATGATCGGGCCGAACAATTGTCCGGTCGCGGATTCACCGAGGCCGAGGTAGAGGCCGCGCGCGCGAGTCTTGCGGAAGCCCAGGCGACACTGGACTCGACCAGGGCCGCCTTGAAGTTTGCGGAAACCGAACTGTCGTGGACCACGTTGAAAAGCCCGATTGCGGGGCGCGCCGATGTTGCGACGGTTTCTGTCGGGGATCTCGTGACCGCCGGCCAGACGGACGCGTTGACCACCATTGTACGGTCCGACCCGATCTATGTGGACATGATGGAAGCAAGCGCGCGGATCCTGTCTTTCCGCAAGGGCATTGCCGAAGGAACCCTCAAGCAGAACGACGTCCTTCAGGCGACCCTGACGATGGAAAACGGCGATGTGTTTCGCGGCACCGGGCAAATGGTCACCCCCGGCAACGATGTCTCCACGACAACCGGAACCGTGACGATCCGGTTCGTATTCGACAATCCCGAGCATGTCATCATTCCGGGCATGTTCGTGCGGGGCGAGGTCACTCTCGGCACGATGAGAGCCTTCCTCGTGCCTCAGCGTGCTGCCACGCGCGGAAATTCCGGCCAGCTTACGGCCTATATCGTTGGCGAAGACGGAACGGCTGAGCAGGTCGTGCTGGAGGATGATGGCAGCTATCAAAATGCATGGATCGTGCGCGAAGGGTTGAGCGAGGGTGACCGGCTGATCGTGGACGGGCTGTCGTCCCTCCGGCCGGGACAGGCCGTGACACCTGTCGCCGCGATCATCGATGAAGACGGCATCTCGCGCGATGCCGATACCCCCGCCGTGGAGGACTGATCCATGGCAGTGTTCTTCATTCAACGCCCGGTTTTCGCCTGGGTGCTTGCCATCGCGACGATGCTGCTTGGCGCCTACAGCATGACCAGCCTGCCGATTTCCCAGTATCCTGACATTGCCCCGACAACGGTGCGGATCACGGCGTCCTACACGGGTGCCTCGGCCGCGACGGTCGAGAATTCGGTGACCACGGTCATCGAGGACGGGCTGACCGGACTGGACGGCCTGACCTACATGACGTCCTCGTCGAGCGAAGGGTCGGCAAGCGTTTCGCTGACCTTCGACGACAGCATTGATCCCGACATGGCGCAGGTTCAGGTGCAGAACAAACTGCAGCTGGTCGAGTCGCAACTGCCCGACAGCGTGACGAGCCAAGGGGTCTCCGTCACCCGCTCGACCACCTCGATCCTCATGGTCGGCGCCCTTGTCAGCGAAGACGGCAGCTATTCCTCGCTCGAACTGGGCGACATCCTGAGCAGCACCATCGAGGATGCGGTTCAGCGCACGGATGGCGTCGGGTCGATCAACACGTTTGGCACAGAATACGCGATGCGCATCTGGCTGAACCCCGAAAAGCTTTACCAGTATCAGTTGACGGCGTCTGACGTGACCTCGGCGGTATCCGAGCAGAACACGAACGTCACCGTTGGCAGTCTGGGGGATCAACCTGTCGTCAAAGGCCAGCAGTTCACGGTGTCGTTGTCCGCGCAGTCCCAGCTTGAATCCGTCGAGGACTTCGAGAACATCCTGCTGAAAACCAACGCGGACGGATCGGCAATCCATCTTGCCGATGTGGCGACGGTCGAACTGGCCGAGGAAGACTACAGCAGCGTCAGCCGGTTCAACGGTCATCCGGCCGCAGGCTTTGCTGTCAACCTGTCTACGGGTGCCAATGCAGTGGACACCGCCGAGGCGGTTCGGCAAGTGGTTGACGGCCTGTCCTCCGCGTTGCCCGCGGGTGTGACGGTCGAATATCCCTATGACACCTCGCCCTTTGTCGAAGAGTCCATTGATCAGGTTTACGAGACACTGATCGAGGCGATCGTTCTCGTGTTTCTGGTCATCTTTCTCTTCCTGCAAAGCTGGCGCGCGACGATCATTCCAACCATCGCCGTGCCGGTGGTTCTTCTGGGAACCTTCGGCGTCCTTGCGGCCTTCGGGATGTCGATCAACACGCTGTCGATGTTCGCGCTGGTGCTGGCCATCGGCCTGCTTGTCGATGACGCGATTGTCGTGGTCGAGAATGTCGAGCGTGTCATGGAGGAAGAAGGGCTGGACGCAGTTGCGGCGACCGAGAAAAGCATGGGGGAAATCTCGTCCGCGCTTGTCGGGATCGTGATGGTTCTGTCAGCGGTGTTCTTGCCCATGGCATTCATGTCCGGATCGACCGGGGTTATCTACAAGCAGTTCTCGGTCACGATCATTTCGGCGATGGTGCTGTCGCTGTTCGTCGCATTGATCCTTACGCCTGCGATGTGTGCGCAGCTTCTCAAGCCGAACCACGGCAAGACCCCCGTAGCCCCCCTGCGCTGGTTCAATGCGGGGCTTGACCGTTTGACCGGCGGATACAGCGCTGCGGTCGGGCGGTTCTCGGCGCGCCCCTTCCGCATGCTGCTAGTACTGGGGCTTGTGGGTGCCGGCGCTTATTGGGTTTATGATCGCCTGCCCTCCTCCTTCCTGCCGACCGAGGATCAGGGCGTTCTGATGACCATGATCGAACTGCCGCAAGGATCGACCGTCCAGCAGACGCAATACACGATCGAGCAGATCGAGCAGTATCTGCTTACCGAAGAGGCGGATGTTGTCGACGGTGTTTTCGCCAACGTCGGGTTCAGTTTTGGTGGATCGGGTCAAAACTACGGGATGATGTTCATCCGGCTCAAGGATTACGATGACCGCCCCGGGCAGGATGCGGCCGACCTGATGATGCGCACCAACCGGACGTTCTTTCAGTCGCGGCTCGGCAGCGTCTTTGTCCTGCAGCCGCCTGCCATTCAGGGGTTGGGAACGACATCGGGCTTTTCGATGTACCTTGTCGATCAATCCGGCGCGGGGCTGGACGCCTTGACCGCAGCGGCGGATCAACTCGTGGCGAGCGGAAACCAGGATGGACGGGTCACCAACCTGCGCGGCAATGATGCTGCGACCGAGCCTTCGCTGAAACTGCGGATCGACCAGCAAAAGGCCGAAGCCTTCGGTGTGTCCCTGTCCGACGTCAACGCCATGCTTTCCACGGTTTTCTCCGGCTCCTATGTCAACGATTTCCCGCTTGGGAACGATCTGCGGGAGGTGATCGTGCAGGGCGGTGCCGAATGGCGGATGCAGCCGGAGGATGTGGATCACTGGTATGTGCGCAATGACGGCCTGGAAATGGTGCCGCTCACGGCCTTCGTCAACCGCGAATGGGAAACGATCACGCCCAAACTGTCTCGCTATGGGGGCACCCGCGCCTTGGAGATTTCGGGCGAAGCCGCCGACGGGACCAGTTCGGGTGACGCGATGGAGGTCATGGAGCAGCTCACGGCTGATCTGGATGGCTCCTATGCCGCCGCCTGGACCGGTCTGAGCTACCAGGAGAGGTTGTCCGGCGATCAGGAGGCCATTCTATATGCGATCTCGGCGCTGGTCGTCTTCCTGTGTCTCGCTGCCCTGTATGAAAGCTGGGCCGTGCCCTTTGCCGTGATGCTGTCGGTCCCGGTTGGTATTCTCGGTGCATTGGCGACCACTTGGTATTTCGGTCAGTCGAATGACGTGTATTTCAAGGTGGGCCTGCTGACCACGATCGGCCTCGCTGCAAGGAATGCCATTCTGATCGTCGAATTCGCGCAGTCCCTGCGCGCAGAAGGCAAGGCCCTGCTGGAGGCGACGACCACGGCAGCCCGCCTGCGCCTGCGTCCGATCCTCATGACATCGCTGGCCTTCGGCTTTGGCATTACGCCGCTGGTCCTGGCCTCGGGGGCGGGGGCGAATGCGCAGAAGTCCATCGGCACGGGGATGCTCGGCGGGATCATCTTTTCGGCGGTCATCGGGATCGTGATGGTGCCGGTGTTCTATGTCGCAGTCATCAAGACCACGGAACTGTTCCGTGCGCGAAAGGAGGCGGTGCAGTGAAACCATGTTACCTTGTGATGGGCCTGTTTCTTGCCGGCTGTGCCGTTGGTCCCGACTATCAGCGTCCCGAAGTCTCCATGCAGACCCGCTTTGTCGGGGGGAATGCCGATGCCATAGGCGCGGTTGCCACTGAACAGTGGTGGTTGGCTTACAACGATGCGACGTTGAGCCGGTTTGCGGCCCGTGGTCTGGCGCAGAACCTCGACGTGATGGCCGCCACCGAGGCGATCCGGCAGGCGCAGGCGGAATTGCGCAAGACAGGAGTCAATTCCGCACTGGACGGATCACTGACAGGTTCGGTGACAAACTCCGGCGGAGACGGCATCGGCGGCACGCGCACCGTCGACAGCGGCGAATTGGGCGCCTCCATGGTTATCGATCTGTTCGGCGGGATCCGGCGCGAACGCGAAGCCGCCGCCGCGTCGCTGACGGGGGCGCGGGCCGAGGCCGAAACGGTCAGGCTTGCCTGGCTGGCCGAACTTCTCGCCGCCTATTCGGATGCGCGCTTTTACCAGGAGGTATTGGCGCTGACCCGCACGACGATCAACTCGCGCAGCGAGACGGTGAATATCACCCGCAGCCAATTCGAAGCAGGCGCGGCAACGGAGTACGAGGTCGCCGAAGCGCAGGCTCTGCTGTCCACGGCGCGTGCAAGCCTGCCGCAATATGCGGCGCTGTTTGACGCAAATGTCTATGCCATCGCGACCCTGCTCAACGAACCGGCGGGTCCGATCATGGCGCAGATGCAGAAGGGATCGGCGCAGCTGTCCACACCCGGCGGCGCGCGCACGGGGGTGCCCGCAGACCTGTTGCGCAACCGCCCGGATGTGCGCAGCGCCGAAGCCGACCTGGCCGCCGCCGTGGCCGAGGTTGGCGTGGCAGAGGCGGCCCTTTATCCGTCGCTCTCGCTGACCGGAACGGTCGGACGCACCGAGGGCGCGGATGCCTGGAGTTTTGGGCCGTACCTTTCGTTTCCGGTATTCAACCAGGGGCGACTGCAGGCGAGCCGCGATGCTCAGATATCCGTTGCCAAGCAGGCCGAAATCGCATGGCGCGCGTCCATAACCGGGGCAGTGGAAGATGTGCAGGTCGCGCAATCCAATCTGGCCCGCTACCGGCAGCGGGCAGCGTTGCTGAGAACGGCAGCGAACGATTACGGCCGTGCGCTCGCTCTTGCACAGCAGAACTACCGCAGCGGCGCGATCACGCTTCTGGACCTGCTGGAGACGGATCGGAACACCAACGCGGCGAGGATTTCAGCGGCGTCTGCCGTGAATGATGCGGCGAAAGCCTGGGCAACATTGAAGATCGCCACAGGCGCGGGGTCTGCGGCTACAGCTCCGTTGAGCAATTGAACTTGGTTGATGAGAGACCTTTGAAACCTATGAAACATGTTGGAAAAATCGCGCTCTTTGTGGCCGGTATCGGCGTTCTAAGCGTGACTTTGATGCTGTTTGGTGCACGTCTGGGGCTGTGGGAACCGATCACGGGATTTGGGCTTTATCGTACCTATCTCAATCCACTGGGCACGGTCATTCTGGGCGTAGGCGTGCTGGCGATGATCATCCACCTGGTCCGCAAGGAAAAAACCGGGGCCGTTCTGGGCGGCGTGGCCGCGCTCGTCGGGGTGGCCTGCCTGGCAC
>CBDUPF010000093.1:0-12503 GCA_965369035.1 uncultured Aliishimia sp.
CGGACCGCACGGCCAGCGTCGCGATCAACGCAAATACCGCCAGCGTGATGCCGATAAGGCTGATCCAGGTCATCACGCTGACCCCGCCTTCGGCGCGCTTGGCCCGAAGATACCGCCAGGCGATCATGAATTCGAATGCGGCGAACGGCGCCGGCGCTTTGGCCATCGGGTCAGGGTCCTGCTCTTGGTTGCGGCGCAAGATGGGTGCAAGGGGTCACAGGGTCAAGCCGATGCCGGCGCACGGCCCGGCGGTTCAGGCGGGCGTCCGCCGTCGTCCGGAAAGCCGCCGCAGCAGCGCCGATACCAGGCCCGCCACCAGGCATCCGGCGAGAAAACCGACGCCGGCGAACACGGCCCCGGCGAAGGTGAGCGGCAGCGCCGGCTGGAAATCCTGCCAGGTCGCCCGCGCGATCTCCCCGTCGAGCCGCGCCACGTGGTAGGCACGCATGAACGGTCCCGTCCTGCGCAGCGTCTGGAGGCCCGACAGGAGCCGCGCGTGCCGGTCTATCGTCCGGGCCATGTCCTGCCGCCGCCGGTCGACGAACGCGGTCCCGGTCATCTGCGCCAGCGCGTCCGCCCGCGTCAGCCCCTCGGCCGCGGCGGAGGCGTCGAAATCGGCCACGACCTGCCCCAGGGCGTCCACCGCACCGCCCAACCGCTGCACGTATTGCTGCGAGAATTCGGGGAATTGCGAGACGGCCGCCGCGCCCGTCATTCCGGAGGCAAGGACCAGCACGCGCAGAATCATCCGGCGCTCTTGCAGAGGAGGCAGACCGGGGCCGTTCCGGGCGCACGCGCCCCATTGCCGGGCAAGCCCGGACTCGGGGCTCCAAGAGGGTCGCGTATCACAGCCAGGTGTGGAACGCCTGTTCGGCCATCATCTCCACGTGGCGATGATGGTGGTGGCCGGAATAGATGTCCTTGACCTCCGCCACGGCTGCCTCGGGGCTGAGTTCCTGGCTCTCGCCGGTCCGGCGCGAGGTCAGTTCGACGACACCGTTCTTGAGCCCCCGCGGCCCCACGGTGATCCGCCACGGCAGGCCGATCAGGTCCATGGTCGCGAACTTGCCGCCCGCGCGCTCGTCCCGGTCGTCATAAAGCGGTTCCAGTCCGGCCTTGACCAGCGCGGCGTAGATCTTCTCGCAGGCGGCATTCGCCTCCCCATCGCCTTGCTTGAGGTTGACGATCCCGCAATGGAAGGGTGTGACGCCCTCGGGCCAAATGATGCCGCGTTCGTCGTGGCTGGCCTCGATCACCGCGCCGACCAGCCGGCTGACGCCGATACCGTGCGAGCCCATGTGGACCGGAACCTGCTTGCCGTCCGGGCCCTGCACCATTGCCCCCATCGGTTCGGAATACTTGGTGCCGAAGTAGAAGATCTGCCCGACCTCGATCCCGCGGGCCTGGCGCCGACGGCCTTCGGGCACGCGCTCCTCGAACACCGCCTGGTCATGGGTGTCGTCGGTGCGGGCATAGCGCGACGTGAACTCCTCCAGAACCGCCTGGCACTGCTCCACGTTGTCATAGTCGATCTCGCGGCTACCGAATTTCAACTCCGTGATCTCGCTGTCGTAGAAGACCTCGGACTCGCCCGTTTCCGCCAGCACCAGGAATTCATGCGTGTCATCCCCGCCGATGGGTCCGGACTCCGCGCGCATCGGGATCGCCTGCAGCCCCATCCTCTCGTAGGAGCGCAGGTAGCTCACCAGATGGCGGTTGTAGGCATGCATCGCGTCCTCGTAGGTGAGGTCGAAATTGTAGCCGTCCTTCATCAGGAACTCGCGGCCCCGCATCACGCCGAAGCGCGGGCGAACCTCGTCGCGGAACTTCCACTGGATATGGTAGAGCGTCAGCGGAAGGTCCCGGTAGCTGCCCACGTGGGAGCGGAAGATGTCGGTGATCATCTCCTCGTTCGTGGGACCATAGAGCAGGTCGCGCTCGTGGCGGTCGCGGATGCGCAGCATTTCCGGCCCGTAGGCGTCGTAGCGCCCCGATTCCTGCCAGAGGTCGGCAGGCTGCAACGTCGGCATCAGCATCGGGATATGACCTGCGCGGATCTGCTCCTCGTGCACGATCTGCTCGATCTTGCGCAGCACCTTGAAGCCGAAGGGCAGCCACGAGTAGATCCCCGCCGCCTGCTGCTTGATCATGCCCGCGCGCAGCATGAGACGATGCGAGACGATCTGCGCCTCGGCGGGCGTTTCCTTCAGGACCGGCAGGAAGTAACGGGTCAGGCGCATGGCTGGGCTGGCTCTTTCATGGTCTTCAGGTCGCCGTCCTGACTAGGCCAAAGCGGCGCGCGCGACAATGCGGGATTACGGATCATTAAGCGATTTCACCTATGGCTTGGCCCGGGACCAGCCAGAAAGGGTGCGCATGAAACCAGAACGGTCACTGACACGCGTCGCCAAAGTCGTGAAACAGTATCGCGACGCGATGGACGCCGAAGACTTCGACAGCGCCGCGGCGGCTGGCGACCGCATGATTGCGCAGATGGGCGATCAGGCCGATGCCTTCGCCTGCCGGGCGGAGGCGCATTTCCGCGCCGGGCGTGCTGGTGACGCCTCCAATGATTTCGCGCAGGCGCATCTTCTTCAACCCGAGGAGCCGAAATTCCTGGTGCGATTCGGCGATTCACTGGAGGCGGCGGGACAGCGGGAGAACGCGGCGACGTGCTACAAGCGCGCGCTGGACCTCGATGAGGGCAACCACGACGCGCTGCTGGGCATGGGACGGGTGCTGGAAGCCCTGGGCCGTCCACGCGACGCGTCCGGATACATCCTCAAAGCCGTCACGCTCCATCCGGATTCCGCGATGGCCTGCCATGCCGCGGGACGGTTCATGCATCTTTACGGCGATCGCGGGGATGCGTCGCAGTTCTTCGTCAAGGCGATCACCAACAATCCGAAGCTGCCCAACCCTTATCGCATTCTGGCCAATTACCTGCGCGAGGCCAAGGATTTCACCGGTGCGATCCAGCTCTACGACGCGCTGCTGGAGAACGTGCCGGGCGATCCGATCGGCCTTTCCGAGCGCGCCCACTGCCTTGCCCACACAAGTGACTGGGAGGCGCCCGGCTATGTCGATTTCGATCCGGCCACGCCGGAGCAGTTGAACACCGGGGCGGGCCCGTTCCAGTTCCTGCCGATGGAGGATGATCCGGCCAATCTCCTCCACCGGTGCAAGATGCACGCCAACCGGATGCTGGCCGGGGTGCAACCGACGCCGCTGGCGCCCTATGCGGGGCACGACCGGATCCGCATCGGCTATTTTTCCGCGGATTTCCACGACCATGCCACGATGCACCTGCTGGCCGGCGTGCTCGAGGCGCATGACCGCTCGCGGTTCGAGTTGCACGCCTATTCCTTCGGACCCGATTTCGACGACCACATGCGCGCGCGCGCCACGGCGGCCGTGGACGCGTTTCACGATATCTCCGGCATGGACAACCGCACTGCCGCCATGTTCGCGCGCAGCCACGAGATCGACATCGCAGTAGATCTCAAGGGGTACACGGCGGGCATGCGGATCGGCATTTTCGGCCATCGTGCGGCCCCGGTGCAGGTCACCTGGCTGGGCTTTCCGGGCAGCACCGGCGCGCCCTGCATCGATGCGATCATCGCCGACGAGATGGTGGTTCCGCCGGAACTCGAGCAGTACTACAGCGAAAAGGTTGTCAACCTGCCCGACTGCTACCAGCCGAACGACCGGGCGCGTCCCCTGCCCGACCCATCGGTCACGCGCGCCTCGCAAGGGCTGCCGGAGGACGCGGTGGTGTTCGCCAGCTTCAACAACGTCTACAAGCTGTCGCCGGCGGAATTCGATATCTGGATGGAGCTTCTGCGCGAAGTCGAGGGCTCGGTGCTCTGGCAACTGACCGGAGGGGCGGAATCGACGGCGAACCTGCGCCGGGCAGCGGACGCGCGGGGGGTGGATCCCGCGCGGCTGATCTTCGCGCCACGGCTCAAGCAGGCACCGCACCTGTCGCGGCTGGCGCTGGCCGACATCTTTCTCGACACGTTCAACTGCAACGCCCACACGACCGCGAGTGATGCGCTCTGGGCCGGGGTGCCGGTGGTGACGGTGCCGGGGCGGCAGTTCGCCGCGCGGGTGGCCGGGAGCCTCGTCAGCGCCGCGGGCACGCCGGAGACGATCTGCGAGAACCGCGAGGCCTATCGCGATTGCGCCTTGCGGCTGGCACGGAACCCGGAGGCGCGGGGAGCGCTTCGGGACAGGCTCATCGCGGGCCGCGAGACCTGCGCGCTCTTCGATACCGAGCGTTTCACCCGAAATCTCGAGGCGGCTCTGGAATCGCTCTACGTCAAGGGGCGCTGAGCGGCGCGGCGGGTCAGCCGAAGTTGGGCGCCCGCTTCTGGATCTGCGCCGCGATGACTTCCATCTGCTCGGGCGTGCCGATCAGTTTCGCCTGCTCCCGGCTTTCCGCCATCAGCACGTCGGCCTCCGACGCACCGCTTTCAGCGAAGGCGATCAGCCGCTTGGCGGCACGGATGGCCGACGGCGATTTCGACGCGATCTTCCCCGCCAGATCCAGCGCCGCGGCCAATGGATCCTCGGCCAGTTCCGTCACCAGCCCCCAGGCCAGTGCCTGCTCCGCCCCCACCGGATCGGCGGTGTAGGTCAGCCGGCGGATCACGTCCGACCGCACAAGCCGCGGCAGCAGCGCCATCCCGCCCATGTCCGGCACGATGCCCCATTTCATCTCCATCACCGCCATCTTCAGGTCCGGCCCGGCGATCCGGATATCGGCCCCGAGCGCGATCTGGCAGCCGCCGCCAAAGACCGCCCCATGCAGGGACGCAATCACCGGCATCGGGACGCGCCGCCAGACCATCGCAATCTCCTGCCACTGGTTCGTGGTGCCGTCGCCATGGGTGCGCGGCTCCAGCATCTGCACCGGATCCTGCCCCGCCATCGCACCAAGGCCGGTGATGTCAATACCCGCACAGAACGCACGCCCCTCGCCCGAGAGCACGCAGACGCGCGCATCCGAGGCCGCGATCTCCGCCCCAGCGGCGACCAGCGCATCGATCATCGCCTGGTCGAGCGCGTTCATCTTGTCGCCCCGTGTCATGCGGACATGCGCGATGTGGTCGGCATAGTCGATCTGCACGCGGTCAGGACTGATCTCTGGCATGGGCGGGCCTCCTCTGTCGCGGGCAGGAGACCGCATTTCATGCCGACCTGCCAGCGAAACGTGGGGTCAGCGCCGATCTCGCAGGACGGACGCCGCATTGCCCCGCGCCCGCAACGCCCTTATCTGCTCCTGATGAGCGACTATCCGGCACAGCGCCCCAACCTGCTCTGGACCCTCGCGGGTCTGGTATCGCTTGGCGTGGGGATCGTGGGGATCGTCCTGCCGCTCCTGCCGACGACGCCGCTGGTGCTGCTCTCCGCCTTCTGCTTCGGCAAGGGCTCGCCCCGCCTGCGTGCCTGGATACACGACCACGCGCATTTCGGTCCGATGATCGCCCATTGGCGCGAGACCGGCGCGATCACCCGTCGGGCGAAATGCATGGCCGTCATCGCCATGGGCGCGGCGCTTGCCCTGTCGCTGGCGATGGGTCTGGCCGGATGGCTGATCGCTGTGCAGGTGATCTGCCTCGCCGGCGCCGCGACCTTCATCCTGACCCGCCCCAGCGCGTGAAACGGCATCTTGCCGGGGCGAAGGCGCGCAGGTAACCAATGCGCCATGACCAATGCCCGACTGACCCCGCTCGCTGACGCCCTGCCCGCCACGGTGCCGTTCGTCGGCCCCGAAACCCAGGAACGTGCCCGCGGCGCACCGTTCCGCGCCCGGCTCGGCGCGAACGAAAGCGTCTTCGGACCCTCTCCGGCCGTGGCCCTGGCGCTCGCGCAAACGGAGATCTGGAAATACGGCGACGCGCAGAGTCACGATCTGCGCGCCGCGCTGGCCGACCATCTGCGCGCATCGGTCGAGAACGTCCTTGTGGGCGAAGGCATCGACGGTCTCCTGGGGGATCTCGTGCGTCTGACCGTGACCGCCGGCGATCATGTCGTGACATCGGATGGGGCCTATCCCACCTTCAACTACCATGTCGCGGGCTATGGCGGCACGCTGCACAAGGTGCCCTACGACGCCGAGGACCGGGAAGACATCCGCGCATTGTTCGCGAAGGCGGGCGAGGTCGATGCCAAGCTCGTCTATCTTTCCAATCCCGACAACCCGATGGGCAGCCACTGGACGGGAGCGGAGATCGTGGCGGCAATGGACGACCTGCCGCGCGGCACGCTCTTCGTGCTGGACGAGGCTTACGTCGAATGCGCGCCCGCTGGCACCACGCCCGACCTGGCCTGGGACGATCCGCGGCTGATCCGGCTGCGGACCTTTTCCAAGGTCTACGGCATGGCCGGTGCGCGAGTCGGCTATGCACTGGCACATCCCGACCTGATCTCCGCCTTCAACAAGGTGCGCAACCATTTCGGCGTCAATCGCGCGGGACAGGAAAGCGCCCTCGCAGCGCTCCGTGACCAGGAGTGGCTGGCCAAGGTGCAGGCCCGCATCGCCGCCGCCCGCGACCGGATTGCGGAGATCGCGTCCGCGCACGGGCTGACACCACTGCCTTCGGCCGCGAATTTCGTGGCGATCGATTGCGGGCGGGACGGCGACTACGCGAAGTCCGTTCTCGACGGGCTGGTTCAGCGCGGCATCTTCGTGCGGATGCCCTTTGCGCCGCCGCAGAACCGCTGCATACGGGTCAGTTGCGGCACGCAAGAAGATCTCGCGGCCTTCGCCGAGGTCTTGCCGCTGGCGTTGGCGGACGCTCGCTGATCCGGGGAAATGTCAGGACAACGGGCGGTTGCTGGATGTAGTGTGCCCGCAGTCCCATCTTGCCCGCCCGACCATGCCTGACCACACGCGACCCGCGGCTCCGAACTACGCCAACGCCTGCATCGTGATGTTCGGCGTCAACATCACGTGGATCTTCATGCTGATCTGGGCTGTCTGGGGGTTGCTCGTCGTCATGGTGCTGGGCGCGGTGATCAACCACGTCATGCGGCTGCTCGAGAAACGCGCGACAGCCCGCGCGGCGGAGCAGCGCGCCAATCCGCGGGCGCGGGCGCGATTCTGACCGTAGAGCGGGAGGCCGCGGGTGCAGACCGACCAGAAACCGAGCTTGTCCTAGATCCGACGGTAGCCCTTGCGGCGGTCCGGGGTACTGGCCGCTACCGGACCGGCGCGTTTCGCCCGTGTCCCGGCCCCGCCCTCACGGGTCTCGGGGAACCACGCCACGATCTTGCGGGGCTTCATCGGCGCCCATGCGCGTTGATCCGGCCCGACCGGAGTCTAGGAAGTCCCGGCAATCACCTCTGCCGCGGCCTCCAGCGCGCCACGGCCCAGCGGCACGGACAGCGCCCGCATCCCGGCTTCCATTCCGCCCAGGGCGCCCAGGATCATCTGCCCATTCACGTGGCCCATGTGGCCGATCCGGAAGAAATCCGCGGCACGGGGATCGCCCGGTTCCGTCATCCCGAGCCCGATGCCGAGCGTCAGGGACAACTCCCGTTCGACCCACGCCCGCAACTGCTGCGCCCGCCCCTGGTCAAGCCGCAGGGCGGTCACGGAGCGCGCGCGGTGCGAAGCCTCCGCGATGTTGAGCGCCAGCGCCCCACCTTCGGCCCAGACCTCGCAAGCGGCCCAGACCGCGCGCGCCAGCAGCTCGTGACGGGCCCAGACAGCCTCCAGCCCCTCCGAATGGATCATGTCCAGCGATACGCGCAACCCGAAGAGGTGGTGCGTCGGCGCGGTACCATACCAGTACTGGTAGAATTGCTCGGGATCCGCGCGCGGGGTCCAGTCCCAGTACCGGCTGACGCGCGTCATCCCTGCCCGCACGCGGGCCGCACGGTCGTTGAAAAAGACAAAACACATGCCCGGCGGAAGCATCAAACCCTTCTGCGAGCCGGTGACCACCACGTCGGCGCCCCAGGCATCCATCTCGAAACGGTCACAGCCGAGCGAAGCGACGCAATCCACCATCAGCAAGGCGGGGTGGCCGGTACGGTCGAGCACCTCGCGCAGCCCCGGGATATCGTTGCGGACCGAAGTCGACGTATCGACATGCACGGCCAGAACGGCCTTCAACCTGTGGGCCTTGTCCGCGGCCAGCGCTTCTTCCACCCGTGCGAGGTCCATCGGGCTGCGCTTTCCGAAGTCGATGATCTCCGTCTCGGCTCCCAAGCCCTGGGCCACATCGGCCCATCCGTGTGCGAAGCGGCCCGTGGCGGGCACCAGGACGCGGTCGCCCTCGGCCACGACGTTTGACAGGGCCGCCTCCCACGCCGCATGGCCATTGCCGATATACATCGCTACCGAGCCGCCGGTCTTCGCCACGCGCCGCAGGTCGGCGGCAATACCCGGTGCGGCATCGACCAGATCCCCCTCGTAGATGTTGGGGGCCGCCCTGTGCATCGCCTGAAGAACCTGGTCAGGCACCACCGAAGGCCCTGGTATTGCGAGATATTCCCGTCCTGGCATGCGACTCTCCGTGGATTGACCGGCAGAGCCTAGCCGCATCGGCGGGAAGGTCAACGACCGCACCACTGCGGAACCAATGCGTCAGGTTGAAAGATCCGCGATCCGTTGCCGCCAAGCCGCATCGGTCCCCGGCGCCACGCCCCGTGCTTGTGACAAAGGACCGGAGGTTCTATGTCTGCGCGACCCGAGACCACGCCCGGCTGGACATGTCACTGCGCCAGAACATCCGAGACATCAAGGAGACGTTGCGCCAGTCGGCGCACGATCTCGACAACCGTGGAGCGCGGCTGCGGGCCTGGGTCCATTTCCTGCTGTTCGATCACGCACTGCTGCGTCTGATCTGGACCAACGAGGCGGAGATCGCGCCCGGCGTCTTTCGCGCCAACCATCCATCGCCCGGGCGGCTGAGCACACTGGCTGGCCGCGGCATCCGGACGATCCTGAACCTGCGCGGTGCGTCCGATGCGCCGCATTACCGGTTCGAGCAGGAAGCCTGCGCGCAATCCGGTCTGTCGCTCGTGGATTTCGAGGGGCTGACCGCCCGCTCGGCCCCCGCGCGAGACGTTCTCGTCGCACTGCTCGACCAGATGCGACGGGCCGAAAAACCCTTCGTGATGCACTGCAAGTCAGGGGCCGACCGCTCCTCCCTTGCGGCGGCGGTCTACCTTCTGGCCATCGAGGGCGCTTCGGTGGCGCAGGCCCGGAGACAGTTTTCGCCCCGCTTCATCCATTTCAAATGGACCCGGACAGGGGTGCTGGATCTGATCCTGGACACCTACGAGTCGGCGCACGCACGGACGGGTATCGGTTTCGAGGATTGGCTGCGGAACGATTACGATCCGGCCGAGATCCAGGCCCGTTTCGACGCCGGCCGCGGTTAGCTAGCGCCGGTATCCTTCGGCCAGCCTCGCGGGGCTCACCCCGAAAGCGTAGCGAAGCAGCGTCCACAGGTTGCGCGCACCGCGGCGCACCCAGCCCTGGCGGCGGTACTTCTCCGAACTGGTCACGGCCTCGACGCCGAGCGGTCGCAGGCGTCCACGCAACGCACGAGCCAACGCGACGTCCTCCATCAGCGGCTGATCGGGGTAGCCGCCAACATCCCGGTAGAGCGATCGCGGGATCAGAAGCCCCTGATCCCCGTACGGCAGGCCGAAAACCCGGCTGCGCAGGTTGGCCCAACCCGCGACGATCCGGCCACCCCGGTCAAAGCGCAGGCGGCCCCATCCGGCATCGCGGCACGCCATGTGACGGACGACCGCCTCCGTCCAACCCGCCGCAAGCTGCGTGTCCGCATGAAGCACGAACAGCCAGTCCCCGCGCGCCGCATCGCAACCGCGGCGAAGCTGACCGCCGCGGGATGCCGGTCCTTCGACCAGCACGGCGCCGATTTCGTCCGCGACGGCACGCGTCGCATCCGTCGACCCGCCATCGGTAACCACCAGTTCCCGGATCAATCCGGCTTCCACCCCCTCCATCAGCGACGCGACCGTGCCCGGGAGCGAGGTCGCGGCGTTCAGGGTCGGGATGATGACGGAAATCGGCGCGGGCAAGATGGCCCCTCTTTCGTAGCGCGGCGGATAGCCTATATCTGGACGAAACATACAGGCGGAGCAATCCATGACCCGATCCCTCCTCCGCGTGCACGGCGCGGACACGGCCGATTTCCTGCAAGGGCTTGTGACAAAGGACGTAACACGGCTTGCGGACGGCCCGGTCTATGCCGCGCTGCTGACACCCCAGGGCAAGTACCTGGCCGATTTCTTCCTGATCGCGGACGGCGATGACATCCTGATCGACGTGGCCTCCGACCTCGTGCCCGGGCTGAAGCAGCGGCTGACGATGTACAAGCTGCGTGCGGACGTGACGATCAGCGAGGAGAACGGGCGGCATCTGCACCGCGGGTTGGGTGAGCCGCCCGCCGATGGTTGGGCCGATCCGCGTCACCCGGAGATGGGCTGGCGGGCCTGGCGGGACACGCCCCAGGCGGATGACCCGGTCGACTGGGACGCGCGGCGGGTCGCACTCCTGGTGCCCGAACCCGGCACCGAACTCACCCCCGACAGCTTCATCCTGGAGATGAATTTCGAAGCGCTGAACGGCGTCGATTTCCGCAAGGGGTGCTATGTCGGGCAGGAAGTGACCGCGCGGATGAAGCACAAGACCGAACTGCGCAAGGGCCTCGCGCGGGTCCGCGTCAGCGGAGAGGCGGAGCCCGGCACCGAGATCATGGTGGACGGAAAGCCGGTCGGCAAGCTGCTGACCAGATCAGGCGACGCGGCCATCGCCTATCTGCGCTTCGACCGGGCGGAAGGGGACATGCAGTGCGGAACTGCGACGGTCACGCGGCAGGACTGAGACCTCCCAACGGCCCTGCCCGCTAGCGCGCAAGACCCGGCGGGATCCGCTGAGAGGGCTGGGTCTTTGCCGCATCAGCGGACCGTATCAGGCCCGCTCGGTGTATTCCATCGTCTCGGTGTTGACGACGATATCCTCGTCCGGCCCGACAAAAGGCGGAACCATCACGCGGACGCCGTTGTCGAGCAGGGCGGGCTTGAAGGAGTTCGCCGCCGTCTGGCCCTTGACCACCGGTTCTGTCTCCACGATGCGGCATGTCACCTTCTGCGGGAGCGTGGCGTTCAACGCCTCGGATTCGTGGAATTCCACCACGATCGTCATGCCGTCCTGCAGGAACGGACGGCGTTCGCCAAGGATGTCGGCCGGCAGTTCGATCTGTTCGTAGGTTTCGGTGTCCATGAAAACCAGCTTGCCCTCTGATTCATAGAGAAACTGCTGATCCTTCTGCTCCAGCCGGACACGCTCCACCTTGTCGGCGCTGCGGAACCGTTCGTTCAGCTTGGAGCCATTGCGCAGGTTGCGCAGTTCGACCTGGGCAAATGCGCCGCCCTTGCCGGGTTTGACGTGATCCACCTTCACGGCGGCCCAAAGGCCCCCGTTGTGCTCCAGGACGTTGCCCGGGCGGATCTCGTTTCCATTGATCTTGGCCATGTGTGAAACCTTGCCGAAAGGTTGATTGAACGAACGGCGCCCCTATATCTGGGCTCAGTTCGGGGCGCAAGCCGACCGGCCGTGGTGGTAAATGTTTCCGCTATGCGCCCAGCGCATAGAAGGTATGCGAATTCGGGGTATCCGAATCACGTTCTATGCGCCATAAGGGACGCCACGCCAAAAGCCAAGAGCAAGAAAAACTAGGGAAGCGCGATGAAAGATTTCGTGGACGGCACGGCCTTCAACAATGAACAGGGGAATCGTGCCCGCAAACTGTTTGCAGCTGTCGTTTTGGCTGCGCTGGACGACGCGATTGCGGACGACAAGAAATACGGAAACGGCCCGGAACAGATTGCCCGTTGGGCGCGGTCACGCGATGGCCGCGAAGTTCTGAGCTGTGCCGGGATCGATCCGAACGAGCGCGTCGTGAACGGACTCATGGAGTTCGTCAGCAAAGGTGTTCGTACCTCTGTCGCGCTTTCGCGCGAAGAGAGCGAGCGTCGCAACGCCGCGGCGGCTGCCGCCGAAGAGGAAGCACGCGCCGCCTGATACGGCACGTCTTTCGCATGGAAACAACCGCGCCAGAACGGCGCGGTTTTTTCTTTCTTGGAGCATGGTTAGCAGAACCTCCCCGGCGCGGGTCTCGCAGTTTGTGACCGATGCCAGACGTGAACCCGCCCGATGGTTCGCGAGACCGGCGCCGGTCAGTCGGTGTCCTTGCTGTGGACTGCGCGAAGAATTTCCTGCCGGACCAAGCTGCGGACCTCCCGTGTGATCCGCTCTCCCAGGACGTCGCGCAGTTCCCGGCGAACAATCTCCGCGACAATCTCTCGGAGCGCGCTTTCGTCCACAAGTTCGGCACCGGCAGGCCGGCGGCTCACGCCCTTCGAGCCTCTACTCGTGCCTGCGGCCTGCGGATCGCGACGCGCTGCCGGTGCCAGGCGATAGGGTTCCAAACGCCCGGCGGCTGCCGCGGACT
>CBDUPF010000094.1:0-12476 GCA_965369035.1 uncultured Aliishimia sp.
CGCATCGGTGGCAAAGGCGCGGGCCAGGCCGACGCGCTGTTGCATCCCGCCCGAAAGCTCCCCCACCTTGTGATCGGCCCAGTCCGACAGACCGACGAGCGACAGTTGCTCATCCACCTTGGCGCGCCGCTCGGCCCGCCCCATGCCGCCGAGTTCGAGACCAAGGCCCACGTTCTCCCAAACCGTCCGCCACGGCAGGAGCCCGAACTGCTGGAACACCATCGCCACGCATTCGCGCCTGACACGTCGCAGGTCGGCTCTGGATGCATGGGTGACGTCGCACTGCCAGTCGCCGTCAAAGATCGTCACCGATCCGCGAACCACCGGGTTCAGCCCGTTGACGGCCCGCAGGAGCGTGGACTTGCCCGAGCCCGAGAGCCCCATCAGCACGAGGATTTCCCCCGCCTCCACGTCGAGCGTGCAGTCGTGCACGCCCAGCACCTGGCCGGTCTCGGTCTGGATCTCCGCCCGGTCCTTGCCCGCGTCCATCAGCGGCAGCGCCTTGTGCGGCGCGTCGCCGAACACGATGGAGACGTTGTCGATGTTCACGGCTGTCGTCATGACCGGCCTCCCGCGTTCAGCATCCGGTCGAGGATGATCGCCACCACCACGATCACGAAGCCGGATTCGAAGCCCAGCGACGGGTTGACCTGGTTCAGCGCCCGGACCACCGGCACGCCGAGCCCGTCCGCGCCAACCAGTGCGGCGATCACCACCATGGAGAGCGACAGCATGATGGTCTGGTTGAGCCCCGCCATGATCTGGGGAAATGCGTAAGGCAGTTCCACCTTCCACAGCGTCTGGCGCGGGGTCGCGCCAAAGGCGCGCGCAGCCTCCAGCAGGGTCATGGGCGTCGAGGAGACGCCGAGATAGGTCAGCCGGATCGGCGCGGGCAGCACGAAGATCACCGTCGCGATAAGACCCGGCACCATGCCGATGCCGAAGAACACGATGGCCGGGATCAGGTAGACGAAGGTGGGCAGCGTCTGCATCAGGTCGAGCACCGGGCGCAGCGCGGAGTAAAGGCGGGGCCGGTGGGCTGCGGCGATACCGATGGGCACCCCGATGGACATGCAGACGATGCAGGCAAACAGAACCAGCGTCAGGCTTTCCGTCGTCTCCTCCCAGTAATCCTGGTTGAGGATGAACAGGAACCCCAGCCCCACGAAGACGCAGGTCTTCCAGTTCTTCTGCAGCACCCAGGTCAGCGCGACGAAGATGGCGATGATGACCAGCGGATTCGGCGTCTGAAGCAGCCACAGGATCGCATCGATCATGTCCTCCATCGCGAAGGAGAAGACATCCAGCGGCCCCTGGAAATTGTCCCGCACCCATTCGAAGACATTCGCCGCCCAGGCGCCCACTGGTATCTTGTTGTCGGTCAGCCAGTCCATCCCGTCCCCGTCCCGTCGTTTTTCCGCCGGCGCGTCATTGCGCTGTTGCCTATGGGTCGCGCCTGCTCTGTAATCTACCCGGAAACCGTCCGGGAGAGCAGCCCTTGTCCGACCTTACCTTCTACATGAACCCGATGTCCCGTGCCCGCATCGTCCGCTGGATGCTTGAGGAGTGCGGAGCCGAATACGAGACCGTCATGCTCGAGTATGGCACGACCATGAAGGCCGCCCACTACCTCGCGATCAACCCGATGGGCAAGGTGCCGGCCATCCGGCACGGCGACACCGTGGTGACCGAGGGTGCTGCGATCTGCGCCTATCTCGCCGACATCTTTCCCGATGCGGGGCTTGCGCCGGCACCTGGCACGCGAGAACGCGGGTCCTACTACCGATGGCTTTTCTTCGGCGCCGGGCCGGTCGAACAGGCCGTCACCAACGCAAGCTTCGGATGGGTCGCCGAAGGCCCCGAGGGTCAGCGTCGGGTAGGCTACGGTACGCTGGAGACGGTCTGCGACACGCTGGAGGCGCTGTTGTCCGACGGTCGCGACTATATCCTGGGATCGGCATTCAGCGCCGCGGACGTCTATCTCGGCTCCCAGATCGTGTGGGGACGCCAGTTCGGCACCCTGCCCGACCGTCCATCCTTCGCGGCCTATGCCGACCGGCTCATCGCACGCCCCGCTGCAGTCCGTGCGCGGGAACTGGACGACGCGCGCATCCCGCAAGAGGGTTGAACTCACGGCGTTTACGGGTGCCCTGACCGCGGATCGGTCCGGACACCCGCGGGGCACAAACGTCCTCAGAGGCCGAGCGCGCTCTTGACCGCGGCCATCGCGTCGCCGCCATCAACGGTGGTGACCCCCTCGAGCCAGCCGTCGAGTACGCCGGGATTGGCCTGCAGCCAAGCGGTCGCGGCCTCCGCCGGGTCTGCGCCATCGTCAAGGATGGCACCCATGATCTCGTTCTCCATCGCCAGCGAGAATTCGAGGTTCTGGAGCAGTTTTCCGACGTTCTCGCATTCCTCGACATAGCCTGCGCGGGTATTGGTCAGCACCGTCGCGCCGCCGAAATCAGGGCCAAAGAAGTCGTCGCCACCTTCGAGGTAGGTCAGGTCGTAATTGGCATTCATCGGGTGCGGTTCCCAGGCGAGGAACACGACCGGCTCCCCGCGGCGGTCGGCGCGGGCAACCTGTGCCAGCATCCCCTGCTCGGAGCTTTCGACCACCTCGAAGCCCGAGAGCCCGAACGCGTCCTGGTCGATCATCGACTGGATCAGGCGGTTGCCGTCATTTCCCGGCTCGATGCCATAGATCTTCGAATCCAGCGCCTCGGCCTGACCGGCGATCGCGCCGAAACTGTCGATCCCCAGTTCTGCCCCTGCCGCGTTCGTCGCCAGCGTGTATTTCGCGCCTTCGAGATTGGTGCGTACCGTGTCGACGGTGCCTGCCTCGCGGTAGGGGGCGATATCCGCCTCCATCGTCGGCATCCAGTTGCCCAAGAAGACGTCCACATCGCCCTTGGCCAGCGATGTATAGGTGACCGGCACGGACAGGACCTTGATGTCGGTCTCGTATCCCAGCGCGTCCAGCACCACGGTCGTGGCTGCGGTCGTCGCGGTGATATCGGTCCAGCCCACGTCCGAGAAGGTAACGGACTCGCACTCCGCATGCGCGGCCCCGGCCACGCAGAAGGCAACAACCGACAGGCTTGAGATGAATTTCATGAGGCATACTCCCTTGTTCCGCTGCAGGCTCAGCTTTTCTTGACGAACCGGTCAATCTCACCTGTGGACCCGGACCAGCCGGGGTCCGGTCGCCTCGCACCATAGTGAAGGCGAGCCGGCCATAGCAAGCGGAACCCCGCACGTCCCCTTGCCGCCCTGGCACCCAACCACGAAGCCGCGCTGATCGTTTGAACCTCGCCCGGACGCGTGCTATGATAGCGCTAACCAGACAGGGCGACGGCCGGAAAGCTGCGTCGGCCCGCGCGGAGATGTGAACCGGATGACGGAAACGAGTTCGCCGCGGCGAACGCCTGCGACAATAGGCCGACGCGCAGTTGTTGCCTCTCGCGGTCTGACGCGGCACTCTGCTCCGTGCCGTCCAACGCCCGCCGTTTCACCCTATCGGTGCGTGGATGGCCCGCGCCCCGCAACTCCAGCCCGCAACATGTGCAGCGAGGATATCCGCAGATGACACTGCATTCGACAATTGCCCGCGTCACCGACCGTATCGTTACCCGCAGCGAACCGACGCGCGGCGCCTATATGGCACGCATGCGCGAGGCGACGTCGAAGGGCCCGGCGCGCGCGCATCTTTCGTGCTCGGGGCAGGCCCATGCCTATGCCGCCGCGGGCGAGGATCAGGACAAGCTCGCCACGCAATCGGCGGGCAACCTGGGGATCGTGACCGCCTACAACGACATGCTGTCGGCGCATCAGCCGTTCGAGCGGTTTCCGGACCTGATCCGCGCCGCCGCGCGCGAGGTCGGCGGAACGGCACAGGTCGCGGGCGGCGTGCCGGCGATGTGCGACGGGGTGACCCAGGGCGAAGCGGGGATGGAGCTGAGCCTCTTCTCCCGCGACGTGATCGCGCTGGCGGCCGGGGTGGCGCTCAGCCACAACACCTTCGACGCCGCCGTGTTTCTGGGGGTCTGCGACAAGATCGTGCCGGGTCTGGTGATCGCCGCGCAGGCCTTCGGGCACCTTCCGGTGGTCTTCGTGCCGGCCGGACCGATGACCAGCGGGCTCGCCAACGAGGAGAAATCCAAGGTGCGCCAGAAGTTCGCCGCCGGAGAGGTCGGGCGTGACGCGCTGATGGCGGCAGAGATGGCCGCCTACCACGGGCCGGGCACCTGCACCTTCTACGGCACAGCCAACACCAACCAGATGCTGATGGAGTTCATGGGCCTGCACCTTCCGGGCGCCAGCTTCGTCAATCCGGGCACGGAACTGCGCGACGCGCTCACCGCCGAAGGCGCGCGGCGGGCGCTTTCGCTGTCAGCGCTCGGCAACGATTACACGCCCGTCTGCGACATTCTGGACGAAAAGGCCTTCGTGAACGGCATCGTGGGGCTGAACGCCACCGGCGGCTCCACCAACCTGCTGATCCACCTGATTGCCATGGCGCGCGCGGGTGGCATCCTGCTGGACTGGGAGGATTTTTCGGAGTTGTCCGACGTCACGCCGCTGCTGGCGCGCGTCTACCCCAACGGGCTGGCGGATGTGAACCATTTCCATGCCGCGGGCGGTCTGGGCTACATGATCGGCGAGCTGCTGAAGGCGGGTCTGCTGCATCCGGACACCAAGACCGTGTCCGGTCAGGGGCTGGAGAACTACACGCAGGAGCCGAAGCTGATCGACGGCACCCTGACCTGGCAGGCGGGTGCGGGCGAAAGCCTCAACGACAAGATCCTGCGCCCGGCCTCCGACCCGTTCCAGCCGGTGGGCGGGCTCAGCCTGCTGCGCGGAAACCTCGGAACCTCGGTGATGAAGATCTCCGCCGTGGCCGAAGAGCACCGCGCGGTCGAGGCGCCGGTGCGCGTCTTCTCCGACCAGGAGCAGGTCAAGGCGGCCTTCAAGGCGGGCGAATTCACCGGCGACGTGATCGTGGTTGTCCGCTTCCAGGGGCCGAAGGCCAACGGGATGCCGGAGCTGCATTCGCTGACGCCGATCCTGTCGATCCTGCAAGGACGCGGGCAGAAGGTCGCGCTGGTCACCGACGGGCGCATGTCCGGGGCATCGGGCAAGGTGCCCGCGGCGATCCACGTGGTGCCCGAAGCCATGGACGGCGGGCCGATTTCGCAACTGCGGGACGGTGACGTGATCCGGATCGACGCGAACGCGGGAACGCTCGAAATCGTCGATCACGCCGTGCTGGAGCGGCCTTGTGAGACCGCCGATCTCACCTCCTACCACGCGGGAACCGGGCGGGAACTCTTCGCCGCCTTCCGCAATGCGGTCGGACCCGCGGATGCGGGGGCGTCGATCTTCGGCTGAACCGGGGTCAGCGCAGCCCGTCGCGCGCGATCAGCAGGGCAAGTTGCGCGATCGTGGCAGATCGCGCCGCCGCCAGATCCGGTAGCTTGTAATCCTCAGGCAGCGGTGCGGATACCGAGAACAGCCGCGCCGTTCCGCGCCCGCTCCCTTCCAGCGGCGCCACGAAATACTGGCCCGACAGCGTGAACTGCGCGCCCACGGTCCGCATGTCCTCGACCCGCACGTCGACCCGCACGCTCGGGTACTGATCGAAGGGCCAGGGCTCGGGTGCCACCCGCGCGCCGGTGATCTGCGCCAGCGCGCGCGCCAGGCTGAGCGTGATGGCGCGCGTGGGATCGTCGGCCCAGAGAACGTCCGACGAGCCCGCAAGCAGGCCCGAGGCGTCCTCGGTGAAAATCTCCTCGCCCGACGCGTAGGTGGGGAGCGAGACATCCAGAACCTCGATGCCCGCATAGCGGCTGCGCACGGTTTCCGTCACCGTCGGAACCGGTGAAGGTATGCGCATGGTCGGGCCGGAGCAGGCGGCGAGGATGAGGACAAGGGCGGCGGTCAGGTGCGGTTTCATCTAGCGTCCCAGGATAATGGAGTTCGGCCGGCGTTCCAGCGCACGGGCGAGCGACGCGACGGCATCTGCAGCGCGCTGCAAGTCTCGCAAAGCCGAAATCGTGGCTCGGTTGAACTCCGATTTGTCGGAATAGGTGGCAAGCGTCCCGGTCGCCCGCGTCAGGAGCGCATTCAGGCGTTCCACGATATCGGGCAGTTGATCGGCGGCACGCACGACGGAATCGGCGGCACGTTCCGTCGCGTCGAGCGTCGCGTTGGCGGAGGTGATGAGACCGCCCGCCCGGATCTCGGAGAGTGACGCCTCCAGCTCGCGCAGGGCGCCGGACAGTGCGGCGGGAAGTTCGGACTCGCTGGCGTCGCCCATCAGCGTGTCCGCCGTATCGAGCGTCTCGGAGAGTTCGCGCGCCACATCCTCCAGCGGCAGCTCCTCCACCCGTGCGGCGATCGACTGCAGCTGTTCGACAAGGGCGGGGACACCGGCCGTGGAATCGCCAACGGCCTTGGCCGCTTCCTCGGCGGAGGCCAGCGCCGCTGTCAGGCGGGCCGCGGCCCCCTCGCGTTCGAGGTCGTCGAGAATGACGTTCATGCCGTCGAGCGTTTCGGCCAGGCGACCGGGCAGCGCCTTGGTGTCGCTTTGCTCCAGGATCGCACGGACGGAGCCGATGAGTTCGTTGGTCTCGCTCAGCGTCTGCTCCAGCGGCAGTTCCTGCGCCTTCGCGGCGACGGCTTCGATCTGGGCGATGAGATCGGGCAAGGTGCCCGCCGCCGTCTGCACTGCACCGGCGGCCTGCGCGGCCTCGTCCACGGCGGCCAGCAGCCGGTCCACGCCATTCTGCTCCTGCACCGAGCGCAGCACGTCGCGCAGGTCGGACATCCCGGCCTGCAGATCGCTCAGAACAGCGCTGATCTCTCCCGGCAGGGCCTGGATCGCCTCGCTGCCGATCACGTCGCGCGCATTGGCGAGCAGTTCGCGCAGCTCCGCCGGCGTCTGGCGGATCTCCTCGCTGGAAACCAGCGCCGTCGCGCTGTCGAGAAAGTCGATCGCGTTGCCCAGAAGCTCCTCGATCGGCAGCGCGTTGATGCGCTCGAACACGCCCGAAGCCGTGGCCTGAATGTCGGAGACCTGGCTGTCGGACACCGGCAGCGTCGGCAGCACCCCGCTGTCCAGATCGAGCGTTGCCGGCGTAGCGTCCTCGATCATCGCAAGCTCAACCTTCAGCCCCCCGGTCAGAATGGAGGCCGAGGCAAGGCGCGCGCGCAACCCCTCCTCCACCTGCCCGGCGAGGAATTCCAGAGCGGCGTCCTCGGTCACGCCCTCGTCCAGGCCGAACCGCGCGGAGCGCAGTTCCAGCGTCGTGATCAGCCGCGGACGCCGGTCGCCGAAACGCTCGGGATCCACGATTCCGCTGACATTGGCGACTTCGCCGACCTTGAGACCGCGCCATTCGACATTCGCGCCGGACGACAGGCCGCTGATGTTCTCGGAGAACACCGCCTGCACCCGCAGGTCGAGCCCGCCGGTGTCCTCGAACACGCTGCGTCGCGCCGTGGCCTCGTTCGGGTAGACTTCGAACACGGCGCTCTGGCCGACCGCCGCGCCGCCGGAAACAAGCGTGTCGAAGGTGACCCCGCCCGAGATCAGCGAAGCGACGGAGGAAAAGTCGAGCTGCGCGCCCGACGGCCCGACGTTGAAGCTGAACCCCGAAGCGTTCCAGAACCGCGTCTCCGTCGTCACCAGCCGGTCGTGCGGAGAGTAGATCACCGCGTCGGCAAAGACCCAGCGCCCATCGCGGGAGATATTGGCCGATCCGATCCGCCCGACCTCGATCCCCTTGAAGACGATGGGGGTGTTCTCCGTCAGCCCGCCCTCGCCCGACGTGCGCAACTCGAACCGCAGCCCGCGTTCGCCGTCCGTCAAGAGCGGCGCTTCTTCCCGGCCTTCGAACGCGTGGATGAGCCCGCCCGGCTCCGCGTCCCAACTGCCCTGGATGTAGACGCCGGACAGCACGGTATCGAGCCCGCTCACCCCGCTGGTCGTAACCTGCGGTTTGACCACCCAGAATTCCGCGTCCTCGTCGACATAGGGTGCGACGTCCTTGTCGAGACGCACTCCGATGATCACCTTCTCGAGCGCGTCGGAAAAGCCGATTTCCTCGACCACGCCCACGCTCACGTCGCGATACTTGAGCACGGTCTCGTCGGCGAGGATGCCGTTCGCATTCTCGAAGCTGATCTCGATCAGCGGGCCACGCTCCGCGAAGTTGTTCCAGGCCACGGCCACCGCGATGATCAGCGCGCCGAGCGGCACGAGCCAGACCAGCGACGCGACCTCGACCAGCGACTTGCCGGCCTTCTCGACCGGGACATCGGGTATCTCGTCACTCACCTGCCTGCACTCCCAAGCGCTTCTTCCTGCCGATCCCAGATCATCCTCGAGTCGAAACTCTGCGCCGAGAGCATGGTGAATATGACCGAGAGCGCAAAGGCAAGGCTCGCCATCCCCGGGCTGATCGACGCAGCCACGTTGAGTTGCACCAGCGAGGCCAGGATCGCGACCACGAAAACGTCGATCATCGACCAGCGGCCGATGTATTCCACGATCTCGAACACCCGCTGCCGCCCGATCGCCGACATGTGCGATTCCCGCCGCACGCTGAGCGCGAGATAGGCGATGGCGAAGAACTTGCCGAGCGGAATCAGGACGGAGGCAACGAGGATGACCACGGCAATGCCGACCGCGCCGTGGCTGGCAAGGTCGATGGCACCGCCGATGATCGTCGATGATTCCGTCCGGAACAGAAGCCGGGTTTCGAGCATCGGATAGAGATTTGCCGGGATGTAGGCCATGATCCCGGCGATCCACCAGGCCCAGACACGCTGCAGACTATGGTCATCGCGCGACTTGAGCGCGCCGCCGCACCGTTCGCATCGGGATGTGTCGGACGGCCAGACCCGTCCGCAGCGCCGGCAGCCGACCAGCCCGGCCTCCCTGGAGGTCACGAGATCTTCGATCAGCACGCTCATGACGTCTCCAACGATTTCCAGACCGACCACCGGCACATGAACGAATCCTGCAGCACGACCAGAAGAACCAGGGCGACAAAGATCCAGAACGACGCACCGAACTCGATCCGCGCGAGGTCGGCGACCTTGATCAGCGCAACGGCACAGCCGATCACGAAGATCTCCGCCATCGACCAGGGCTTCAGCGTCTCCGACCAGAAAAACGCGCGGCGGGCGTGGCGCGCCGGCGGACGATCGAAAACCACGGGCACCAGCACGTAGAGCGTCAGCATCGCGCGGGTCATCGGCAGGAACACGATAAGCGCGGCCACCGCCAGCGACAGAACCATCAGCGGCCCCGAAAACGCCAGCGCGGCGTCAAGCAGCGTGGCGTTGTTGCGGAATCCGAGACGGCTGATCTGAAGGAACGGGAAGGAAATCGCGCCAACGCCGAGGATCAGGGTCGCAAGCGACAGGGCAATGATTATCAACCCCGCCTTGCGCAGGGGCGCGATGAGGACGGTATGGCAGCGATGGCAGACGGCCCGTTCGCCCGAGCCCGGTTCGACGGCATGATAGAGCGCGTCGCAGTGCGGGCAGGCAATGAGGTCGTCGAGGGGTATGTCGGCAACGCGTGGCAGTGGAACCCTCCTTTCGGTGCTAGGTGACATTTCGGTGGCTCGAGTCAAGCGGTAAAAGGGTCTACCCGCCCGAGTGCGGCATATGTGCAGCCGGCCGCAAAGGTACCGGGACCGGAATTTCCGGCCGCACTCGGCCCCGGTCAGCCGGCTTGCGCGCCGGGCATTCGGATCGCGGTCACCTCGGCGATGAAGAAGGGAAAATAGTGGTCGGTTCCGAACATGTTGCCGGCTTCGACCCGGAAGGGCAGCCGGTATCCCCCGACCGGTCGGAAATCGGACGCGACACCGCCGAAGGGCTGCAGCCGAAAGGTCTTCTCGGCATTCGCGTCGCTCCAGCGCTGAAAGGAAACCTCGCGTGGCCGGCCCTCGGCATCGACGGCGATCTCGACCGACTGGCTCAGGTCGTCGCGGGTCACCGTGACCCGGGCGGTGTCGCCATCTACCGCATCCCACGCGATCCCCGGCCCGGGTAGCAGCGCGGCGGGGGTCCAGTATGCCGCTTCCGCAACGCAGCGCCCATAGGCGGACCGCGCATGGTCCCGCGTCCCGCCGAGCCTTGCGACCGGAATGAGCCCGAGGATCCGGAACCGTGTCCAGCCGCCGCTGTCCGAGCCGGAAACCGGGAGCCCCCCGGTCAGTCGCATGACCCAGACAAATCCGTGGGGAGCCGCGAGGATCTGGCGCGCCGCCATGGGCCGATACCCGGGTGCGTCCCTGGTGCCCAGCGAGAACCGTCCGGTCATGTAGATTTCAGCCACCGGCAGCAGCGGCGTGCCCGGCCGGATCATGTAGGCGAAGTAGCGGCGCGCGGGCTCCGGCAGGTCCGCGACCATCTCCGGATCGAACCGTTCGGGATCACGGGGCTGGAGCGCGGCAAGCCGCGACCATTCCGCACGCTCGGCCCACCAGTCCCGGATGCGGAGTAGCCAGAGGCCCCCCATCAGGATCAGCAGACTCAACAGGGCAATCAGAGAAATCGTCATTAAGGGCGCCGGATTCGTGTCTCGCCCTAGCCTTTAGCTGATTCCCGCAGGCGTCGTTTGACCAGGATCAAGCGATGAACCCCGCCGAACGCGCGAAAGCCGAAAAACGGCTCCTTGGCACGACCGGCTACCTGAAACCGCTGTCAGGTCCGCGCCAGTTCCGCGTCGATCTCTGCCGTGACCGGCGGGTGGCAGCCGGATTCGCGTGCGTTGAGCGACGCTGCGGCCATAGCCCGGGATGCCAGCCGGCCCACCGCATCGCCGTCCATCTCCGCGATCTCCTCCGGCGGTTTGCCGGCCAGCGCGGCCAGGAGCGTGCCCATGACCGTGTCGCCGCATCCGACCGTATCCACGACTTTGCCCCGCCTTGCGGGGACCGTGACGCGCGCCGTCCGCGTCGCCGCCATCGCGCCCTCGGGCCCGAACGTCACCATCGCCAGGGCCACGCCGCGCTCGAGAAGCGAGTGCAGCATCTCCTCCGCGCTGGTGCCGGGGCGGAGCAGGGAAAGATCCTCGTCCGAGAGCTTCACGATCCCGGCGATCTCGAACAGTGAATCGATCCGCGCCCGCCAGGCCTCCAGATCGGGGATCATCGTCGAGCGGGCGTTGGGATCGATCGACACCGTCAGACGGGTGGCGAGTGACCGGGCAAGCTCAACGATGCTCGCGCCGCCCGGGTCGGAAACCAGGGAAAACGAGCCCGTGTGCAGGATGTCGCCGGGCGCGGGATCCAGCCGGGTGTTGCTGTGGTCCATCATCTGCGTGGCGGAGCGTTCGTTGAAGAAGGCATAGCGCGCGTCCGAGCCGTCGAACTCCACGAAGGCCAGCGTCGACGGATCGGCCACTCGGGGAGAATGCGTCAGCCCGACGCCCGATGCCTCGAGATCCGCCGCCAGGCGGTCGCCGAACATGTCGGTGGAGAGCGCGCCGATGAATTCCACATCCGCGCCCTGTCGGGCGGCCGCCTTGGCGGTGTTGAAATTCGACCCTCCGCAGCGCGGCGCAAAAGCGGGGCCGAGATCCGATTGAGCCGGCACGAAATCGATCAGCGCCTCGCCCGAGACATAGATTTTTGCAGGTCGCATTGTGCCTCCCTCTTTCATTGTCATGGGATGCAAAGCAGGATTGGCGCGACGGTCAAGGACAAACGACCTCGATCAGCGACGGACCGTCGCTCTCCAGCCCCGCCGTCAATGCCTTGACGAACCCTTCCATGTGCTCTGCGCGGGCCGCCGGAACCCCGTGCCCGCGGGCGAGAGACACCCAGTCGAGCACCGGGTTCTCGACGTCGAACATGGCCTGTGCGTTGCGGCCGTAGCTATCGACGCCGAGGTTCTCCAATTCGTTGCGCAGGATCTGGTAGCCGCGGTTCGCGAACACCACGACAGTGATGTCGAGCGCCTCGCGCGCCATGGTCCAGAGCGACTGGAGCGTGTACATCGCCGACCCGTCGCCGGACAGCGCGATCACCTTGCGGTCCGGGCAGGCGATGGCCGCCCCGGTGGCCAGCGGCAGGCAGATGCCAATGGCCCCTCCGGTCCCGCCGATGATCTCGTGCGGCCGGGCAGTCTGCATCGGCGGCAGGACGTGCATACCGGAGGTCACGGATTCGTTGCAGAGGATCGTGTTCTCCGGCATCAGCGCGGCAATCGCCTGCCCGACCTTGGCGAGCGTCAGCTCTCCGCCCGGGATGTCCGGCAGCTCGAGGTCGAAGGTCTGGGCCGGGGTATCGTTCGTCACGCCGACCGCGTGGGCCAGCATCTCCAGGGTCCAGCGCACGTCCATGTCGGGAGTGCAGAGCGTATCCACGGGGCAACCCGGCGGTTCCGGCACGCTCGGCGTATCGGGATAGGCAAAGAAGGCGACCGGACGCTGCGATCCCAGCAGGGTGATC
>CBDUPF010000095.1:0-12430 GCA_965369035.1 uncultured Aliishimia sp.
GGTTCGACAGCATCAGGAAGACCACCGGCAGGGTCAGGTAGTTGTTATGGGTCGAGCGCAGCTTGGCGATCTTGCCAAATTTCGGATCCGGCGTGCGCCCGGCTTTCAGGTCCTCCACGACGATCTTCTGATTCGGAATGATGATCAGGAATACGTTGGCCGTCATGATCGTCGCCGTGAAGGCACCCAGATGCAGCAGGGCCGCGCGCCCGGTGAAGATCTGGTTGTAGCCCCAGGACATCGCCACCAGGATCACGAACAGCAGCAGCATCAGGACAGTCGGCGTCTCTCCCAGCTTCGACTTGCAGAGGACATCGTAGCAAAGCCAGCCGATGGTCAGCGACCCCGCGGAAATCAGAATCCCCTGCCAGAGCGCGAGGTCGGCCCGCGTCGGATCGAGCAGGAACAGCTCGCCCCCGACCCAGTAGACGATCATCAGCAGCGCCGCGCCCGAGAGCCAGGTCGCGTAACTCTCCCATTTGAACCACACGAGGTGCTCCGGCATGTTTTCCGGCGCCACGAGGTACTTCTGGATGTGGTAGAATCCGCCGCCATGGACCTGCCATTCTTCGCCATGCGCTCCGGGCGGCAGGTGCGGCGCCTTCCTCAGCCCGAGATCGAGCGCGACGAAATAGAACGACGACCCGATCCAGGCGATCGCGGTGATGACGTGGAGCCAGCGGACCGAAAAGGCCACCCAATCCCACATGACTGCCAGGTCGTACATGGCTTCTCTCCCAAGATTCGTGATCCCGGACACGCTAGTCCACGCGTAATTCTTCTTGTATTGCTTCAAAAGTCCAAGCAGCATCAAAAAAAACGGAACAATGTCGTACCTGGACAACATCCGCACCTTCGTTCGTGTCTACGAATTGGGCAGCATGTCTGCCGCCGGGCGTGATTTGCGCATTTCGCCGGCAGTTACGTCCTCGCGCATTTCGCAACTGGAAGAGCATCTGGGTGTACGGCTGTTCCAGCGCACCACGCGGAGTCTGACACCGACGGAGCAGGGGAAATCCTTCTATCGCGGGGCGACCGACATTCTCGAAGCGGTCGAAAGCGCCGAGGCGCAGATCGTCAACATCACCGAGAACCTGAAAGGCTCGCTCTACGTCGCGGCGCCTCTGGGCGTCGGCCGGCGCCTGATCGCCCCGCGGGTGCCCGAGTTCCTGGCGGAGTATCCCGACGTTCGCGTCCGTCTGCGGCTGACCGATCGGAAGGTCGACCTGACGACCGAAGGGCTGGATCTGGCGTTTTTCCTCGGCCAGCCGGAAGACAGCAACCTGCGCATCCGCAAGATCGCAGATGTGGAGCGCGTGCTCTGCGCTGCGCCGGAATATGTTGCGCGGCGCGGAATGCCGGCGAATGGCGACGAATTGGTCGCGAAGTCGCACGAATGCCTGAGCCTGCGCTTCCCCGGCGCCACGGAGTTCCAGTGGCTGCTGACCACGGAGGACGGGCCGAAACGGTTCCGGGTCTCCGGCCGCTATGAATCCGATGACGGCGACGTTCTGACAGACTGGGCGCTGGCCGGGCACGGAATCGCGTTGAAACCGGTGTTCGAGATCGCCGAGCACCTGAAATCGGGCGCGCTGATCCCGGTCGCGACGGAAACACCCCCGGAGCCGATCCAGATGGCCTGCCTGTTTACGCACCGGCGACGGCAGGACCCCAAGACGCGGCTCTTCATGGACTTCATGGTCGAGCGTATCGCGGCCACGGTCCGCACCACCCGACCGGCGAAGGCGACAGAGGCTCAGCTGCCGCGATAGGTGGCGTAGCCGAACGGCGACAGCAGCAGCGGCACATGGTAGTGCGTCGCCTCGGACATGCCGAACCGGATCGGGATCACGTCGAGGAAGCGGGGATCTTCGGCCGGCGTTCCGGACGCGTCCAGGTAGGCGCCTGCGTGAAACACCAGTTCATAGACACCGGTTTCGAATCTTTCGGCGGGCAGGATCTGTTCGTCGGTCCGCCCGTCCGCGTTGGTCGCGAGCGTCGTCAACAGCCGCCGCGTCTCGCCATCGATCCGGTAGAGTTCGACGGTCAGCCCTTCGGCCGGGCAGCCCCGGGCGGTGTCCAGAACATGTGTCGTGAGATATCCGGTCAAAACAGTTCCTCCATGCGATCAGTCGGTTTCCTGGTCAGGTCCTAATCCGCGATGCCTGAATTTGACACGCGGAGCGGGTCAGAAACTCCTTTCTGGAAATTTTGAAAAACAACGTGGATTTTATGGTTTATGGACCGAAGAAACGAGAGGGAGCGAAACGTGACACGCTATCCGCGAGACTTGACCGGCCATGGCGCCCACGTGCCCGCCGCCAACTGGCCGAACGGGGCGAAGATCGCCGTTCAGATCGTGCTGAATTACGAAGAGGGCGGCGAGAACAGCATCCTGCACGGCGATGCGGCGTCCGAGGCGTTCCTGTCGGAAATCACCGGCGCGCAGCCCTGGCCCGGTCAGCGGCATTGGAACATGGAATCGATCTATGAATATGGCGCGCGGGCCGGGTTCTGGCGGTTGTACAGGCTGCTGAAGGATCTGCCGATCACCGTCTACGGTGTCACGACCGCGCTGGCCCGGTCGCCCGAACAGGTCGCCGCGATGAAATCCGCAGGCTGGGAGATCGCCAGCCACGGGCTGAAATGGATCGAGCACAAGGACATGGCGCCGGAGGAGGAGCGCGCGCAGATCCGCGAGGCGATCCGCCTGCACACCGAGGTCGTGGGGGCGCCCCCCCGCGGGTGGTACACGGGGCGCTGTTCGATGAACACGGTCGACCTGGCCGCGCAGGAGGGCGATTTCGCCTACATCGCAGACAGCTATGCCGACGATCTGCCTTACTGGATCACGGCGGGCGGCAAGGACCAGCTGATCGTGCCCTACACGATGGATTGCAATGACATGCGCTTTGCCATTCAGGCCGGGTTCACCGATGGCGCCCAGTTCGAGGGGTACCTGAGGGACAGCTTCGACATGCTATATGCCGAAGGTGAGGCCGGCGCGCCGAAGATGATGTCGATCGGGCTGCATTGCCGGCTCGTCGGACGCCCGGGGCGTGCGGCGGCGCTGAAACGCGTGATCGAGCACATGCGCGGCCACGAGGGCGTCTGGTTTGCCACGCGCGAAGAGATCGCTGACCACTGGGCGCAGGAACACCCGCCGGTGAACCGCGTCCGGCCGTCGGAAATGGATCGCGAGACCTTCGTCGCGGAGTTCGGCGGCATCTTCGAGCACAGCCCGTGGATCGCAGAAGGCGCGCATGGTCTGGAGCTTGGACCCGCGCATGACAGCGCGGCGGGCGTGCACAATGCACTGGCCCGCGTCTTCCGGTCGGCCAGCGAGGACAAACGCCTGGGCGTGCTGACCGCGCACCCCGATCTGGCGGGCAAGCTGGCGGAGGCAAAGCGGCTGACCGCGGAATCGACCGCCGAACAGGCGTCCGTTGGGCTCGACGCGCTGACCGACGAGGAGCGCGCGGCCTTCACCGAGCTCAACGACGGCTACACGGCGAAATTCGGCTTTCCCTTCATCATCGCGGTGCGGGACAACACCAAGGCCACGATCATGGAGGCGTTCCGGCGCCGGGTCGCGAACGACCGGGACACCGAGTTCGCCGAAGCCTGCCGGCAGGTCGAACGGATCGCCGAACTGCGCCTGCAGGACAAGCTGGGCAGATGACCGAACGGATCAGGACCCGACCGCTGACCGCCGCTGCCTTTGCGGCCTTCGGGGACGTCCTGGAGGTGCACGGGGACCCCGACAGGCTCATAAACCAGGGCCTGTGCGGTCGTTACCATGATCGGGCCAAGCTCGACTTTTCCGACGGGCGCGCGGGGATCAGCCTCTTCAAGGCCCAACCGCGCAGCCTGCCGATGACACTGGAAATGGTCGAGCGTCACCCGGATGGCAGCCAGGCCTTTCTGCCGATGAGCATGGACAGCTTCCTGGTGGTCGTTGCCCCCGATGAAGGCGGCCGACCGGGGCAGCCCGTCGCCTTCGTCACCGAGCCCGGGCAGGGCGTGAACTATCACCGCGGTGTTTGGCACGGGGTGCTGGCCCCGCTGAGTGAGCCCGGGCTCTTTGCCGTGGTGGATCGGATCGGAGAGGGGCCGAACCTCCAAGAGCACTGGTTCGATGCGCCGTATATCGTGACGGGTTGAGCAGCATCTGCGCCAACCATCGTTCAACGTGGCTGATGCGCCGCCGCCTATTGCCGTGTTTTTCCGTATACTTCGGCCGCACCTTCTTGGGATTTTTGAAGGTCCTTCCCGAAAACGGCCTGATCCGGTGAGATGACTTTTGTGTCACAATCCCCATGGCTGAACCGCGGACGGAGGAAGCGGAATGGCGAGACTGAGGATGAAACGCCGCCCGAAAGGTCCAGGTTTCGACCGGGCATGACGGGCCAAAGCTTGTTTATTGAACACCGAGGTCTGGCGTTGCCCGTCGAAAGGCGCGGAACGCCACGATCGTTTGCCAGCAAGACCGTGGAATGACAGTTTGCTGACATGCGGAAGTCCGGCTTTGCAACGCCGGCAGGTACGGAAAAGCGGAAGCAACGGGCCGGCGGAACCCGCAATCGGCCTCATGACTCCAGGCAGGAGGGACACATGACAGACCATTCGATCGGAACACCGGAACAGCTCCGCGACCCGAACTACACGCCGCCCATCGCCACGGCGATCCCGCTTGGGATTCAGCACGTGCTGGCGATGTTCGTGTCGAACGTGACGCCGGCGATCATCGTCTGCGGCGCGGCGGGGTTCGGCTTTGGCTCCAACAGCGCTGATTTCCCGCAGATGATCTACATGATCCAGATGTCCATGTTCTTTGCGGGGGTGGCCACGCTGTTCCAGTCCATCGGCGTCGGTCCCGTGGGCGCGCGCCTGCCGATCGTGCAGGGGACGTCATTCGCCTTCATCCCGATCATGATCCCGCTGGTTGCGGGCAAGGGCGTGGATGCCATCGCGGTGCTGATGGGCGGCATCCTGGTGGGCGGCCTGTTCCACGCGTCCCTGGGCCTGTTCATCGGCAAGATCCGCTTTGCGCTGCCGCCGCTGGTCACCGGGCTCGTGGTCACCATGATCGGCCTCGCGCTGGTGAAGGTCGGCATCCAGTACGCCGCGGGGGGCGTTCCCGCGATCGGTACGCCGGAATACGGCTCCGCGCTCAACTGGACCATGGCCTGGGTGGTGATTCTCGTGACGCTGGGGCTGAAGTTCTTCGCGCGCGGCATGTTGTCGGTCTCGGCCGTGCTGGTGGGCTTGCTGGCGGGCTACGCGGTGGCGGCACTCATGGGTCAGGTGAACCTGGGCAATGTCGGCTCCGCCTCCAGCTTCGCCCTGCCCAACCCGCTGCATTTCGGCATCGAATTCTCCGTCGCCGCGATCGTCGGGTTCTGCCTGATGTCCTTCGTGTCGGCGGTGGAGACGGTGGGCGATGTCTCCGGGATCACCAAGGGCGGCGCGGGCCGCGAGGCGACCGACAAGGAAATCCAGGGCGCGACCTTCGCGGATGGCTTCGGCACCGCGGTCTCCGGCCTCTTCGGCGCGCTGCCCAACACCTCGTTCTCGCAAAACGTGGGCCTGATCGCGATGACCGGGGTGATGAGCCGGGGCGTGGTGACCATCGGCGCACTGTTCCTCATCCTCTGCGGCCTGATCCCCAAGATCGGCGCGGTGATCTCGTCGATCCCGATCGAGGTTCTGGGCGGTGGCGTGATCGTCATGTTCGGCATGGTCGTGGCCGCCGGCATCTCCATGCTGTCGGACGTCGACTGGAACCGCCGGAACATGGTGATCTTTGCCATCGCTTTGTCGTTGGGCCTGGGGCTGCAGCTCGAGCCGGGCGCGTTGCAGCACCTTCCGGACACTCTGCAGGTTCTGGCCACTTCGGGGATCCTGCCCGCGGCCCTGATCTCCATCGTCCTGAACCTCGTTCTCCCCGAGGAGTTGGCGAACGAAGCCACGGAGGAAGTGTCCGGGGGAATGGCCGGGCACGGCCGCGGTTCGCTGCCCCAGGACGACCACGTTTGAGACCGACCTCAAGCTTGCGGCGGCCGGGACCCCTCGCCCTGTCCCGGCCTTCCGAATTTTCTTGAGGATCGCTTGCGAGCTGCGGAGTTCCGTCCGGTTTCACGGAGCCGGCCCGGACGACTCATTGCCGCAGCCATGACGGCCGATCGCACGCCCGGTTTCCGGCACCGCTCCAGTCGCGCGCGATGTTATCCGGCGTTCGATGGGACCGGTTCCAAGGCCCGTGCGGCTTTCGACGGCGCGCCTGCCACGTAGACTTCGGCAACGGCGCGGTCGCAGCCCATCATCTGCAGGATGAAAAGCTCTTCGGAGAGGGTTTCCGCCCGCGCCATGCGCAGGGCCATAGCCGGGGTGGCGTGCGCATCCAGCACCACGATGTCGGCCTCCGTTCCGGGGTCAAGCGTGCCGATACGGTCCTGGAGCCCGAGCGCAACGGCGTTGCCGCGGGTGATCCAGTGGAAGGCGCGGAGGGGGTGCAGTTTCTGGGACTGGAGTTGCAGTATCTTGTAGCCCTCGTTCAGGGTCTGGAGCATGGAATAGCTCGTGCCCGCGCCCACGTCGGTGGCGATGGCGTTGGTGATGCCGCGTCCGCGCAATCCCGCATCGTCGAAAAGACCGCTGCCGAGAAAGAGGTTCGAGGTCGGGCAGAAGACGGGCTTGGCCCCCGTCTCCGCCAGCACGTCGATCTCGCGCGGGGTGAGGTGGATGGAATGGCCCAGCAGCATCTTCGGCGTCAGCAGGCCGTAGTGTTCGTAGACGCCGAGGTAATCGGGCGCTTGCGGGTACAGTTCGGCAGTGAAGGCGATCTCGTCGCGGTTCTCGCTCAGATGGGTCTGGACGTAGCAATCGGGGTGTTCGGCCACGAGGGCGCCGGCCATCTCCAGCTGCTCCGGCGTGGAGGTGATGGCAAAGCGCGGGCTGATGGCGTAATGCGCGCGGCCCCGGCCATGCCAGCGGTCGATCAGCGCCTTGCTGTCGTCGTAGCCCGATTGCGGCGTGTCGCGCAGGCCGTCCGGTGCGTTGCGGTCCATCATCACCTTGCCGCCGATCATCCGCATGTTGCGACGGGCGGCCTCGGCAAAATACGCCTCCGCCGAGCCTGGGTGGACGGAGCAATAGGCGACCGCGGTGGTCGTGCCGTGCGCGGTCAACAGGTCGAAGAAATGGCTCGCCATCCGCGCGCAATGGTCGGGATCGGCGAAGCGGGTCTCCTCCACGAAGGTGTAGTTGTTCAGCCAGTCGAGTAGCTGCGCGCCCCAGGACGCGATCACCTGGACCTGCGGAAAATGCAGATGCGTGTCGATGAAGCCGGGCATCAGCAGGTGCGGGCGATGGTCGGTCACCGCCACGCCGGGGGCCTGGTCCGCGATGGTGGCAAAATCGCCCACGGCCTCGATCAGACCCTCCGAGATCAGGATCGCACCGTCCTCGACATAGTCGAAGGCATTGGTGTCGGTCTCATCCTGCGGCTCGGCAGTGAAGGTCAGGACACGTCCACGCAGGAGCGTCCGGTTGGCGATCATGTCCATGTGTCGATGTCCGGTGTTTCGGGAGATCGTGCGGGCCGGTGTGGCACGGCCCGCACGGAGGTTTCATTGACGCGGTGTCACTCGGCGGGCGTGGTCGGCGCCGTGTCGATCACTGCCTCGTGCGGCTCGTCCTGCTGGTGAAAGAGCGGGTAGATGAGCAGGAACGCCGCGGCGATCAGGTAGCCGGCCGATACGCCGCCCAGCGTCGGCCAGTGCAGGCTGGCGCCGTGGATGATGCCGACAGAGGACATGAGCGCCGCGGCGAGGGCAAAGCCGCCCGCGTTGCGGAACCGGCCGTCGATGACGCTGGCAACGATCGCGCCCCAGATGAGCCCGGTCAGGATCGCGCCCTGGCTGAGCGCGAGATGGCCCTGGAAATGCGCCCCCTGCTGCAGCAGCGCGGCGGTCAGCGCCTCGTCGCCCAGCCGCGGCAGGCCCTCGACCCCGACCGCGCCCAACGCGCCCATGAGCGAGCCCCACTTGACCATCAGGAAAGACGAGACATGCGGCATCATCGCGATGGTGACGGCGGCCATGTGGTCCGGCTTGACCGAATGCGCGGTGTTGGTGACGAGACTGAGCGCCACGAAGACCAGCACCGGCGCGGCGGCGGCCACCGGGATCAGGTTGCTGAGGAACGCCAGCAGCCCGAAGAGGGCGGCCACCGGGATCACCACGGCGACGCCGATGATGTAGCCCGCATGCGCCCCCATCCGCTTGTAGGCCGGATGCCCGATATAGGCGGTGGTCGGGAAGGGCGAGCCAAAGACCGCGCCCAGCATCGTGCCGAGGCCGTCGGTGATCTGGCAGGTGGCGACGGGGTAGTGATCCCCCGCGGCCTCGGCGCTTTCCACGTTGTTCATGGTTTCGATGAAGTTGTAGATCTGCACCGGCACCAGCACGAGGAAGAGTTCCGGATTGGCAAAGAGATGCTGGATCCCCGCGATGAGATCACCCACGTAGGGCATCGGGAGGTAGAATCCGACACCATCGGCGCTGATCCGGGCATCACCGATGGCAAAGGCCACCACCGTGCCGACGATCAGCGCGAGCAGGCCCGCGGGGATGTTCCACGGCAGGCGGAAGCGCCCGACCAGGCCCCAGAGGATGATGATCATCGAGGCAAACCCGACGTAAGGATTTTCGAACACCGTGGCGAGCGGAACGGTCCCGATGAACACGAGCGCGATACCGCAGAGCGTGCCGAGCATGCCCGCGCGTGGGGTGACGCGCTTCAACCAGGGGCCGACGATGGCGCCCATTGCGGCGACGATACCGCCCATGAAGCCCGCGCCGATACCGACCTGCCACGCCAGCATGGGATCGTTGGTCGACCAGTAGATCGGCCCGATCACGCCAAAGAGGTAGACGAACATCACCGGCGTCGAGATGCCGTAGGGCAAGGCGGTTACGTCGCGCCCGTGCTGGGCCGCCGCGCGCTTGGCCAGCCAGACATAGACCGCGATACCCGACAGGATCGCCACGGCCGCGCCGGGAACGATCCGGCCAAAGACGATCTCTGCCGGCATCTGGAACACGAACTGGCAGACCCCTGCCAGAACCATCAGGTTGATCAGGTTGTCGGTGAACAGCGCCCAGAACGCGCTGAAATCGCTGCGATCAAACAGCTTGTAGGTATAGCTCCCATCCCTCATGGGACTCTCCTCTTGTTGGACCCGGCCTTACCCGCCGTTCCGATCTGGCGGGGTTCGGTCGGCATGATCACTCCGCCGCGATATGCGACGCAGCACCCCATGCGGGGCGGTTGTCGGCAGTTTGATTGGTCACCGCAGCGATCACCTCTGCCACGACAAAGGCTGCGATCACGGCAGGCCGCTTGTCGCGGCTGCCATATGCCCCGATGGGGCAGACAAGGGGGTCGATGGACAGGCCATCGCATTGATCCCGGCACCAGTTGCGGAACTTCACCCGCTTGGTGGCCGAGCCGATCAGCCCGACATAACCCGCGTCGCCACGGGCCAGCGCGGCGGAGGCCAGCAGAAAGTCCAGCCCGTGATCGTGGGTCAGCACGATGAAGGCACTGCCGGCGGGCGCGGTCATGATGTCGAATTCGGGGATGGCGCTGTTGCGCGTTTCGACCTGCGCCGTGTTCAGCGCGAGTTCGTCGGCGCGCTGGTCGATCAGGATCGTGCGCACCGGCATGTGCTGGAACTGCTGGGCCAGCGCGCGGCCGACATGCCCGGCGCCGAGGATGTAGACGGCGGGCAGCGCCGAATGCTCCGCCGCTGCCGCGGCTATGGCCTTGCGTCGGTCCGCGGTGCTCATCCGCGTGATCTCCACCGTGACCCGCCCGCCGCAGCACTGCCCGATCTCGGGGCCGAGCGGCAGGTCGAGGGTGCGGGCCATGTCCCCGGCCGCCAGCATCGCGTGGGCGGCCTCGATGGCGCGGTGTTCGAGTTGTCCGCCGCCAATCGTGCCGTGGAGCGCGCCCAGGGTGACGTACATCTCCGTCCCGGCCTCACGCGGGGAGGAGCCGCGCACCCGGGCGAGGCAGAGCCGGGCGACGGGGTCGGGACAGGCCAGGAAATCGGAAAGACGGGTCATTGCGCCGCCCCCCGCTTCAGCCGGTCGATGGCCATCAGCACGCGCTCGGGCGTCGCCGGCGCGTCGAGCCGAGGGCATTCGCGGTAGTCCACGGTGCTCGCCACCGCCATGGAGATCGCCTCGAAAACGGAGATGCCCAGCATGAAGGGCGGCTCTCCCACGGCCTTGGACCGCTTGATCGTGCGTTCGCGGTTCTCCGACCACTCGGCCAGGGTGACGTTGAAGATGCGCGGGCGGTCGCTGGCCAGCGGGATCTTGTAGGTCGAAGGCGCGTGCGTGCGCAGCCGGCCTTCGTCGTCCCACCACAGTTCTTCCGTGGTGAGCCAGCCCATGCCCTGGATGAAGGCGCCCTCGACCTGGCCCTTGTCGATCACCGGGTTCAGCGAACGGCCCACATCGTGCAGGATATCCGTCCGCTCCACCCGGTATTCGCCGGTCAGCGTATCGACGGAGACTTCCGAACAGGCCGCGCCATACGCGTAGTAGTAGAATGGCCGACCCTTGCCAGCGGCGCGGTCCCAGTGGATGTCGGGCGTCTTGTAGAACCCCGCGGCAGAAAGCTGCACGCGCGCCATGTAGGCCTGCTTGATGAAGGCGTCGAAGGGGATGATCTCGGTGCCCACCCGCACCGCGTTGGGCAGGAAGGACACGTCCGTCGCCGGAACACCCCATTTCTCCACCGCGAAGCCAACGAGCCGCGCCTTGATCTGCTCGGCCGCGTCGAGTGCCGCCATGCCGTTCAGGTCGGAGCCGGAGGAGGCGGCGGTGGCGGAGGTATTGGGCACCTTCTCCGTCGTCGTCTTCGTGATCTTGATGCGGGAGAAATCGACCTGGAAGGCGTCCGCCACCACTTGCGCGACCTTGGTATTGAGCCCCTGGCCCATCTCCGTCCCGCCGTGGTTCAGGTGGATCGAGCCGTCGTTGTAGACGTGGATCAGCGCGCCGGCCTGGTTGTAATGCGTCGCGGTGAAGGAGATGCCGAACTTCACCGGCGTCAGCGCGATGCCCCGCCGGATGATCCCGCCCTTCGCGTTGGCGTCGAGGATCGCGCGGCGCCGCGCCTGGTAGTCGGAACTCGTCTCCAGCTCCTCCACCACGCGGGCGATGATGTTGTCGGTGACCTGCTGGTGATAGGGGGTGAGGTCGCGCCCCTCGCCGTAGAAGTTGGCCTTGCGGATCTCCAGCGGGTCCCGGCCGAGCGCATAGGCGATCTCCTCGATCATGCGTTCGGCGACGATCACGCCCTGCGGCCCGCCGAAGCCCCGAAACGCGGTGTTGGAGACCGTGTTGGTCTTCTGCGGGCGGGAGGTCAGCCGGACATGCGGGTAGAAATAGGCGTTGTCGGCGTGGAACAGCGCCCGGTCCGTCACTGGCCCCGAGAGGTCCGAGGAGTACCCGCAGCGCGCGGCGAACTTGCCCTCGACCGCCTGGATGATCCCTGCGTCGTCAAAGGCCACGTCGTAGTCGACGACGAAATCGTGGCGCTTGCCGGTGGCGGTCATGTCCTGGTCGCGGTCCGGCCGGATCTTCACGGCGCGGTTCAGCCGCTTGGCGGCAATGGCGGCCACGGCGGCGAAGATGTTCATCTGGCTTTCCTTGCCGCCGAACCCCCCGCCCATGCGCCGCACATTGACCGTGACCGCGTTGGACGGCACGCCCAGGACATGCGCCACCATGTGCTGCGCCTCGCTCGGGTGCTGGGTGGAGCAATGGACGATCACGTCGTCATCCTCGCCCGGCACGGCAAAGGCGATCTGCCCTTCGAGATACATGTGGTCCTGCCCGCCGACCACCATGCGGGAGTGGATGCGATGCGGGGCCTCGGACTGGCCCTTGGACACGTCCCCGCGTTCCAGCTTCAGCGGGTCGGTGACCATGGGGAGCCCGGCGTCCTCCGCCGTGACGGGATCGAGCGCGTGGGGCAGGGTATCGTAGTCTACCTCTGCCAGTTCGGCGGCGCGGCGGGCGGCGTCGCGGGTTTCGGCCACGACGGCAAAGATCGGCTGGCCATGGTATTCGACGGTGTCGATGGGAAAGACCGGCTCGTCGTCGCGATGGGTGGGGCTGATGTCGTTGACGCCGGGGATGTCCTCGGCGGTCAGCACGTCGATCACGCCCGGGGCGTTGCGGACACGGGTGAGGTCCATCGACTTGATCCGCCCGTGAGTGACAGTGGAACAACCGAGATAGGCATGCAGCGTGCCGACCGGCTCCACGATGTCGTCGGTATATTCGGCGCGGCCGGTGACGTGCTTGATGGCGCTGTCGTGGGCGAGGTTCTGGTGTACCGCGCCGCT
>CBDUPF010000096.1:0-12417 GCA_965369035.1 uncultured Aliishimia sp.
TTGTTTCCATCGATCCACTAGGTTACCGAAGCACAACACAATATGACAACGCAGGCAGGATTTGTTCGTCCACCAACGCGTTGGGATTTACGACAACAAACACATTTGACCGAGCAGGACGGGAAGTCGCCGTTGAAGACGCTCGGAACCGGTTCGTAGCTTTGGCCGGCCGGCAGGACGGGGCGATCCACCTCGGTATTGTCGTAGTCGAGTTTGGTGCGGTCCTGCGTGGACGCATCCGGCCGCAGGTCCGGATCGCCGGCGACGGTGGAGAAATAGAAGCCGGTGCCCACCGCCTCTGTCCGGGTGTTGTTGTCGCCACCCGCCGGGTTGACCTTCGCGCTCTGGAAATACTGCTGGAAGTAGGACTTCACCTGGGTGAAATCGTCTGCGAATGCGATCGGATCGACGCCGTACCACGGTTGCTGGCTGAACTTCTCGCTGAAAATGCCCAGGAACTGTTCCAGCCCGCCCGGATCCTCGGTCGCGCCCACGACGAAGCCCTCGTCGCCCGGCGTGCGCGGGATGGACTGCCCCCCGACATAGAGCGAATTGACGTCCGCCGTGCCCAGGTACCAGTTGGTGATCCGGCCGTGCGGCGTGGCGCCGATATCGTCGTTGATGAACCCCGGCACCTCGGCGGCGGTAAAGTTCAGCTCGATATCCGGTTTCCCGATGCCGTAGGACGCCGTCGGGCGGTTGGTTGGCCCGTCCTTCGATGTGGGCAGCGCGGTCCCATTGGGCGTGGTGACCTGCGTGAAGGTCAGGCCCAGCACGTCTGTCCAGCTGGGCGAATTCGATTCCTTCGCGGTGGTCTGGTAGTAGTTGTCGGCGAAATCGACATTCGACCAGATCTGCACGTTCGGGTCCTTGAAATCCCCGAACTGGATCGAGGAAAGCTGCAGACCGAAGATGCCGGAGATCCGGAAGAACGCCTGTGCCACGTTCTCCGCGAGGCCCACCGCGCGGATGATGGCATTGCCGACCGCCGGGTTGGCAAAACTGGTCGCCACGCCGACGAGTTTCGCCGCCTTCAGGTAGGTTTCGACCAGCTTCTGCAGTTCGACGTTCAACGTGTCCTGCTTGAAGTCGTGCGGGTCGAGCGTCGTCATGTGAATGTCGATGTTGTCGCCGCCGCTCTCGGGGAAGCGCACGCCAAGCCGCTGGATGATCTCCGAGTTGACGGAGGTGCCGCGGCTGTGACCTATGAAGTGCATCGGGCTGTTGAGGATGTTGCCCTTCTGACCCGCACCCAGGCTGCCGCCGAAGGACAGGCGGTCCAGATCGACGATCGCCGCAAAGAACGCATCCGCCGCCGCTTCGGAGAAGCCGCTGTCGGAGATGTTGCTCTCCCGGTACCAGTCCATCACCAGCGTGACGGCATCGCCCTCGACCAGGTCGCTGGAGCTGATCGGATTGCCGCTGATCCGGTGCCCCACAGCGGCGCTGGAGTCGTACTTGTGGAATTTCCCGGTCTGACGGTTATAGACGAGGATCACGCCGCCGCCCGACCCGCTGTCGATCGTCTCGGCATAATCGAGCCAGCTGGCGAGGTTTGTCTCGTCCAGCGGCGTGTTGGCATAATCGGGCAGCAGGCCGAAAGGCTGGAAGCCATGGGTCAACACGTTGACGGTCGAGAAGTGGCTGTCGTTCGGATTCACCTTATCGGCCGTGAAATTGGCCGCGGCGCGCACGGTGCCGCCTGAACGGTTGACCTCGACACCCCAATGATAGGTTTGCGAACCGGTCAGGATACGCTGCAGCGCCGGATCAATCTCGATGATGACGCCGTGTTTGGGCTTGTTGTTGTCGGTCAGGTCATCCTCGGTCAACTCGCGCACCTGCTCGACCGTTCCGTCGGCCTTGAGCTTGTAGTAGTAGCCCGAAACGAACTTGAACTCCCCCGCGGTCGCCCGCGAGTTGATGAGCCGCCATTCATTGTAGTCCTCGCGCTGCGTCGGCGCGTCATGGGTCCAGAATCCGCGCTCGCGGTAGGAATCGCCCGGGAACAGCCCCTGCCCCGATTTCTGCGTGCTCATGTAGAGATCAAGGGCAAAGCGTTGGCGACCGATCTTGGCCGGATCGAGCTGAACCTCGAACTTCAGCGGCTCGGCATCGTCACCATGCACCGCAACGTTGCCGATGGGTCCGATCAGTTCCAGTCCCGTTTCGGTCTGCACATCCAGCCCGCGGCCCCAGAAGACGACATCGATGCCCGGCGCGTAGACATCCTCGCGGATCACCGGATCGCCGATGCCGAAGAGCCCCTTGCTCAGATCGACCGGCAGCGTCCGGTTGTCGCCGATAACGTCGCCGTTGACCTGCCCGTCCGAAGCCATGATCAGTTTGTCGATGTTGAACGTCACGATCGAACCGGACTTGCGGAAGTTGGCGAGCAGTTGCGAGCCGTCCGGGCGGATCGCGATCTCGCTCATGTACTGGTCCGGGATCGGGCTCGTGGAGCCCACATGCGCCGCCACTCCGTAGTCGTAGGGCTTGCCAAGATCGTCCCATTCGTCGTTGCTCATGCCGAACGGGTTGCGGATCAGGCCGACCTTGTTGCCGAGTTCATGGAACAGCTCGGTGTAGTAGGCGATCAGCGAATCCGGCATCGTCAGGTACCGCGACAGGTCGTAATCGGCGACGAAGGCATAGCTCAGGTCCGGTGCCAGTTCGACCTCCGCCGGGTAACGGATGTCGAGGTCGTACCGCTGGTGTGTGGCCGGCACGTACTGGTCGATGATGATCGTCGTGAAGTAGAGCGGCAGGACGAACGGGTTGTACCTCACGCCGATGTAGTCGTCGTTGATCTCCAGTGCGCGGCGGAACGGAATGTCGTCCTCCGCATCCGGATTCGACGGCAGGTTCCGCACGACCGCGTTGAAGTTCGCCGGGTCGTCTTCCGTCACCTCGATCGTGTAGAACCCGTTCTTGTAGTCGCCACGAGCGGTGAACACGAGCTTGTTGGGATCGTCGGACGCCGCGGCGATGTCATAGGGATCCTCGTGCCCGTTGATCGTGAAGATCGTCTGCAGGTAGGTGGTGGGACCTGTTGCCACGTCGTTGGCCGGATCCACGTCGATGACGAAGATCTTGCCATCGGTTCCCACGCCGCGGGCCCAGCCGTTCTCGCCGAACATGCCGCTGAAGGGCACCGCCACGTAGAGCTTCTTGCCGTCCGAGGAGAGCTCGATATCGTTGATCTCGCCCCGGGTGATCGTCGCCACATCGGCCGGGATATCGAGCGCGACATCGCGCACGCTGAGGTATTCCGTGCTGCTCTGGTCGAGGTTGATCACATGCACCTTGCCGGTGCCGGCCGCATAGAGGTAGCGCCCGTCGTTGCTGAGTGCGATGGAACTGACCCGCCCGCCCGGGATCTTGATGATGTTGGTGCCGTCCTCCTCGGGGTTCACGTCGAACTGCTTGAGGGTCAGCATGTCGACGACGGCGATGCCCTGGTAGGTCGCGACATAGGCCGCCGACAGGTCGCCCGCCAACACGACTTCGGTGGGCCAGCCGCTGATCGGATCGCTGCCGTTGTCGAGGAAGATCTCGGTCACGACCTCCGCGTTTTCAGGACCATCGTCGAGGCCCGCGCTGACCACATCAAAGACCTGCAGAACCGTCTGGTTCGGGATGCCGCCGCCCTGCTTGCTGCCCCCCACGGCGCCGTAGCCGCGCTTGTTCGCAATCGAGAATTCGATCGACTGCTCGGGCAGGTTGCTTGACGCCCAGCCGCCATTCTGCGGCGTTGTCTCGTCGGCCGCGCGCCCCCCGTCCGCCGGTCGCTGGAACAGGATCTGCGCCGTGGTGGCGAGGATCGTGTCCGGCACGTCGATCGCGAACTTCGCGCCCTGTTGCTCGGTATTGACCTCCAGAAGCTCGAACGCGCTGCCTGGGACATAAACCTGGTGCCCGCCGATGCGGAATGCGACGCGCCCATGTTCCAGAGCGTTGCCGAACCCCGAATTGGTGGCCGGATCGCGGTAGAAGTTGATCCCTTCGATGACCAGGCGGGTGGACCCGTTTGATTGACGCTCGACCTCGACACTGGTGAACGCGGGCGGCTCGCCAGGGCCGGCGACGATCGGCGTGGGCGGCAGGCTCGCCTGCAGGTTCACGCGGCCTTCGGTGCCCACGATATCGACCTGCAACTGCTCCTCGGTCCACGACTGGCCGTCAAGGAAGTTCTGGTAGACGTCGATACGCTGCTGGCCCGGGTTCAGCTTCATCACGCTGTAGGTCGCGACACCCACGAGCCCGAGACCGATGACCGCGCCGGCCACGCCGCCGACTGCAAAGCCGATCGCCATGGCCGGAATGGCCGCGACCATGCCCCGCGCCAGTGTCGCGGTGTGCAGCGTGGCATCCGCCAGCGGCTGGTTCGCCTTGGCCACAAGGTAGTTGCCGCGGTCCGACAGCCCCGGGAAGGGCGGCGAGGCGGTGCGCGCCATGCCGTCCTCGCCGACAATGCCGGTGTCGACCATCCGCCAGATCTCGCCGTACTTGCCGCCGGTCTGTTCGGTGAAATCGTCGAGCACGAAGAAGATGACCTCGTCGCCGGCCTGCGCGGTGGCCGGATCGACCTTCGTCGCCAGCTGGAACGTACCGTTGAGCTCACCACCCGTGACCTGCACGTCGACGCCGCCGACGAAGGTGAAGTCCGGCGGCACCTCGAGGTCGAGCTCCGCCTCGGTCACGGTTTCGATCAAGACTTCCGGCGCATCACCGGTGATGACGCCTTGGCCGAAGGTGACTTCCGTGCCTTGCGCATTGCGCAGCGCGCCGCCTTCCTCCCCGATTTGCGCGCTGTCGCCCAGAACCGGTGCCTTCACGGTCACGGTCAGGATCTCCTCCGTCCCGCGGAAGATCACGGTGACGGAGGTCGTGCCTTCGGCCACCGCCTCGATCAGGCCGTCATCGGTGACAGTGACGATATCGGTGTCGCCGGAGATGTAGATCACCCCATCCTCGGCGCCCTGCACGTAATCCGTGCCGCCGGTGCCGACTTCGGTCACGACCTGGCGGAAGCCGCCGTCGGGAACGATGGTCACCGCATCGGGATAGGCGTCGATGCCGAAGAGCCGCGCGATGGCGCCGTCGGGGTCGGTCGGGAAGCCCACGGAGGCCGCGGTGGCTGCCGAAATGCTGCCACGGGTCGCCTGCACGTAGGTATCGCCATCGCCCACACCCGAGATCAACCCGTTCTGGCTGACCTTGACCACGTCCGGATCGGCGGAGGTCACGCTGACGTAATCGAAGGGCAGCACCACGTCGGACTGATCCTCGAACTGGCCGACCACGACCAGTTGGCCGACCTCGCCCGGGTTCTCGAAATTGAACCGGCGCAGCAGGAACTGCATGCTGGTCAGCGCGGCGTCCGACACCTCCACATCCAGCTCGATCTCCTCGGTGGAGGTGAAGCCGTCATCGGCCACCAGCGTGATCTTTCCGATGCCGGAGAAGCCGTCCTCGGGCCGGATGCGGATCGACTCGCCGTCTGCGGTGAAATTCGCGGTGACATGCTCGGTCGACACCACGCGGAAGAACACGCGGTCGCCGTCCTTGTCTTCGGCAATCGTGTCGAGGTCGACGAGGATCGGAAGCTCCACATGGGTGAAGACTTCGGGCAGCGTTTCCACCACCACGGGCGCGCCGTTGCGCACCAGCCCGAAATTGACGTTCAGAACCTGCCGGTCCTGCCCGTCGACCGTCCCATCGCCGGTGATATCGGTGCCCGGACCCGCGGCGGTCAGCAGACCACTGTCGACGCCGTCCACGTCGCCGTCGCCGTCGATGTCGCCGCCCGCGGTGATGATCATCTCCACGCCCGTCGCCGATTCCACGTCCAGTCGGAAGAAGCCCGGCTCCTCAACGCTGAAGAGCGCGACCGTGCGCCCGCCATTGCGCTGAACGCTCAGCAGCCCCGCCCCATCGAGCGACGGGGTCGCAGTCTCAGAAGACAGCTCCACCCGCAGGAGCAGACGGTCGCCCGCCGTGCTCAGGATCTCGCTCTCGCGGATGGTCACCGCATAGCTGGTGATCCCCGCCGCACCGGGCACGTTCACCGTTCGCCCGGTCAGCTGATTGAGCCCGCCCAGATCCTCGGTGATCGCGCGTTCGGTCACGGTACCGTCGTCGCCGTAAGCGATCACGCGGCCCGCTCCGCCGATCTCCGACAGCGTCGTCAGACCGCCGTCGCCATAGCCATAGCGCGCGCCCGCCCCCGTCTCCAGCGCGCGGACACCGATCAGCCGCCCCTCGCTGTCATAGGTATAGACCGTGCTCTGCCCGTCGGGCGTGGTGATGCGCGTGATGCGCCCGCCGTCATCGCGCAGGAAGTCCAGAACGTCTCCGGTCTCCGAGGTGATGCCGCTGTCGCCAACGAAGATGCGCTCGCCGCCGGACCGGATTTCCTGAACCTCGCCCTTGCTGTCGAGGACGTAGGCCGTGCCGTCGGGGGCGGTCAGGGTAAAGGGTTGCTCGCCGCCGACAAACGGGTCAGTCGGGTTGTACGGCAGACCGTCCTCGGAGGTGTAGAACTTGCCCCCCGACTTCCGCAGCAGCGTATCCGCGGAGTTCAGGACCCAGCCGGTCTCGCCATCGGTGACCCAGGCGGGCTTGTGGAAGGTGAGCGGGCCGACCTTCTGATCGACCGGCTGGAAGGAGAAGCCGAGCCGCTCTCCGGTGGGCGTAGTCAGATAGAGCCGCTCGCCCGCACGCAGCGGCGAGAAGATGCCATAGGCTTCGCGCCCGGTCTTGTCGGTGCTGATCGCCAGGTCCAGATCGAACCCGGCCGTCCAGCTTCCGAAGTCGCCGTCCTTGCCCGCAAGACTGTCGTAGCGCCGCGTGATGTCGAACTGCACATTACCGAGGGAGACAGAGACGTCCGTGCGCTCATCCGTGAAACGTCCGGTCTTTTCCGAGCCGTTGACTTCGATCACGGCCTCGGTGCGCACAAATCGGCGTCCGATATCGGCCGCCGAGAGCCTCAGACGGTAGAAACCGTTGAGCAGCCGGCCGGTATCCAGCACGCCCAGCCCGCCGTCCAGCGGACCTTCGCCACTGGCGATCTCGGCCAGCACGGTGTCGGTGTCGGCGGCCAGCAGTTCCAGTCGCCAGAAGTCCAGGTTGGAATCCTCGACCAGTCCGCCGATCTCGACCAGACCTTCCAGGCTGCCGCGCGACAGAAGGGGGTCGAGCGCGATCACGGGGGCCGTGCGGTCCTCCGGGTCGCGGACCTTGATGTCGAGTTCCTGCGCGCCCTCGAACCCGTCGGCGTCCACGGCGGTGGCCCGGACGGCGATCTTGCCCGGCGCGGTTGGCGTCACGAGCGCGCGGCCCAACGCGTCGAGTTGCGTCTCCACCCCGTCGATGTAGAACGTGATGCCCGCGATGTCGGCGAGGCTGTCGGCCACGACCTGCACCAGCACCGGCTGTCCCGGAACCGCCGGGAAGCTGGGCGTGAGCTCGATCCGGACCACGGGGGGCACCGGTTCCAGCGTGGCGCGCATGACGATGGTCTGGCGGCTTTGCGTGTTGCCGTCGTCGGCGATGAATGTGACGTAGTAATCGCCCGCCTGTCCCGGGCCCGGGGTCCACGTGACCTCACCGGTATCCGCGTTCAGCATCGCACCCTCGGGCAGGTCGATGGCGCGGAAGGTCAGCGCATCACCGTCGGGATCGGTCGCCTCCAGCACGAAGCTTTTCGGCTCGCCAATCAGGAACGCCCGGTCGGAGGCGACAAGCGTCGGCGCGCGGTTCACGTTGGCGATATCGATCTCGACCTCAAGCCGCGTCGAGGCGCCGGAGGTATCCTGCGCCGCCAGCACGAGCGTGTAGCTTCCCTGCTGATCGTATTGCGGAATCCAGGCGAACTCGCCCCGCTCCACAGAGAAGGCAGCGCCCTCGGGCAGGCCCGACACCACCGACAGCTTGACCGGATCGCCGTCCGGATCGTCGGCCACCACGGTAAAGCGAAGCTCCGCCCGTTCGCGCCCGATCTGGGTGATCATCGGCACGAAGACAGGGGTGCGGTTGATCGGGTCGATCACGATCTCCACCACCTCGGAACTGGTCTTGTCGCCGTCGCTGACCGACAGGTTGATCGTGTAGGTCCCGGCCTGTGTCGCGGTGGGCGTCCAGGTCAGGCGGCCCGTCTCCCGGTCGAACTCCGCCCCGCGGGGCAGGTTGGCGGCGGTGTAGGTGAGCGTATCACCATCCGGGTCGGTCGCGCCAAAGGTCACGTCGAGCGCGGAATTCTCCGTCCCCGTCACGTCACCGATGGGATCAAGCAGCGGGCCGGCGTTGGTCGTGCGAACCGTCACGCCGAAGGTTAGCCAGGTCGTGTCGGGTGCGGTCAGCCCGTCGGCGCCGGTATCCGTGGCGCTCACCTCGGCGGTGTAGCTGCCCACCTGCGCTGCGGTCGGCGTCCATGTCAGCAGCGCGCGGCCGTAGATCAGCGGGTCCATGGTCAGAACCGCGCCGCCGGGCAGCCCGGCCAGCCCCATGGTCAGGTCGTCCTGATCGAGGTCGGAGGCATTGATCTCCAGCGTCAGCTGCTGTCCGACCACGGCCACCGTGTCGCCCTGGTAGGCGAATTGCGGCGGCTCGTTATCGCTGAGCACGTCGATCACGAAGGTGTAGAGCGTGCCCCGCTGCACGCCCTGGCCGCCGCCATCGTCGTGCGCGATGAAGCTCACCGCATGTTCGCCGCGGTCGCCAACGCCGGGGGCCAGCCGGATCACGCCGGTGCCGTCGCCATTGTCGGTGAAGGTGATGAAGTCCGGCAGCGGGAAGCCCGGCTGTTCGTTGCGCAGCAAGAGCGTCAGCGGATCGCCATCCGGATCGGCGGCCGAAACCGGCACTTCCAGCACCTCGTCGCGCGCAACGCTGATGTTCTCCACCGGCACGATCACCGGCGAGAGGTTCAGCTCCAGCACCTCGACCGTCACCGTTTCCTCCACCACCAGCGGCACGCCGGTGCCTGCGCCATCGTCGGTGGCGCGGAAGGTAATGGTGTAGGTCCCCGCCTGGGACGCGCCGGGGGTCCAGCGCAGCTCCCAGGTATCGGTGTCGAAGGTGGCCCCGTCGGGCAGGCCACCCACGACTTCGATCTGCACGGTCTTGGGCGACTCCAGCCGCTCCACATACTCGCCATCCGCGTTCCGGTAGCCCGGCTCGTAGAACGGGTTGTCCGGATCGTCCGCGAAGGCGCGGAGGAAGAATTGCTGGCCCTCGTAGGTGCGCAGCCCGTCGAAATTGTCGAAGACCGGTGCGCCATTGGCTGCGAGAACCTCGATCACCAGCCGTTCCATCGCGACGCCAACGCCATCGGAGACAGCAAATAGCACCTCATAGGTGCCCGCCTGCGTGTAACCGGGAGTCCAGTTGAACTCCCCCGTGGCCGCGTTCAGCGTCGCGCCGAAGGGCAGCGTGTCGTTGAAGACGCCGAAGGAGAGCGGCGTGCCCGGCTCGGCCTCCGCCACGAGGTTGAACCGCAGCCGGTCGCCCTCGGTCACGGTCTGGTCACCGGGAACGCGCAGCACCACGGGGCGCGCGCGCGGCTCGATCGCCACGTCCACGGCTGCCGCGATTTCGCGCAGCCTGTCGGAGGCGCGCACGATGATCTGGTAGGTCCCGGCCTGGTCGTAGCCCACGTTCCACGTCAGCACCCGGCGGTCGGGATCGTAGCTCGCGCCCTCGGGCAGTTCGTCGATCCAGGTCACCACGTCGTCCACATCCGGGTCGGAGGCGATGACTTCCAGCTCCAGCACCTCGCCCTCGGCGCCGCGAAGTTCGGTTGGCATGGACACGAAGACCGGCGCGCGGTTGCCGCCCTCCACGTTCAGCACGAAGCGCTGGATGCCCACGGCCCCGCGGCTGTCGAAGGCCTGGATCACGACCGGAACCTGGTCGTTGCTCGCGGCCGTCGGCGTCCAGGTCAGCTGACCCGTTGCGGCGTCGATGAGCATGCCGTTCGGGCCGGACAGCAGGTTGTAGATCACGGTTTGCGCGTCGGGATCCTCGGCCACCGCATCATAGGTGAAAGCCTCGCCCACCTTCGCCCCGTCAGGCGCGTCGGAGGTGAAGCGCGGCGCCTGGTTCGGCGCGGCATTGGCGATCACGCCGGTGGAAAACAGCACCCGCTGCCGGTCCGGCGTGCCGATGGTCAGCGTCTGGCCGGAAGTCGTCTCACCCGGCGCCAGCCGGCCGTTTGCCGGCATCGACTGCGTCAGGTCGATGAGCCACAGTCCCTGCTCGGTCAGCCCGGCGTTGAGTTGCGGAATGCCCTCGTAGCCGCGGGTGGGATCGAGGGTCAGCAGCGCGGGCAGGACGATGTCGGTCTCCGACCGGTTGGTGATCGTCACGTCATAGGACACGGTGCCCAGCGCGCGGTTGTACCGGGTCTGACCGAACTCGATATCCATGATCGCGGACAGGTCGTCGATGCCGCGGAAGGCGGTGACGTAGTCCTCGACCATCCGCAGACCGAAGGCCGAGGTCACCGAGGATTTCACCGTGAGCGTGTAGTTGTCCGGCAGCAGGTTGCTGACCTTCACCAGCGCGGTCCGGGTGGAGGCGTCATAGACCACGGCGGTCGGGGTGTATTGACCCGTCGCGTCCCCGCTCAGCACGAAGTTCTCCGGGTTCACGACGGAAGCAGAGGAGGTCGGATCGCCCGCGAACATATCCTGGTCGAACCGCACGGTGAGGACCGACAGCGGCAGCGGCACCGTTGCGTCGGGGATCGGATTCGTCGCCACCACGCTCGGCGAATAGGCCGGATTGATCACATCGACCTGGTTGGACTGGCTCAGCAGCACGCGCCCGTCAGAGGTGGTGATGACCACGTCGCCCCGCGTCCCGCCCTTTGCCACGTCGACCTTCCGCAACGTGGCCTGGTCGATCATGGTCAGCGCGGAGCCTTCGGCCACCTCTCCGGTATCCGAGATCGCGCCGGTGTTGTGCGAGACGAAGATCAGGTCGGCGAGGTCCGTCCCCTCCTGCCCGAAGGCGATCGAATCGATGTCGCTGTCGAAGGTGAACTGGATCTTGGCTCGTTGGCGGTCGGTGAAGCTCACAACCTGCTTGCGGTCCGGCCAGGTGACGGCCCAGAGTTCGCCGTAATTGTCGAAGGCGAGGCTGCCCACGCGCAGGTTCTCGTCACGGCTCCACTGCGCGAACTTGCCGGTGGTCGGATCGAACGTCAGGATGCCCGACCGCGCGCCGACATAGATGAGCCCGGTCTGCTCTTCTATGGCGAGACCCATCGTGATGCCCTGGCCGTACCGCGCGATCACCCCGCCCGAGGTTGCATCGAGCTTCAGCAATGCGCCGCCGCCGGTCGTGGCCCAGATGTTGCCCGCCGCGTCCTCGGCAAGGTTGAAGACCGGCTCGTCGAGCGTTGTCAGCAGCGCGTTTTCACCGATGGCGCTGCCACCCTCACGATCGAAGAGATACAGGCTGCCGCGATTTGCCCCGCCGGAAACCATGATGTCGCCGGTCGACAGCTCCAGCAGCGCCATGGGCGCGATTCCCGCGTTGCTTTCGGGGATGTCCCAGGCAAAGGCCTGACCGACGAAGGGGCTGATCACATCAGCGAATTCGGACGGCTGTGTCAGCGGATCCGCGGAGGGGATCTGGTCCACCGCAAGGTTGAAGAGCTGGTTGACCGAAGGTTGCTCCGACGGCGCCGGCGGGCGGCCAAAGTTGGGCGGGGTCGAGCTTTCGACCTGCGCCGGAGCTCCGAGGTTCACCGGCTTGCCGTCAGACGTCACCGCGGAGCCGTCTCGGGGCTCCTCACGGTTGCCAGCCACATCCGTGGAAAGTGCCAGGAATTCATAAGTTTTCCCTGCCTCGCCCTCGAAGATCAGCGAACCCTCGGCCAGCTCGACGCGCCGCTGCCAGATCTTGAAATCTCCACCATCGGTCGAGACATACAGCGTGACATGCTTGACACCGGAGGCCGACGGATCGTCTGTCGCCTCCCAGGAAACGTCGAAGCTGTCGGTGCCGTCGATCTGCTCCACATCCAGAATGGTGACCGGCGCCCGGCCGTCGACGACCTGCACCAGTTCCAGCGTTTCTTCCGGTGCCTGCGTGTCGAACAGCACCCGCGCGGACGAACTGATCCGCGTACCGGTCTCCACGTCGTCGGCGGGTTTGACCGTGTAGGTGACGAAGCCTGCGCCGCGGCCCGCATCGGTGTTGGGCGGCAGCAGCCCGCGGCTCGTGTCGGTGATCTGCTCGCCGGTCAGCGGGTCGATGGCCTGGATGACCCAGCGCGCGGCGGCGGGATCCTGGTAGAGGTCGATGCCCGCGCTGACCCGGACGACGAAGCCCAGCGTGTCGGTGAAATCGATGTCGTCCTGGTAGAACCAGCGCCCTTCGGGCACGTCGATCTCGATCTCG
>CBDUPF010000097.1:0-12414 GCA_965369035.1 uncultured Aliishimia sp.
TCGCCCGTGTCGGTCAGGATCAGCGGGTTGATCTCCAGCATCTCCATGTCCTTTTCCTCGAACAGCTTGTAGAGCGTGCCCATCAGCGACACGCACTGTTTCACTGCCTTGCCGGTCAGGCCCAGCATAAAGGCGATGCGACGCCCGTGGTACGGCTGGTAGCCGGTCGCCGGATCGACGGAGAAGCTGAGGATCTTGTCGGGCTGGGACTCCGCGACCTCCTCGATATCCATGCCACCCTCGGTGGAGGCCACGAAGGAGATGCGCGAGGTGACGCGGTCGACCAGCAGGGCGAGGTAGAATTCGCTCTCGATGCCCGATCCGTCCTCGATATAGATGCGGTTGACCTGCTTGCCGGCCGGTCCGGTCTGTTTGGTCACCAGCGTGCGGCCCAGCATGCGCCGCGCCTCGGTGGCGGCTTCCTCGACCGACTTGGTCAGCCGCACGCCGCCCTTCTCGCCCGCATCCGCTTCCTTGAACGAGCCCTTGCCCCGTCCGCCCGCATGAATCTGCGCCTTTACGACCCAGAGCGGCCCGTCAAGGGCGCCTGCTGCGGTCTTTGCCTCTTCGGCGCGCAGTACCACGCGGCCGTCCGAAACCGGGGCCCCATAGCTGCGCAAAAGGGCCTTGGCCTGGTATTCGTGGATATTCATGGAAAATCTGTCCTCGGGCGTTCTGTTGTCTGGCGCCTATACGACCAACCAAGCCATGGGCGTAAACCGAAAAATACATGCAGGTCGCCGAATTCGAACGAATTCGTGGCAATGTGATCACAGCAAAATTTGTGTGATCACAAAAAGCATGCCGCGCCGGAATCATCGGTGCCCAGGGGTCGGTTGATTCGCACGATCGGCTTTCTGGCCGCCGGGTCGTGCGGGGAAATCCGGCCGCCCTCAGGCGTGCGATGGAGCGCAGCGCGCACCACGTGCCGTTCCATCCGAACAGCTTGATCGCGACCAGCAGTGTTGCCGCCAAGCCCGGCCGCGTGGCCCATTCGGACCACCTGCCCAGACCCGGAATTGCCTGAAATCCCGACTGACCTCACGCGGGGACGTCTCTCCGACCGACCAGTCTCAGGAGGCTTCTCTACTCGGCCACGTCCAGGAATTCGTCGAGGAACAGGGCCGTCAACCCGTTGCGGGAGTTCACCCCCACCTTGCGAAAGAGCGCGGTCGATTGCGACTTCACGGTGCCAACGGCGGTCTGCCGCGCTTCGGCGATTTCCGCGACGGAGGCCCCTTTCAGGATCAGGATCGCCACGTCGCGTTCGGCGGGGGTAAGCGACCAAGTATCGAACTTCTGCTCCAGCACCTCGCGAAAGCGCCCGCGCAGAAGCGAGATCGTGCTCGCGCGCCGAGCGGCTTCGTGACGCAGGAAGCGGACATAGCCGAAAAGAACGACCGCCGCGAAGCCGAGGCCCAGCACCGACAGCCCCTCAAGCGTCATGTGCAGGATGTGGCGGACGGTAAGGCCGGACGCCGCCACCGAATCTTCGAACAGGTCGTCGACCAGATCCACGAAGAAGAAGACCATGCAGGCCAGCAGGATCACTGCGCCCGCCTGCACGAGGCGGGGGTTTGGCCGGCGCGTCGGCAGGCCGGGTTCTGATGCGTCCAGATCGGTCACGGGCCCCTCCTGTGACTAAGGCTTATTTCCCGTCGCGCCGCCGTAATCAAGCCTTTGTCCGATGGGCAGGGGCGTGCCGTTCGGGCGAGGACCGTCGCAACGAGAGGCGGCGGAAGGCAACTGAAATGAAGACGTTGAGCGGACAGGTTTCGAGGATTGGTGCGACCGGCCTCCTTGCAGCCATGTTGCTTGTTCTGGCACTGATCGGCGGACATGACGTCCGGCGCACCGGCGGGTTGGTGCAGGTCGCCTTGCCGGCCATGGGGCTGGGTTGTGCGGGGATCCAGGGTCAGGCGGTGGCCTATCTCGGCCGCTACCTGGTGCTGGAGGCCGGAATCAAGGTGCCCAAGATCGAGTTGGGCGACCGGCCCTTCAGCCGGCGACCGGATGGTGGAGACGGCGGGTTCCCTTCCGGCCACACGGCGGCGGCGAGTTTCGGGGCGGCCGGTCTGATGCGAACCTGCCTCGCGTCCAGCCCGTCCGGTCAGTTTCTGGCGGTCATGGCGGCGGGCTTTACCGGCGGATCCCGAATCGAAGCGCGGCGTCATACCTTGTGGCAGGTGCTGGCGGGCGCGGTCTGGGGATGGGTCGTGCAGATCATCGCGGTGCAGCGGATCATGCAGGTGTTCCGCCTGTTGTGGCGCGTGCGGTTCGTGCAATGAGACCGGCTTGTGCAAAAGGCCGCCCGTTTCGGAGCGGCCTTTTGATCGTCATTCCGAAGAAGGCTCAGGCGAGGCTTTCGTCGATACCCTTGCAGGCTTCCACCAGGCCTTTGACCGCATTCACCGAATTGTCGAACATCGTCTGCTCGTCCTTGTCGAGCTTGATCTCGACCACGCGCTCGATGCCGCCCGCACCGATCACTGTCGGGACGCCGACATAGAAGCCCTTGAGCCCGTAGGCGCCGTCCACATAGGCCGCGCAGGGCAGAACGCGCTTCTGGTCCTTGAGGTAGGCTTCGGCCATCTCGATGGCGGAGGTCGCGGGCGCGTAGAAGGCGGAGCCGGTCTTCAGCAGCCCCACGATCTCCGCACCGCCGTCACGGGTGCGCTGCACGATCTTGTCGATCTTTTCCTGGCTGCTCCAGCCCATCTGCACAAGATCGGGCAGCGGAATGCCGGCCACGGTGGAATATCGCGTCAACGGCACCATGGTGTCGCCATGACCGCCCAGGACGAAAGCGGTGACATCCTTCATCGAGACGCCGAACTCTTCCGCCAGGAAATGCCGGAACCGCGCGCTGTCGAGCACGCCGGCCATGCCGCAGACCTTTTCGTGCGGCAGTCCGGAGAATTCGCGAAGCGCCCAGACCATGGCGTCGAGCGGGTTGGTGATGCAGATGACAAAGGCGTCGGGCGCATTGTCGCGGATGCCTTCGCCCACGGATTTCATGACCTTGAGGTTGATGCCCAGCAGATCGTCGCGACTCATGCCCGGCTTGCGTGCCACGCCGGCGGTCACGATGCACACATCCGCACCGGCGATGTCGGCATAGTCCTGCGTGCCCTTCAGCGCCGCGTCGAAGCCTTCGGACGGGCCGGACTCGGCGATGTCCAGTGCCTTGCCCTCCGGGACGCCTTCGGCGATGTCGAACAGGACGACGTCGCCGAGTTCCTTCAATGCTGCGAGGTGGGCTAGGGTCCCGCCAATCTGACCGGCGCCGATCAGGGCAATCTTGGGTCTGGCCATGGCTACTGTCTCCGAATGTGTTGTTATTTCGGCGCGTGCGTAGTGCGTCGCGGCTCCCTGCGCAAGAGTCGCCCTTTGACGCAGCGTGACCGGACGGGGCTGGCGGCTCCGCCGGCGAGCGTCTAAAGCGGTGAAAGCAGTCGGGAAATCGGAGGTCTGCGGGTGCTCGTTCTCGATTGGTGGTTTTTCCTTGTCGCCGGGCCGGCGGTGGTCTTTGCGGGCATTTCGAAGGGCGGATTCGGCTCCGGCGCCGCTTTCGCCGCGGCCTCGATTCTGGCGATCGTGCTCGACCCGGGCACCGCGCTGGGCGTCATGTTGCCGCTCCTGATGCTCATCGACCTCGCCACGCTCGGTCCTTACTGGGGCCAATGGGACCGGAATGCGGCGGCGCACCTGATCGCGGGCGGGATTCCGGGGGTCGCGCTTGGTGCGTGGCTCTATTCCGTGGCCGATGCGGATGTCTTTCGGCTGCTGATCGGCATGATCTCCGTCGCTTTCGTTGTCTGGCAACTGCTTTTGCGCGGCGGCCGCCTGAAACTGGGCCATGCGACCATGCCGGGGTGGGTCGGGGCGTTCGCGGGCCTGGTCGCCGGCTTCACCAGCTTCGTGAGCCACGCCGGAGGTCCGCCGGCCGCAGTCTATCTTCTGGGCCGGCGCCTTACGAAAACGCAGTACCAGGCCAGCACCGTGCTGGTGTTCTGGACGATCAACATCGCGAAATTCGTGCCGTACGCCTTTCTGGGCATGTTCACCGTGGAGACGTTCAAGGCAAACGTCCTGCTGGCGCCATTCGCGCTTGTCGGTGCCTGGATCGGGGTCAGGCTGCATCGCGCCGTGCCGGAACGGTTGTTCTTCGGCTTGACTTACGTGCTGTTGACGGTGACGGGGAGCAAGCTGATCTGGGACGGGCTGACCTGATACCGAACGGGGGACTTTCGGTTCGCCGACTTGATCGACATCATTGTGCGTCGTGGAAACTGCCATAGACAGGGATCGCATGAAAGCTACCGTTCTCATTCCCCTCTACATCCTGTGCGTTCTTCTGCCGCTGGGCCTTGCCGCGGCGACAGGCGGCGAGCCGCGCCCGCTGGCGGAAGAGATCGCCTCGGGCCTGGGGTTGCTTGCCTTCGCGATCATTCTGGTGGAATTCGTCCTGTCCGGCCGGTTCAAATCCGTGGCCAGCGGTATCGGGATGGACGTCACCATGCGGTTCCATCAGGTCATGGCCCGGACGGCGCTGCTGTTCGCGGTCGTGCATCCGTTTCTCTATCGCGGGACGATGTCAGGCGGCACGCGACCCTGGGACACGGACCGCCAACTCACCGTCACCACGGATTTCTCCAGCCTTTCCACCGGCATTGCCGCCTATCTTCTCCTGCCGGCGCTGGTGGCTCTGGCCATTTCCCGAAGGCATTCGGATTACAGGTACGAGACATGGCGGTTGATGCATGGGCTGGGCGCGTTGCTGATTGCGGGGCTGCTGCTGCATCACGCGGTCTATGCGGGCCGCTACAGTGCCAACCCCGAACTCGCGTGGTTCTGGGTGGCGATGACCGCGCTGGCCGTGGGATCGCTGGTCTATGTCTACCTCGTGGCTCCGCTCTTGGACCGAAAGCGCGCCTGGCGCGTGGTCTCCATCACCCGGCTGTCGCCCAAACAGTGGGAAGTGACCGTCGCTCCGGACCGGCACGCCGGGCTGACCTACAAGGCCGGCCAGTTCGTATGGCTGAACATCGGCCACAGTGCGTTCAGCCTGCACGAGAACCCGTTTTCGATAAGCTCGGCTCCGTCGAATGGCCCGAATGTCTCCTTCGTCATCAAGGAACTGGGAGATTTCACCGCATCTCTCGGACAAATCGAACCCGGAACGCGCGCGTATCTGGAGGGCCCGTTCGGGCACCTCACCGCGGATGGGCACAACGAGCCGGGCATTGTCATGATCGCGGGCGGAGTGGGCCTCGCGCCGCTGCTGGGTATCCTGCGCGAGTTGCGCGCAACACGGGATCCGCGCAAGGTGTGCCTGATCTACGGCAACCGTCGGGAGGAACAGATCCTCTACCGCGACGAACTGAAGGACGAGGATGTGACCTACGTTCTGTCCGAACCGCCGGAGGGATGGCCGGGGGAGACAGGGGTGATCGATTCGGGGCTGCTGGACCGTGTGTTGTCAGCCGATCAGTTCGGCGAGTGGCTCTTCATGCTCTGTGGACCGGCCGCGATGATGGATTCGGTCGAAGACCACCTTCTGTCGCGCGGGACGCCATCCAGCCGCATCCTGTCGGAAAGGTTCGATTATGATTGATCGCTTTGCCAAGCTGTCCCTGCGCCGGCGTATTTCGCTCACGATCTGGCTGGTGAACGCAATTCTCGCTGCGGGTCTTATGGCCTTCGTCCTGCGCTGACATCGAGGGTCCGGGTCCGATCCCCAACAAAAAAGCGGCCGCACCGGCAGCCGCTTTCGAAACCCTTGCGCGAAAAAACGCGCTCAGGCGTCGCTTTCGTCTGTCGGCAGCGCCTCGGCCAGTTCCTCGAACGCCTGGCCGGAGGCGACGAGGCAGGTCAGACCGTTGGGCATGGTTACCGTGATCGTCCACGTGCCGGTCTCGTTGGAAGCGAAGACCTCGACCACGTGGTTGTTCGCCCCGAGTCCCATCGACTGGCGCGTCTCGCCATAGCCGCTCGCGAGCCTGTCGACCACCGCTTCGCGCGGGGCGCAGTTCTGTGTGTTTTGTGCAGATGCGACGCCCGAGGTCAGTGCGATCAGACCAGAGGCCGCGACGAGTGCCTTGAATACTGCTGTCATAGCTTGCCGTCCTTGTTCTTGAGGTGTCGACACGCTCATCTGGCCAGTTCCGGACGCTACTCCGGCGATGACGGGTCGGCCCCGGTTCCAATCCTTGGCAGCCCAGCACCGCGGTCTTTTCGGCGGCCCAGCCGTTGCGGTGCCCCCCGCTGATCTGCTCGGTATGGACACTCGCAGGCAGCCTTGAAATAATGGTTAATCGCCGGGACGATGCAGAAAATTTTACGCGTTTTCGCTGCGGCGCGGCAGAACAGCCTTGAACATTTCGTGAAAATTCGTCACCCAACTGCGCAACAATGTTGCCTGTCTGCCTTAGGATCACGTCATCATGCCCGATCAGCGCCCCTATCGGTCCGTTCTCTACATTCCGGGATCCCGCCCGCGCGCGCTTGAAAAGGCACGAGGCCTGGCCGTCGATGCGATCATCTTCGATCTGGAGGATGCCGTGTCGGCGGAGGAGAAGGACGCGGCACGTGCCACGCTGTCTTCGGCACTGGCCGAAGGCGGGTACGGCGCGCGTGTGAAGATCGTGCGGATCAACGGTTTGGAGACCGCGTGGGGCCGGGCGGATGCGGAGGCGGTCGCCTCGATGCCCGTGGACGCGGTGCTTCTCCCCAAGGTGTCGGGGCCGGATGATCTGGACGCGCTGGCCGCGATCACGGGCGATCTTTCTCTCTGGGCGATGATGGAAACGCCGACCGGTATGCTGAACGCCGCCGCGATCGCCGCACATCCGAAGCTGGCCGGGATGGTCATGGGCACCAACGACCTCGCCAAGGAACTGCAGACACGCTTCCGGCCCGACAGGCTGCCGATGATGACCGGTCTGGGGCTCTGCCTGCTGGCCGCCAAGGCGCACGGACGGATCATCGTTGACGGGGTCTACAACGCCTTCAAGGACACCGACGGTCTACGCGCTGAATGCACGCAGGGACGCGACATGGGCTTCGACGGCAAGACCCTGATTCACCCCGCCCAGATCGACGTCACCAACGACGTCTTTGCCCCGTCCGAGGCCGAAGTGGATCTGGCCCGTCGCCAGATCGCGGCCTTCGAGGAGGCCGAGGCGGGCGGGCAGGGCGTCGCGGTCGTCGACGGCAAGATCGTCGAGAACCTGCACGTGGTCACGGCCCGCCAGACACTGGCCAAGGCCGAAGCGATCGCGGCGATGTCGGAGGAGACGTCATGTACTGGATAGTCCTGATCGCGGGCATTGCCCTGTGGTGGCTCGCGCATCTCTTCAAGCGGATCGCGCCCGAACGCCGCGCGGCGATGGGCGATCCCGGCAAGGGCGCCATTGCCCTCGTGCTTTTCGTGAGCGTGGTGCTGATGGTGATCGGGTATCGCGGGGCAGAGGGGCCGTTCTGGTGGGGCCGTACCCCGGCGCTGGTCGGCATCAACAACCTGCTCGTGCTGTTCGCAGTCTATCTCTTCGCCGCATCCGGAATGAGAACGGCGATCACCAGGGTCATCCGTCACCCGCAACTCATCGGCTTCAAGACCTGGGCCGTCGCGCACCTGTTGGTGAACGGCGACCTCGTGTCCTTCGTGCTGTTCGGTGGATTGCTGGCCTGGGCCGTGGTGGAGGTCATCGTGATCAATCGCGCAGAACCGGACTGGACGCCGCCCGAGCGCGCGCCGATGCGCAAGGAGATCGTCGCCGTCGTGGCAACCGTGGCGGTTTTCGCCGTGGTGGCCTGGATTCACGCCTGGCTTGGCTACCCTGTCTTCGGGTGAGCGGATGAAGCTCTACCGGTTCTTGAGCGAGGACGACACCTCCGCCTTCTGTCACAAGGTGTCGGCTGCGCTGGCAAAAGGGTGGGACCTGCACGGTGCGCCCACCTATGCCTTCGACGGCAAGCGTGGCGTGATGCGCTGTGGCCAGGCGGTCGTGAAGGACGTGCCGGGAGACTATCACCCCGACCTGAAACTGGGAGAGCAGTAAGCCATGCAGCAGAGCGAGGCGTCGAACGCGGTCAAGACGAATCCGGGCCGCTTCTTCGAGGATTACGAGGTGGGCCAGGTGATCCGTCACGCGGTCCCGCGCACCGTGGGGCCCGGCGAACGCGCGCTCTACCACGCGCTTTATCCCGCGCGGCACGCGATCTATGCCTCGGACGCTTTCGCCCAATCCTGCGGGCTCACCGCGTCGCCGTTCGACGACATGATCGCCTTTCACACCGTTTTCGGAAAGACCGTGCCCGACGTGTCGCTGAATGCCGTGGCCAATCTCGGCTATGCCGAAGGGCGCTGGCTGAAGCCGGTCTGGCCGGGCGACACGCTGCGCTCGGAAAGCGTGGTCATCGGGCTCAAGCAGAATTCCAATGGTCGCACCGGCGTGGTCTGGGTGCGCACGACCGGGTTCGATCAGCGGGACGAGGCTGTGCTGACCTACGTGCGCTGGGTGATGGTGCGCAAGCGCGATGCGGAGGCGCCGGCGCCCGAAACCGTGGTCCCCGACCTCGCACCCGCGGTCGCGGCGGAGGATCTTGTGGTGCCCGCGGGGCTCGACTTCACCGGTTACGACTTCGCGCTCGCGGGCGAGGCGCATCGCTGGAGCGACTACGAGATCGGCGAGCGGATCGACCATGTCGACGGCGTGACCGTTGAGGAAGCCGAACACATGATGGCCACGCGGCTGTGGCAGAACACGGCCAAGGTGCATTTCGACACCTCCGCCCGCCCCGACGGCACGCGGTTGATCTATGGCGGGCACGTGATCTCCTTGGCCCGCGCGCTCAGCTTCAACGGGCTGGCCAACGCGCAGATGGTGGTGGGCCTGAACGGCGGGGCACATGCCAACCCCTGCCTCGCTGGCGATACCGTGCGGGCCTGGTCCGAAGTGCTCGACCGCGCCGAGACCTCCGCGCCCGGCGTCGGCGCGCTTCGTCTGCGGCTGGTGGCCACCAAGGGCGGGGAGCCCTTCAGGCTGAAAGGCGAGGACGGCAAGTACCTTCCCGACGTGCTCCTGGATCTCGACTATTGGGCGCTCTGCCCTCTCTGACGCTGCAAGGCCCGCGAAGTTCGCTGCGCGGATGTCGAATTCGAACTGCCCCCGGCGCCGCCGATTGGCTAGTGTCGAGGCATGTTCGGACGGTTGGCGATCTTGGGCGTGCTATGGGGCGGGGCGGTTCGCGCCTGCGATCTGGCCCTCGTTCTGGCCGTGGACGTTTCCGGCTCGGTCGATCCGCAGGAGTTCCGGCTGCAGATGGACGGGCTGGCAGCGGCGCTGCGGGATGGGATCGTGGCGGAGGCGCTGCTGAGCCAGGAGGCCGCGGTCACGCTGGTCCAATGGACCGGATCGTCCCGTCAGCGCCAGACCTTGCCCTGGACAGCAATGACCAGTTTCGATGCGATAGATCGGTTCGCCGACGCGGTCGAAATCGACCAGCGGGTGTGGCGCAACTACTCGACCGCCATCGGCGAGGCGCTGGACGTGAGCCGCCGCGTTTTCGACGACGTGCCGCACTGCAGGCGCAAGGTCATCGACGTGTCGGGCGACGGCCGGTCGAACGAAGGAACCGACCCGCGCGATCATCACGACTGGCTCCGCCGTGCGGGAATCACCGTCAACGCCTTGGCGATCGAGACCGACGACAGCGACCTCACGGCCTACTTCTTCGAGAATCTGATCACCGGCGAAGGCGCGTTCGTGGAGACGGCCTGGGGATTCGAGGACTATCCGGAGGCGATCCGGCGCAAACTTCAGCGCGAAACGACGAAGGCCGCTGCCGGTGTGACGGATCGTGCATCTGTCGTCCCCGCAGGCCTGCAATGACGTGATCACAGACAAAAGCTGCGTGATCACAAGTCGCGGGGCGCGCCAAAAAACCGCGCCCCTGCGGACAGATGCCTCGTGACATGCCGGCCAATCTGCGATGTAAAAGCCCCAGCGAAGCAAGAACGGAGTCATCATGGCCGACACAAACCGAGGAAATCGCCCGCTTTCGCCATTCATGTTGGGCACATACTACCGGGCACAGCTCAACTCGGTCACTTCGATCCTGACGCGAATCACCGGAAATGCGCTGATCGTGACGGCCATTCTGATCGTCTGGTGGTTTCTGGCGGCCAGTTCTTCGGAACAGGCTTTCGACGTCGCCAACGGGGTGCTGACGTCATGGTTCGGTGATCTGGTGATGTTGCTGTCACTCTGGGGCATCTGGTACCACACGCTCGCGGGGATCCGGCATCTGATCTGGGACAGCGGCGCCTGGCTCGAGATGAGCGATGCCGACAACCTCAGTTGGGCTGTCGTCATCGGGTCCGTTGTATTGACCCTGTTTACCGTCATCGTGATCTGAGGAACGTGACATGCGATTTCTGACCGACCGCAAGCGCGCCGTTGGCATGGGCTCGGCCAAGTCCGGCACTGCGCATTTCTGGGCGATGAAGGTGTCCTCTGTCGGACTGCTGATTCTGATCCCGCTTTTCATCTTCACCTTCGGGTCCATTCTCGGCTCCGACTACGCGACGGTGACGGAGTATTTCGCGCGGCCCTGGCCCGCGCTGATCGCCGCGCTGACCATCGTCGTGGGCATGATGCACTTCAAGGACGGTGCCCAGATCATGATCGAGGACTACGTACACGGGGCCGCCCAGAAGGTGACCCTTCTGCTGATGATTTGCCTCAGCTATGCCATTGCCGCGGTGGGGTTGTTCGCCATCGCGCGCCTGGCGTTTTGAATTCGGGAGAGGGCCTCAATGGCTGAATACGACTACGAGACGCACGAATATGACGTCGTGGTGGTGGGTGCCGGCGGAGCGGGGCTGCGTGCCACGCTCGGCATGGCGGAGCAGGGCCTGAGAACGGCCTGCGTGACGAAGGTCTTTCCGACCCGCTCGCACACCGTTGCGGCACAGGGCGGCATCGCCGCGAGCCTCGGGAACATGGGGCCCGACAGCTGGCAGTGGCATATGTACGACACCGTCAAGGGCTCCGACTGGCTGGGCGATACGGATGCGATGGAATATCTCGCCCGCGAGGCGCCCAAGGCGGTCTACGAGTTGGAGCATTACGGCGTGCCGTTTTCGCGGACCGAGGAGGGCAAGATCTACCAGCGTCCCTTCGGCGGGCACACGACCGAATTCGGCGAAGGCCCCCCGGTGCAGCGCACCTGCGCCGCCGCCGACCGGACCGGCCACGCGATCCTGCACACGCTGTACGGCCAGTCGCTGAAGCAGAAAGCCGAGTTCTACATCGAGTATTTCGCCATCGACCTGATCATGTCCGAGGACGGGCAGTGCCAGGGCGTGGTCTGCTGGAAGCTCGATGACGGCACGATGCACGTCTTCGCCGCCAAGATGGTGGTGCTGGCCACCGGCGGCTACGGCCGCGCCTATTTCTCCGCCACCTCCGCCCATACCTGCACCGGGGACGGCGGCGGCATGGTGGCACGGGCGGGTCTTGCTCTGCAGGACATGGAGTTCGTGCAGTTTCATCCCACCGGCATCTACGGCTCGGGCTGCCTGATCACCGAAGGCGCGCGGGGAGAGGGGGGATACCTCACCAACTCCGAGGGCGAACGGTTCATGGAGCGCTATGCGCCCAACTACAAGGACCTGGCGCCGCGCGACTACGTCTCCAGGTCTATGACGCTGGAGATTCGCGAAGGACGCGGGGTGGGCGAGCACAAGGATCACATCCATCTCAACCTGTCCCACCTTCCGGCCGAAGCGCTGGCCGAACGCCTGCCCGGCATTTCCGAAAGCGCGAAGATCTTCGCCGGCGTGGACGTGACGAAGGAGCCGATCCCGGTTCTGCCGACCGTGCACTACAACATGGGCGGGATCCCCACGAATTACTGGGGCGAGGTTCTGAACCCCACGGCGGAGGATCCAAACGCCATCGTGCCCGGACTGATGGCCGCGGGCGAGGCGGGCTGCGCGTCCGTCCACGGCGCGAACCGCTTGGGGTCGAACTCGCTGATCGACCTCGTCGTCTTCGGGCGGGCGGCCTCGATCCGGGCCGGTGACGTCGTGGACGCGGCCTCGGCTGTGCCGACGCCCGACAAGGCGTCGATCGAGAAGGCCTTCGACCGCTTCGACCGCTTCCGCAATGCGGATGGCGCCATTCCCACCGCGGAGTTGCGCGACGAGATGCAGCGCACGATGCAGTCCGACGCCGCCGTCTTCCGCGCATCCGACACGCTGAAGGAAGGGGTCGAGAAGATGACCGGGATCGCCGCCAAGGTCGACGATCTGAAGGTCACCGACCGCAGCCTCGTCTGGAACTCCGACCTGATGGAGACGCTGGAGCTGACCAACCTCATGCCCAATGCGCTGGCCACCATCGT
>CBDUPF010000098.1:0-12397 GCA_965369035.1 uncultured Aliishimia sp.
TGTTACCTTTGGGAGGAATTCATGACCAAATCGAACCTCACCCGTCGGGGTGTTCTGAGGACCGGTGCCGCCACCGGTGCCGGGCTGGCAGTGCCCACGATCTTCACGGCCTCTTCGGCCGCCGCCTTCACCAACGAGCCAACCGGTTCGTCCGTCACGCTGGGCTTCAACGTGCCGCAGACCGGCCCCTATGCGGAAGAAGGCATGGACGAGCTGCGCGCGCAGGAACTGGCCGTCCAGCACCTCAACGGCGAGGGCGACGGCGGGATGCTCAACACCTTCAGCTCCAGGGCGCTACAGGGCAACGGCATCCTCGGCAAGAAAGTCGGGTTCGTGACCGGCGACACGCAGATGAAATCCGACGCCGCCCGCGCCTCGGCCAAGGCGATGATCGAGAAGGACGGCGCCATCATGATCAACGGCGGATCGTCCTCGGGCGTTGCCGTGGCCGTGCAGGGTCTGTGCCAGGACGCGGGCATCATCTTCATGGCCGGCCTGACGCATTCCAACGACACCACCGGCAAGGACAAGAAGGCCAACGGCTTCCGTCACTTCTTCAACGCCTACATGTCCGGGGCCGCGCTGGCGCCGGTGCTGGCCAAAGCCTACGGCACCGACCGCCGCGCCTACCACCTGACCGCCGACTATACCTGGGGCTGGACGCAGCAGGAATCCATCGCTGCCGCGACCGAGGCTCAGGGCTGGGAAACCGTCGAGAACGTGCTGACGCCGCTCGCGGCCACGGATTTCTCGTCCTATATCGCGCCGGTGCTGAACTCGGGCGCCGACGTGCTGGTGCTGAACCACTACGGCGGCAACATGGTCAACTCGCTGACCAACGCCGTTCAGTTCGGCCTTCTCGACAAGCAGGTGAACGGCAAGGACTTCCAGATCGTCGTGCCGCTCTATTCCGAGCTGATGGCCGCGGGTGCCGGTGCCAACGTACGCGGCGTCTACGGCTCCATGAACTGGAACTGGCAGCTGCCGGACGAGGGCACCAAGGCCTTCGTGAAGTCCTTCGGCGAGAAGTATGGCCGTCCGCCGTCGAACTCGGCGCATACCTGCTACGTGCAGACCCTGCTCTATGCGGATGCGGTCGAACGCGCCGGCTCCTTCAACCCCTGTGCGGTGGTCGAGGCGCTCGAAGGCTTCGAATTCGACGGCATGGGCAACGGCCCCACGCTCTACCGCGCCGACGATCACCAGTGCTTCAAGGACGTGCTGGTCATGAAGGGCAAGGAGGACCCCTCCAACGAGTTCGACACGCTTGAGATCGTGGAAGTCACCCCGCGCGCGCAGGTCGAGTATGCACCCGACCACCCGATGTTCGCCGGGGGCGACCTGGGTTCCTGCAACCCGGGCGCGTAGATCCGAAGATCGGCAGGATGGGGATGCCCCCATCCTGCACCTTCATCTGCTCGAGGTCCGATGGGCCTTGAGCGCATTCCACGGGGCGGGACATGGACGCAATCCTTCTTCAAATTCTGAACGGTCTCGACAAGGGCTCGGCCTATGCGCTGATCGCGCTGGGGCTCACGCTGATCTTCGGCACGCTGGGGGTGGTCAACTTCGCCCACGGCGCGCTCTTCATGATCGGGGCGTTCTGTTCGGTCACGATGCAGAAGATACTGTCCCTCAGCTATGTCGTGGTGGACGAGACGCAGAAGGACTTTCTCGGCAATCCGCTGAAGGTCCAGACACCCTATGTGGAAAGCTGGTTCGGCCCCGAGGTCGGGGCGGCCATCATCGACTGGTCGGTTCCACTGGCCATCCTCTTTGCGATCCCGGTCATGATCCTGATCGGATTTGTCATGGAACGCGGGCTGATCAAGCATTTCTACAAGCGTCCGCACGCGGACCAGATCCTCGTGACTTTCGGGCTTGCCATCGTGCTGCAGGAGATCGTGAAGTACTTTTTCGGCGCGAACCCGATCCAGACCCCGGCACCCGAAGCCCTGTCGGGCGTGGCACAGATCGGCGGCGCCTTCGGATTGCAGATGGCCTATCCGATCTGGCGGCTGATCTACATAGCCTTCGCGATGCTCATCATCGGAGGGGTCTTCGCCTTCCTGCAGTTCACGACGTTCGGCATGGTCGTCCGTGCGGGCATGGCCGACCGCGAAACGGTCGGGCTGCTCGGGATCGACATCGACCGGCGGTTCACCATCATGTTCGGGCTGGCCGCCGCGGTCGCGGGGCTGGCCGGCGTGATGTACGGCCCGATCAACGCGCCCAATTACCACATGGGGATGGATTTCCTGGTACTGTCCTTCGTGGTGGTCGTCGTCGGCGGCATGGGATCGCTGCCCGGTGCCGTGCTGGCGGGCTTCATGCTGGGCATTCTGGAGGCCTTCGCCTCGACCACCTGGGCCACGACCACGATCCCGGGCATCAACCAGATCATCATTTACGTTGTCGCAATCATCGTCCTTCTGACCCGGCCACGCGGTCTGATGGGCAAGAAGGGCGTGATGGAGGAATAAGCCGATGCTGGGTCTAAACGCAAAAGACGCGGGCCTGCTGATCATCGTCGCCGTTCTGACGTTGCTGGCACCGTTTTTCCTGAACCCCTTCCCGTCCGACAGCGGGCTCGCACAGTTCAACGCGGGCTACCCGGACCTGATGCAGAAGTTCGTCATCTTCGGCATCTTCGCGATCGGGTTCAACATTCTCTTCGGGCTGACCGGGTACCTGTCCTTCGGGCACGCGGCCTTCCTGGGCGTGGGCTCCTACAGCTGCGTGTGGATGTTCAAGCTGCTGGGCTACAACGTGCTCCCGGGCATCCTGCTGTCGATCGTCGTCTCGGGCATCTTCGCATTCCTGATCGGCATCATCTCGCTGCGGCGGTCGGGCATCTACTTCTCGATCCTGACGCTGGCCTTCGCACAGATGTCCTTTGCCCTCGCCTACTCGGTGCTGTCGAACCCGAAGTTCAACCTCACCAACGGCGAAACCGGCCTGCAGGTCTATGCGAACGACCCGCAATGGTTCCACAACCCGGACCGCGTGCCGGACCTGCCGCATCTCTTCGGGCTCAGCATGCGGGCCACCCACAAGATGGAGTTCGGCGCCTGGGAGTTCCAGTTCAACGCGGGCTACTACCTGTGTGCGGTGGTCATGCTGATCTGCTTCTACCTCGCGATCCGCATCTTCCGGTCACCCTTCGGCATGATGCTGCGGGCCGTGAAATCGAACCAGCAGCGGATGAACTACACCGGGCTCAACTCGCGTCCCTACACGCTGGCGGCCTTCGTGATCTCGGGCATGTATGCGGGCCTCGCCGGCGGGCTGCTGTCGGCGGTCGATCCTCTGGCCGGCGCGGAGCGGATGCAATGGACGGCGTCGGGCGAGGTGGTGCTGATGACCATCCTCGGCGGTGCGGGCACGCTGATCGGCCCGGTGCTGGGCGCGGGCCTGATCAAGTATTTCGAGAACATCTTCTCCAAGATCAACGACAACGTGCTGCACAGCTGGTTTTCCTTCATGCCCGACGGCATCGAGGATTTCATGGTGACCATCATCCACCCCTTCGTGGGCAAGGGCTGGCACCTGACGCTCGGCATCATCTTCATGCTGGTGGTGATCTTCCTGCCCGGTGGCCTTGTCGAAGGCGGACAGCGTATCGGTCGGCTCCTCTCGGGGCGCCGCAAGTCCAAGGACGGCTCCAAGGCCGCCTCCACCGAGCCTGCGGAATAAGGAACGACGCATATGGGTATCCTTGAAGTCAAGAACGTGAGCAAACGCTTCGGCGGTCTTCAGGCGCTGTCGAACGTGAACCTCAGCGTGGCGGAAAACTCCGTGCATGCGATCATCGGACCGAACGGCGCGGGCAAGTCCACCCTGCTCAACTGCTTTGTCGGCAAGCTGATCCCGGATACCGGGTCGGTCAGCTTCGACGGGCAGTCGGTGCTGGGCCGCAAACCGTTCGAGATCTGCCAGATGGGCATCAGCCGCGTGTTCCAGACGCCGGAGATCTTCGGCGATCTGACCGTGCTCGAGAACATGATGATCCCCTGCCTGGCCAAACGGGACGGGTCATTCCAGCTGAACCCCTTGCAGGGGCTGATGAAGCAGAAGGACGTCCTGGAACATGCCGAACACGCGCTGGAGGACATGGGGCTGGCCGACAAGCGCCACATGCACTCCGCCTCCATGTCGCGCGGTGACAAGCGTCGGCTGGAAATCGCGATGTGCCTGAGCCAGGAGCCGCGCCTGCTGCTGCTGGACGAACCCACGGCGGGCATGGCGCGGGCCGACACCAACAACACCATCGACCTGCTCAAGCGGATCAAGGAGGAGCGCGACATCACCATCGCGATCATCGAGCATGACATGCACGTCGTGTTCAGCCTCGCCGAGCGCATCACCGTGCTGGCCCAGGGCACGCCGCTGGTCGAGGACACGCCGGACAAGATCAAGGGTCACCCGAAGGTGCGCGAAGCCTACCTCGGCGAAACCCAGGCCGCGTAAGGGAGAAACGACATGAACGTGAAACCCGATTTCTCCAAGCACAGGAACATGGCCGAAACGGCCCCCGCCTTCCTGTCGGTCTGGGACATGCATGCCTATTATGGCGAGAGCTACATCGTGCAGGGCGTCAGCTTCAACGTGCACGAGGGCGAGATCCTGGCGTTGCTGGGTCGGAACGGCGCGGGCAAGACCTCCACGTTGCGGTCGATCGCGCGCATCGGGTCGCCGCTCGTCACCCATGGCGAAATCTGGCTGGACCACCAGCCGCTGCACAAGATGAATTCCCACCAGGCGAGCCAGGCGGGGCTGGGTCTGGTGCCCGAGGACCGCCGCATCATCGCCGGCCTGACGGTGGAAGAGAACCTCAAGCTGGCCCAGATCGCGCCGCCGGTCGGATGGTCCATCGACCGCCTTTACGAGCTGTTTCCGCGCCTGGGCGAGCGCAGCCGGCAGGAGGGGGTGACGCTGTCGGGCGGTGAACAGCAGATGCTCGCCATCGCACGGGCGCTTGCACGCGACATCAAGGTCCTGCTGCTCGACGAGCCCTACGAGGGGCTGGCCCCGGTCATCGTCGACGAGATCGAAAAGACGCTCGCCGTGATCAAGGAACAGGGTATCACCACCATCATCGTCGAACAGAACGCCGTGCGCGCGCTGCAACTCGCGGATCGGGCGATCATCCTCGACACCGGCGGGATCGTGTTCGACGGCTCGGCACAGGAAGTTCTGGGCGATGCGGAACTTCGGTCCGAATATCTGGCGATCTGACCGGACAGCGAGGCACGATGCCCCGACCGGGTCGAGTGCCCGGCCCGTCAGCTTCCACCATCCGGGCTCACCGGCACCGATTTCCGAGTCGGCCGCAACTTGGACGAGCAGTGCCGCGCGGCAATGGGCACAAGGCTCGCGGCCCCGCGACTCACGCTCCGTCCGGTCGGCGTCCACCAGCGGGCCGTGCCCGCAATCATGACGGGAAGGATTGGAACAGCTCGGGAACGATCGGCCGGAAATGGACGGAACTGTTCCCCGATCCGCGACAATTAATCAGGATGAACGGAATTCCTTTTAAATTTTGCACAAAATATGGCATTATGGTTTGGCGCGATCGGGGGAAGTCAAAGATGTGCGTGGGGAGGGGAAAAAATCTCGGTGCGCTATCGAAGTGCTTCCACTGATTTGATGCAAACTTGTGGGCCGAAAGGCTCATCCCGTATTAGTCTCGGGTAACCAGTATTGAGGGAAGGGGTTGGTGACGGAGAATCCGCCATCTCAGGTGCAGAACAGAATGCCCGCAGCCCCACACATATTTTGCCGGTCGAACATGCCGAGATTTGGCATGGCGACAAAGGCAACGACATAATCACCCAAGCTGCGGGTGCGTCAGGTTTCGGCCAGGCGCGCCCGCAATTCCGTTTTCAGTATCTTTCCGTAGTTGTTCTTGGGCAGTTCATCGACCCGCACATAGGCTTTGGGTCGCTTGAAGCGCGCGATGTTGTCGATACAGAGCTGGTCGAGTTCCTCCTCCGGCGCGTCCCCCACGATGAAGGCCACCACCTCCTCGCCCCATTCGGGATGAGGTCGACCGACGACGGAAACCTCCACAAGGCGAGGGTGCGTCAGAAGCACCTCCTCCACCTCGCGCGGGTAGACGTTCGACCCGCCGGAGATGATCAGGTCCTTCGAGCGGTCCTGCATGGTGACATAGCCGTCGGCGTCCATGACCCCCATGTCGCCGGTCATGAGCCAGCCGCCGCGCATCGTCTTCGCCGTGGCCTCCTTGTTCTGCCAGTACCCGGGCATCACGGTGTCCCCGCGTACCATGATCTCGCCATGCTGACCCACCGGCTGGACGCGCCCCTTCGCATCGCCGATCGCAACCTCCACCGCGGATTGCGCGCGCCCGACGGAGCCGAGCCGTTCCCGCCAGCGTGGGTGGTCGCGGTCGGTCACGTCATGCCGCGACAATGCGGTGATTCCCATCGGGCATTCGCCCTGACCGTAGATCTGGACGAAGACCGGCCCGAACTGGTCCACCGCCTCGATGATGTCGGCGTTGTACATCGGCCCCCCGGCATAGACGACCGTGCGCAGCCCGTCCCCGCGCAGGCCCACCGCCTTCGCCGCCTCGGTCATCCGCTTGACCATCGTCGGCGCGGCGAACATGTGCGCCGAACCGAAATGCGCCGCCAGTTCGAAGATCTCCGCCGGGTCGAACCCGCCGGAGGGCGGGCAGACATGCGCCGCACCCGCCCGCACGTGCATCATGTTGTAGATCCCCGCGCCATGGCTCAGCGGCGCGGCATAGATCGCCGTATCCTCCGCACGGACGAGATCCGCGTCGACCTGGTAGCAGAGCGACATGGTGATCAGCATCCGGTGCGTGATCATGACGCCCTTCGGCTTGCCCGTGGTGCCGGAGGTGTAGAAGAGCCAGGCCAGGTCGTCGGCTGCACACTGGATGACCGCGGGGATCGGATCCTGGCTCAGCATCGCAAAAAAACCGTCGCCGTCGGTATTGCACACCGGGGTCTGGATATCGGCCTGCGCCAGGCCGTCGGCCAGGTCCGGGGTTGCAAAAACAAGCGCCGCGCCGGAGTTCTCGAGGATGAATGCCGCTTCCCGCGCGTGCAGCTTGGCATTGATCGGGACCGCCACCGCGCCCGCGTACCAGATCCCGTAAAGCGCGATCAGGTAGTCGGGGCAGTTCGTCATGAAGATCGCGACCCGGTCGCCGGGACGGATGCCGATGCTGCTCAGCGCGCCGGCCATGCGTGCTGCATTCTTGTGGAACGTGCCGTAATCGGCCACCGCGTCGCGGCCAAGATACAGCGCGGGGCGAGACGGGTCCGTGCGCGCGGTGCGTTCAAGCCAGGTTGCGATATTCATGGTGACTCTCCTTGCACGTGTGATCTAGACACAGCTTGCCCGGTCGTCAAAGCCGCCTTTTCACCGGGGCGGGCATGGCCTATAACCACGGTCCATGGCATGGCCTGCGCCAAATGACAGGCCGGGAAACCATCGAGGACCGGGATGACCGACAAGACTCATGATGCCGACGTGGCCTTTATCAGCGCCCTGGCAGAGCTTCTGCGCGAAAACGACCTTTCCGAACTTCAGGTCAAGCGTGACTATGGCGATGATCGCAGCCTGAAGGTCCGGGTCAGCCGCCAGATGAACCAGGTGGTCACACAGGTCAGTGTGCCGCAGGCTCATTCCGCTCCCTCGTCGGCCGCAGAGCCGAGGCATGCCGACGCCGCAACCGCGCAGGCCACCACATCGGCCGACCCTGCCGACCACCCCGGCGCGGTCACGTCGCCCATGGTGGGCACGGTCTACATGCAGGCCGAGCCGGGTGCGCCCCCCTTCATCAGCGTGGGTACGCAGGTCGCCGAAGGCGATACGCTGCTGATCGTCGAGGCGATGAAGACCATGAACCACATCCCGGCACCCCGTGCGGGCAAGGTGGCCCGCATACTCGTCGAAGACGGGGCCGCCGTGGAATACGGTGCGCCGCTTGTGATCCTCGAGTGACGGGCTGGCCATGTTCAACAAGATCCTGATCGCCAACCGCGGAGAAATCGCGCTCCGCGTGATCCGGGCTGCACGGGAAATGGGCATCGGCAGCGTGGCCGTGCATTCGACCGCGGATTCCGACGCCATGCATGTGCGCATGGCCGACGAAGCGGTCTGCATCGGACCGCCGCCGTCCGCCAGCAGCTACCTCAGCTTTCCCGCCATCATCTCCGCCTGCGAGATCACCGGGGCGGACGCGATCCACCCCGGCTACGGCTTCCTGTCGGAAAACGCCAACTTCGTGCAGATCGTCGAGGATCACGATCTGACCTTCATCGGTCCCCGGGCGGAGCATATCCGCATCATGGGCGACAAGATCACCGCCAAGGACACGATGAAGAAGCTGGGCGTTCCCTGCGTTCCGGGCTCCGACGGCGGCGTGCCCGACCTGCAGACCGCGCAGACGCTGGCGGCCGAAATGGGCTATCCGGTCATCGTGAAGGCGACGGCCGGCGGTGGCGGACGCGGCATGAAGGTCGCGAAGAGCGAAGCGGAAATGGCGCATGCCTTCCAGACCGCCCGGTCGGAAGCAAAATCCGCCTTCGGCAACGACGAGGTCTATATCGAGAAATATCTCGAGAAACCGCGCCACATCGAGATCCAGGTCTTTGGCGACGGCAAGGGCAACGCGGTTCACCTGGGCGAGCGTGACTGTTCGCTGCAACGCCGCCACCAGAAGGTGTTCGAGGAAGCCCCCGGCCCGGCGATCTCCGCCGAGGAGCGTGCGCGCATCGGCCAGATCTGCGCCGATGCCGTCGCGCGGATTCAGTATGCAGGCGCTGGCACCATCGAATTCCTCTACGAGGACGGCGAATTCTATTTCATCGAGATGAACACGCGGCTTCAGGTCGAACATCCGGTGACGGAATGCATCTTCGGCGTCGACCTCGTGCGGGAGCAGATCCGCGTCGCCGAGGGCCTGCCGATGTCCTTCACGCAGGATGACCTGGTCATCAACGGCCACGCGATCGAAGTGCGCATCAATGCCGAAACCTTCCCCGGCTTTTCGCCCCGGCCCGGCAAGATCACCGCATTTCATGCGCCCGGCGGGTTGGGCGTGCGGATGGATTCGGCGCTCTATCACGGCTATTCCATTCCGCCCTACTACGACAGCCTGATCGGCAAGCTGATTGTCCATGGCCGCGACCGCCAGGAAGCGATGGCGCGGCTGGACCGGGCCCTGGGGGAACTGATCGTGGACGGGATTGAGACCACCGTACCGCTCTTCCACGCGCTGCTTCGGGAACCGGACATTCACAACGGCAACTACAACATCCACTGGCTGGAACGCTGGCTGGAACGGCTGGAGCACAGCCAGAGCCGATGAAGGACGAGTTCGGCGACACGGCCCTGACGCCGGAACTCCTGCTCCACGGTTACTCGATCGGCATCTTCCCCATGGCGGAGCGTCGGGACGATCCGGAAGTCTTCTGGGTCGACCCACGTCGCCGCGGGGTGCTGCCGCTCGACCGGTTCCACATCTCGCGCTCGCTTCGACGGCGGATGCGTCGACCGGACGTTTCTGTGACGCTGAACGCGGATTTCGACAGGGTTCTCGAAGCTTGCGCCGATCGCCCCGAAACCTGGATCAACGACGAGATCGCGGATCTCTACAAGGAGTTGCATCGGCGCCGGCGGGCACATTCGCTCGAAGTCTGGTATGGTGCCGATCTGGCTGGCGGTGTCTTCGGCGTGACCCTCGGCGCGGCCTTCTTCGGCGAAAGCATGTTTTCACTTGTCCGCGACGGGTCCAAGATCGGGCTGGCCTGCCTGACCATGCACCTGCGCGATTGCGGCTTCACGCTGTTCGATACGCAGTTCGTGACCCCGCATCTGCTGTCACTCGGCGCGCAGGAAATCCCCCGCGCGACCTATCATCAGCGCCTGCACGACGCGATCGGTCATTATGCGCCCATCGATGCGCAGCCCGTGCCGCAGCCTCAGGAGGTGATACAGCGGATCACCCAGATGTCGTAGCGTGGGTGGTCCATCGCGCTCAATGCCGGGGCGCTCGCGATCATCCAGCCCTCGAACACCGGCTCCGTCTGGCCGTCTTCCATGATCTGCAGCGCGGCATAGGCATCGCCCGCGCGGTTGCCTGCCGGGTAGCGGCACTCGGACAACGCGATGTCGAGTTGTCCGAACCGCGCGGCACCCCCGCTCTTGATCTCGAAATCCGTGGTGCGTCCCGACAGCTTGTCGAGCCCTCGCAGCACCGCACCGGGCGCGAGGCTGGTTTCCTGCTGCGCCGCCAGAGACGACGCCAGAAACATGGAGATCACCAGCGCGCGGATCATTCCTGCTCGCCAGTCACGAATTTCAGTAGCAAAGCGACCAGGCTGATTGCGCCTTGGGTGTCCAGGATCTCGTCCCCGGGCTCGAAGCTGAAGGGCGAGCCGCCCGGCACGATCTCCACGAAATTCCCCCCAAGGAGCCCCTCCGACGAGATCACGATCGCGCTGTCATCCGGAATCTCGATACCACGGTCGAGCGCGACACGGGTATCGGCGCGATAGGTCTCGGGATTGAGCGTGACTTGTTCGACGGTGCCGATCTTCACTCCGGCCAGCCGCACGTCGCTGCCGACACCCACGCCTTCGAGACTCCGGAAGGAGGCCGAAAGCGTATAGGTATCGCCAGCGCGGGACAGCCCCGCCACCTGCCCGGCATAGACGGCAAAGCCGATCGCAGCGGCCAGAACCGCCGCGCCCACCAGGACTTCTGTCGTGTTTTCAGCCATATCCGTTCAATCAGCCGGCCGGGCGGGATTTCACTCCGGCGTCCAGGCCTCGTAATCCGCACGATCCGCGGGACGTTCCCGCCGGATCGACCCGGCCGGGGCATAGGCCAGCGGGGTGCCTGTCAGGTTCTCCTGATGCGGTTTTTCCCAGGACTTGTGCGGCAGCGGCTTGTCGGTCGGCGGGGCGTCCCATGTCCGGTGCAGCCAGCCATGCCAGTCGGGGCTCACCCGGCTCGCTTCGGCCTCTCCGTTGAAGATCACCCAGCGCCGGGAATCGTCGGCGGTGCGGTAGAAGATGTTGCCCTGGTCGTCCTCTCCCACTCTCACGCCCTTGCGCCACGTCCAGAGCTGCGTGTTCAGCGTCTGCCCGTTCCACCAGGTCACCGCGCGTAGAAGCGAGTTGAGAATGCCCATCGAAGCCTCCAAAGCCTTTGGTCCGATATGACCGATTTGACCCGCGGCGTCCAGAGGACACACACGCCTCAACCGGGCAGAAGCGCTGTCACCTCGATCTCGATCCGGTACTTCGGGTCGATCAGCCCGCATTCGATCATCGTTGCCGCGGGCGGGTTCGTGCCGAAGGTCTGCGCGAGCAGCGGCCAACAGGGTTCGAACTCGGTCCGGTCGGGAAGCATGTAGGTCACGCGCACCACGTCCTGGAACCCGCATCCGGCCTCGCGCAGCGCCGTCTCCATGGTCTTGAGCGCGTCCCGGCATTGCTCCGTCACGGTGGCACCCTGCCCGACCGTACCCGCCACATGCACGAAGCCACCGGCAACGACCGCCCTGCAGTACCCGACACGCGGCTCGTATTCCCCGCCCGAGGAAATCCGCCTGATCATGTCCCCCTCCCTCTGGTCCAATTCCGCCAGCTCCGCGATGGCCCGCGGGACGGTGGGCGGGGCGTCTTTCGCGCCGCAAGGCGCGGAACAGCGCCGCTCCCGTCACCGAACACGAAAAAGGCGCGCGAACCCGCACGCCTTCACGTTCCGAAGCGACCGTCCAACGATCAGCCGGCCGACGCCTCTTCCTTGTCCTTGTCCGCATAGATCAGCAGCGGGGCGGCATCGGAGGTCACGGCCTCTTCGTTCACGACGACCTCGGTGACGCTGTTCATGCTCGGCAGATCGAACATCGTGTCGAGCAGGATATCCTCGAGGATCGACCGAAGCCCGCGCGCGCCGGTCTTGCGTTCGATGGCACGCTTGGCGATTGCCGTCAGCGCGTCCTCGGTGAAGGTCAGTTGCGTATCCTCCAACTCGAAGAGCCGCTGGTACTGTTTGACCAGCGCATTCTTCGGCTGGGTCAGGATCGTGACCAGCGCGTCCTCGTCCAGATCCTCCAGCGTCGCCAGAACCGGCAGGCGGCCGACGAATTCCGGAATCAGACCGAATTTCAGCAGGTCCTCCGGCTCCAGATCGGTGAAGATCTCGCCCACGCCACGAGATTCCGCGTCCCGCACGTCGGCTCCGAAGCCCATGGCGGACCCCTTGCCGCGCTGTGCGATGATCCGGTCGAGTCCTGCGAACGCACCGCCGCAGATGAACAGGATGTTCGTCGTGTCCACCTGCAGGAATTCCTGCTGCGGATGCTTGCGCCCGCCCTGCGGCGGAA
>CBDUPF010000099.1:0-12367 GCA_965369035.1 uncultured Aliishimia sp.
AACGGGCTGCGCGACGCCGTGGCCGCACGGGTCAGCGACCGGACCGGCGTGCCCACCACGCGCGAGAACGTGCTGATCACGCCTGGCGGGCAGTCGGCGCTTTTCGCCGCGCATATGGTGGCCTGCGATCCGGGCGACACGGCGGTGTTCATCGACCCCTACTACGCGACCTATCCGGGCACGATCCGCGGGGTGTCGGCCATTCCCCGCGCGGTGAGGGCACGGGCGGAGGATGCGTTTCAACCGCGCCGCACCGATCTCGACACCGCGGCCGGGGGCGCGCGGTCACTGCTGATCAACACGCCCAACAACCCGACCGGCGTGATCTATTCCCAGGCGACGATGGAGGGGATCGCGCAGGTCTGCACCGATCACGATCTGTGGCTGATCTCCGACGAGGTCTATGACAGCCAGGTCTGGGAGGGTCGCCACATCTCGCCCCGCGCCCTGCCCGGCATGGCGGAGCGCACGCTGGTCGTGGGGTCGATGTCCAAGAGCCACGCCATGACCGGATCCCGCTGCGGCTGGGTGGTGGGTCCGCGCGAGGTGATCGCGCACCTCATCACGCTGTCGACCCACACGACCTATGGCGTGGCCGGGTTCATCCAGGACGCCGCCGAATTCGCGCTGAACCAGGGGCCGGAGTTCGAGGCGGAGATTGCTGCGCCCTTCCGCCGGCGCCGGGCGCTGGCCCGCGAGATCCTGGCTTTACAGAACACCGTCGGGCTGATCCCCTCGGGCGGGGCGATGTACCTGATGCTGGATATTCGCGCCACGGGGCTGTCGGGCGAGGCGTTCGGGGAGCGTTTGCTGGAGGAGGAGCGGATTGCGATCATGCCGGGCGAAAGCTTCGGTCGGGCCGCGGGTGGTCACATTCGGGTCGCCATGACCATAGACGACGAGAGATTTGCCGCCGCGCTCGGCACGATCTGCCGGTTCGCGGAAGGTCTGGCGAACTGAAACCGCAACGAAAAAACCCCGCGAAGCGCTTGGCTTCGCGGGGTCTTCGTTGTCGATCGAGCGGGCGTCAGAAGCGCACGCCACCGCGGAGGCTCACGCTGGTCGCGTCGGCATCGACACCGGTTCCGCCGATGTTCTCGAACTTGTGGCCCAGGATCTCGCCGCCGACATAGAAGCGGTCGTTGACCTGGTAAGCCAGGCCGATGCCGCCGAAGCCGCCGGTATCCGACCCGATCGAGGTGTCGACCTCGGCCACACCGCCGGTCAGGTAAACCATGGTCCGGCCCATGTCGTAACCGCCACGCAGCTTGAGGCGCGCAACGCTGTCGACGGTTGCAGCGCCGCCAAGATTGATGTCGGTCGCATCATATTCGATCTCGCCGCCCAGAACGAACTGGCCGAAATCATAGTCGTAGCCAATATGCGCGCCATAGGCCATGTCGTCGCCATCGGCCGCGCCGGTGCCGTCGACATCGAGATTGCCGAAGCCCAGACCGGCGTAGCCGCCCGTCCAGTCACCGCCGTAAGTCGCCACCGGTGCAGGTGCGGTTTCCACGACCGGCTCGGATACGACCGGCTGCAGTCCGCCTGCAAGTACGGGCGTTGCGATCAACAGGGCCGCGGCCGAGGTCGCCATAAGCTTGTTGAAACGTGTCATCTTTGTCTCCTTCGTTACGCTGCTCGGGTTTCTTCAGGTCGGGACGTCATTCGCGTCCGTTGGGACCATTGTCCCGGCACGCCCCACAGGTAGGAGCGATGCCGGGCGTTTCCCAGTCACGTTGAATTTACAATTTCCGGCCGGCCAAAACCTGCCGAAGGAGCGTGAGGAAAAATAGAGCAGGACGTTGATATCAGGTTATAAATTCCACAATCCGGATGCGCGAGAAATTGCCCGCATCCGCATGATCCCGCGACACATCCCGAGACTTGTTTCGCGCCGTGGCCTTTTTGCGACACAATGTCGGAAACCGGAAAGACATTCGCCTGCGGGGCAGGTCACCTGACGCGAAGGAGAACGCACATGGTCCAGGCAGAATTCTGCATCATCACGCTGGTGTCCCGGACCATCGGGGCCGCACGCGGGTTTGCGGCGCGTGGCGGTCCTGCGGCGGACTAGGCACGCCGCCCCTTCCCGAATTCCTTTCCACAGGTGCCCCCATGACAGACCAATCCCCGACCCGTTCCGGAGGCCGCGCGGCCCGCCGTGCCGCCCGCGCCGCCGCTCTGCCCGATCACATGCGCCCGATCCGTCCGGGCATGTCCTGCGAGGTTCTGAAACCGCTTTCCCAGGCGGATGTCGAAACCATTCACCGTGCCGCGCTACAGGCGCTGGAAGAAATCGGACTCGCCGACGCACCGGAGAGCGGTATCGCCTATCTGACCGAGGCGGGCGCGATCCAGGGAGAAGACGGGCGCATCCGGTTTCCCGCCGCCCTGGTGGAGGACGCCCTGGCCAAGGCCGCACGGGAGATCACGCTCTGCGGTCGCGATCCGGCGCATGACCTGCACCTGTCGGGAACGCGCGTGCATTACGGAACCGCGGGCGCCGCCGTGAACATGGTGGATGTGAACGGCCGGAATTACCGCGACAGTACCGTGCAGGACCTGCACGACGCGGCACGGATCGTGGACTGCCTGGACAATATCCATTTCCTGCAACGCCCGATGGTCGCCCGCGATATCGTCGACAACCGCGAGATGGACCTCAACACGATCTACGCGTGCTGTTCGGGCACGACCAAGCACGTGGGCACCTCGTTCAGCGATCCCGAATACGTCAAGGACGCGCTGGAGATGCTGCACCTGATCGCCGGTGGCGAAGATGCCTGGCGCGCCCGTCCGTTCGTCAGCAATTCCAACTGCTTTGTCGTGCCACCGATGAAATTCGCGACCGAAGCCTGCGTGGTGATGGAAAACTGCATCCGCGGCGGGATGCCGGTGCTGCTGTTGTCGGCGGGCATGGCGGGGGCCACGGCGCCTTCGACCATCGCGGGGGCCATCACGCAATCGGTGGCCGAATGCCTCGCTGGCCTTGTCTATGTGAACGCGGTCCAGCCCGGCCATCCGGCGGTCTTCGGCACCTGGCCCTTCGGGCTCGACCTGCGCAGCGGTGCCATGACCGGCGGGTCGGGCGAACAGGCCCTGCTCACCGCGGGCTGCGCGCAGATGCACCACTTCTACGGCCTGCCCGGCGGCGCGGCGGCGGGCATCACGGATGCGAAGCTGCCCGACATGCAGGCGGGGTGGGAGCAGATGTGCTCCAACCTGATGGCGGGGCTCAGCGGGCTGAACATGGTCTACGAGGCGGCGGGCATGCATGCCTCGCTCCTCGGCTTCTGTCACGAGTCGCTGATCCTGGGCAACGATCTGATCGGGCACGCCATGCGCTGCGTGCGCGGGATCGAGGTGACGGAGGAGACACTGGCGCTGGACCAGATGCGGCAGGTCTGCATGGGCGGGCCGGGCCATTACCTCGGCACCAGCCAGACGCTGGCGCGAATGCAGAGCGATTACGTCTACCCGGCGATTGGCGACCGGACCAGCCCGAAGGAATGGGCCGAGATCGGCAAACCGGACCTGATCGCGAAGGCCATCGCGCGCAAGGAGGAAATCCTGTCTCATCGGTCCTCCGCGCGCTTCGCACCGGACGTCGATCGCGACATCCGCAGGGCCTTCTCGATCCACCTGCCCGACTGAAGGCAACGCGTTCGGAAAACCAGCGCGGCCCGGTCCTGGGGGAGAACCGGGCCGCGCGCCCCACTCGCGCGAAGTCCGGTACATCGCGGGCCGGCCTTCGCGCACCACAGCTGTGGAAACCGTATCAGCCGCCGCTGTGCGACGACGGCATCATGCCGGCTTCCTCGGCCGCTGTGACCTCGCGGGTGTCGAGCGTACCATCGGCGTTGAGGTCCATGGCCGTGAACATTTCCAGCGTGACCTCGGGGTAGGCCGCCTGCAGTTCGTCGATGGTCAGCACACCATCGGCATTCGCGTCGATCTGCGCGGCCGCATCGCTGAGCGCGAAGGCGGCGCCGGAAAGACTCAGGGTCAGGATGGTGGCGCAGGTCGTGATCTTTTTCATGATCGATCTCCCGTGATCAGTTGCTTCGTTGCGAAAGCTCGATGTCAGCTTTCACCGAGGAAGACGCGCAAGACAGCCCCCGCATCCCGAAGGCTGCGCAGGCGGCGGCAGGCCGCCCATCCGCCGGGTGCACGCCGGCAAACTGCCGCCACTGGCGATGAACCGCCGGGATGGCGGCGCCCCCCGCCCTTTCCAGGTCCGCACATGCGCTGCATCCTCGCGGCCCCGCAATCGACGGAAAAGCCGAGGAGCATGTCCCAATCCCCGCATGTCGCCGCGCAAGAGGAAACCCTCGCCGCGCTGATGATCCGGATCGAACGCCGGGCACGGCGGCTGACCGGGAACCCCGATGCCGCACGGGACCTGGCACAGGAGACGGCGCTTCGGCTCTGGCAGACGCAGCAGTCCGGAACCGAGATCGCGGATGCCACGGCCTATGCGATGACCATCCTGCGGCATCTCGCGGCCACGCGCTGGCGACAGGGTCGGGACTGGGAGGGGCTCGACGACGACATGCTCGTCACCACCCCCGACGCTCCTGCGCGCATCGCCGTCGCCGGGCTGCTCGCCGCCATAGAGCGATTGCCCGAGGATCAGGCGCGGCTGATGCGGCTTGTCGCGCAGGGCGAAACCAGCCCCGCCGCGCTGGCCCGCGTGACCGGGCTGCCGCAGGGAACGGTCATGTCCCGTCTCGCTCGTGCCCGGACGCGGTTGCGAACGGAATTCAGGCTGCCGCCGGGCGGCGCCGTCGCCGCGCTCATCTGAGTGCATCGGCGCCACGTCTCTCCGCCGGTTCGGGCAGTCGGATTGTTTGCCACATTTTCGCCTTATTTGGCCCCTAGCACGATTTCAGAGCAGTGCCACCGAAGCAGAAAACGCCGAAAAGGCGAGGCAGGCAGGGTATGACACAGGCAGACGCGCCGATCGTGCGCGCGTTGGAGGCGTCGGATCGCGCGCAGTGGGCCGCACTCTGGACCGCCTATCTGGACTTCTATGAAACATCCGTATCGCCGGACGTCTACGAGACGACATTCACTCGGCTTCTGGGCGACGACCCGAACCAGTTCAACTGCTTCGTGGCCGAACAGGACGGCCGCCTGGTCGGGCTGACCCACTACCTCTTTCACGCCCATGCCTGGCGGATCGAACGCGTCTGCTACCTGCAGGACCTCTATGCCGATCCAGACGTCCGCGGCACCGGTGTCGGCCGCGCCCTGATCGAAGCCGTCTACGCGGCGGCGGATGCGGCGGGCGCGCCGGCCGTCTACTGGCTCACGCAGGATTTCAACCACACGGCACGGCGTCTTTATGACCGGGTGGCGCAGGTGACCCCCTTCATCCGCTACAACCGCGTTCTCGGCTGATGCGCGCGCTCGCCCTGCCCCTTCTCCTGCTGCTCTCGTCCTGCACCCCCGCCACGCGCGTGGCGCCCGTGGAGTCCGCGACACGCGCCATTGCCGACCCGGCGACGGAGATCGTGCTGCCGCCGATGAAGACCTTCGGCGCGCCACAGGTCGCACGGCCGCGTATCTCCAACACCGAACTCGCGGCCGATTTCATGGAGCTGAGCTTCCGGCTGGAAAGCGGGCGCGCCCTGCCCGTCTTCACCCGGTTCGAGGGGCCGATCACCATCCGCGTCACCGGTCATCCGCCCGCATCGATGAGACCGGATCTGACCAAGCTGCTGCACCGGCTGCGCAGCGAGGCCGGCATCGACATCGCACGATCCGACCGGCCCGATGCCAACATCACCATCGAGGCCGTCAGCCGGGCGGAGATCCGCAGGGCCCTGCCCCATGCGGCCTGCTTCGTGGTCCCCAACGTCACGTCGCTGCGCGAATACCGCCGCGCCCGGCGCAGCGCCCGCACCAACTGGACGGAACTGACGCGGCGCGACCGTCTGGCGGTGTTCCTGCCCAACGACGTCAGCCCGCAGGAGCTGCGCGACTGTCTGCACGAGGAACTGGCGCAGGCGATCGGACCGCTCAACGATCTCTACCGGCTGCCCGACAGCGTCTTCAACGACGACAACGTGCACACCGTGCTGACGGGATACGACATGCTGGTCCTGCGCGCCTACTACGACCCGGCGTTGCGGTCCGGAATGACCGAAAGCCAGGTGGCCGAACGGCTGCCCGGCATCCTCGCACGGATCAACCCGGGCGGGGAGCGGATACCGGCGCGCGTCGCCGGGAGCACCCCGCCTGCCTGGGCGGAGGCACTGCAGGCTGCCCTGGGTCCGGAGTCTTCCTCCTCCGAGCGGCGCGTCGCCGTGTCACGGGCCCTCAGGATCGCGGATGACATGGGCTGGCAGGACCACCGCAGCGCGTTCGCCCATTTTGCCGCCGGACGTCTGGCACAGCAGAGCGATCCGGCCGCGGCGCGCGCCCATTTCAACCGCGCCGACGCGATCTATGCCCGGTCGCCCGGAACCGAACTCCACCGCGCCTATGTCGCCACCCAACTCGCCGCACACGCCATCAGCGACGGCGACGGCGCGGGGGCATTGCGCGTCGTGATGCCACAGATCCAGGTCGCCGCGCGCAGCGAAAACGCGGCCCTTCTGGCCACCCTGCTGCTGCTGCGCGCCGAGGCGCTGGAGCTTGACGGACGGATCAGCGAAGCCCGCAGCGTCAGGCTGGACAGTCTGGGATGGGCGCGGTACGGCTTTGGACCGGATTGGGCGGTGCGGGCCAAGCTGCGCGAGGTCGCGGCACTCAACCCGCGCAAGGTGCGTGGCTGAGCCGACCGTCCGCGGCGGAAGGGACAAAGATGCTCACGATCGGATTTGCCCTGGGTGCGGCCTTTGGCGCGGTGACCGCGTGGCGGCGCAAAGGCAACTGGCTCGACATCCTGCAATACGCGGTCGGCTACGGAATCGCCTGCGGCCTGATCGTGTTCGTGGCGAGCATCCTCTACTTGCGGATAGGATAGAGCCATGTTCATCCCGTTCTTCGAACATTTGCGCAAATCCGGCGTTCCGGTCAGCCTGCGGGAATTCCTGGGGTTTCTCGAGGGGTTGAAGACCGGTCTGGCCACCTACGACGTTGAGGCGTTCTACTACCTCGCGCGGATCACGATGGTGAAGGACGAGCGCAACATCGACAAGTTCGACCGCGCCTTTGCCGCGGCCTTCGAGGGGCTGGAGCAGATCAGTCTCGACCAGGTGCTCGACGCGGTGAACATCCCGGCCGAATGGCTGGAGAAGATGGCCGAAAAGCACCTGTCGGAGGAGGAGCGCAAAGAAATCGAAGCGCTGGGTGGCTTCGACAAGCTGATGGAGACGCTGCGCGAGCGTCTGAAGGAACAGCAGGGCCGCCACCAGGGCGGGTCCAAATGGATCGGCACCGCCGGCACCTCGCCCTTCGGCGCCTATGGCTACAACCCCGAGGGCGTGCGCATCGGCCAGAAGGAAAGCCGCCACCAGCGCGCGGTCAAGGTCTGGGACAAGCGCGAGTTCCGCAATTTCGACGACACGGTGGAACTGGGCACCCGCAACATCAAGGTCGCCCTCAAGCGCCTGCGCCGCTGGGCGCGGGAGGGCGCACACGAGGAGCTCGACCTCGACGGCACGATCCGCGCCACGGCGGAGCACGGCTACCTCGACGTGAAGACCCGGCCGGAGCGGCACAACGCGGCCAAGGTCGTGCTGTTCCTGGACGTCGGCGGCTCGATGGACCCGCATGTGAAGGTGGTGGAGGAGCTGTTTTCGGCCGCGCGGGCCGAGTTCAAGCATCTGGAGTACTACTATTTCCACAACTGCCTTTACGAAGGCGTGTGGCGCGACAACCGCCGCCGCTGGGACGCGCAGACGCCGACCCACGAGGTGCTGCACACCTATGGCTCCGACTACAAGTGCATCTTCGTCGGGGACGCGTCGATGAGCCCCTACGAGATCGCCTATCCGGGCGGGGCGAACGAACACTGGAACCAGGAAGCAGGCTCCACCTGGCTCGCCCGCGCCCGCGACCAATGGCCCTCGAACCTCTGGATCAACCCGGTGCCGGAGAAGTACTGGGGCTACACCCACTCCATCGCGATGATCCAGGAGATCTTCGGCCCCGAGCGCATGGTGCCGATGACGCTGGAGGGACTGAGCCGGGGGATGAAAGAACTGTCTCGCTAACGTCGGATGGCGCCCTCTTCCACGTCAGGCAGGCGCTGCCCTAGCGGCGCATGAAGCATTCCATGTTGTTATCTGGCCAGGTTCCGGATCCGACGATCTCTCCGTAATACAGATGACATGTCCAGGGACCTGGTTCTCCGACCGAGACCCCGGTGCATGCCTCGTCGGTTCGGCATCGTTCGAAACAGGCACCATAGTCTATCGCCAGCCCTTTCGAGGCTGGATGCGAAGGTTCAAGCGTCCGAGTGTCGATTTCGCAAACGCCTTCGCCCACGAACGCGAAACCACGTGTCACCGCGTCGACAGCCTCGCCGGACGCCTCGCGAAGCGTATCGAGCTCCCTCTGCAGTTCTTCGATCTGCATTTGCGTTTCGCCCGACTTCCCCCCCGATGCTTGCACCGCTTCCAGCCGATGAATTTCTTCCTGTATCCTCTCCATCGCGACCTGGTTCGCGTCCATGGCAGCTTCTTCGGCCGTTGGAGCGTCGGTGCGTGGAAGAAACTGCCAAAGCAGAAAAAGAACCACCGGCACGACAGCCAGCAGTGCGAAGCCAATGTTTCGGCCTCTTTTGCGTCGCACAGGCGAATTTTCCCGCGCAGCGCCAGTTTCGCTGGATGTTTGGTGGGCCTGTCGACCGGACGGCGTTCCTCCCGCCCCGGGCCCGGTCCGCGATGGAACCTGCGGGGTCGTTTCGTGTCCGATATCCTCGGGACCTTCCGGTACAGGGGCCGCCTCGTCCGCCTCGGAGGTTGGCCGGCGCTCCACTGACACCGCGTGGCGCAGCGCAGGAACGAGCCGGCCGTCCACGATCTGCGAAAACTGCGTGTGGGGCAGACGGATGGCGTTGCGGCCCACCAGCGCCTGCAGGCTTTCAGGCAGCTGCTCGCGCGCCGGCATCTCCGTCCCCTCGAACAGCACGGGGATCACGGGAATGTCGGCACGTTTCAGGGCCGCCTCTATCTCGATCCGCACGAAATCATCGGGGTTCTGCAGCCGGTCGATCTGGCGAACCCAGCCCGGACCGATCACCACCAACTGCGCGTCACACTTCCCTACCTCTGCGTCGATATGCAGCCGGAAATCCACGCCCAGTGGAATCGAGTCGATGTCGAAGTAAAGGTTGGCACGATCGAAATGCCGCTCCAACCGATCGTAGAGCCGTCCGGCCGCATTGCTGTCGAGGCCACGGCGATAGCTGATGAAGATGTTGCCTTTCGCCACCCTGACCGATCCGGTCCTTTCCGTCCCTTGCAAGCAGTGCCGTAGCCTAGTCCCTGCAGGAGTAGAGTGGCAAGTGCGCGTGCCTGAATGGGTTTCAGGATCGCCGACTTGTCGCGCGGCGCAGGACGACATTGGGATCCGGGTTGCGAACATCCCTCTGTCTCGGCCGCTCGGCGACGGCCCTTCCCGACGGACCGAATAGTCCCTACTCTGGCGCAATGACCGCCCCGCCCGTCACCCATATCGACCCCGCGCGCTTTGCCGCCGACCCCTATCCCGACCTCGCCCGGATGCGGGCGACGGCGCCGGTAACTTACGTCCCCGAACTCGACGCCGTGCTGCTGACCCGGCGCGATGACATCCACCATTGGGAGAAGCGGATAGACGTGCTGTCGTCGGACCAGCCGGGCGGGCTGATGACCGTGCTGATGGGCCAGAACCTGATGCGGCGGGATGGCGAGGACCACATGCGCGAGCGCCGCATCCTGTTCCCGGCGCTGAGCCCGCGCACGGTCGCCGACCACTGGAGGCCGATGTTCGAGGCCGCCACGCAGGCCACGCTCGCGGCGCTGAGGCCGCACGGAAGATGTGATCTTGTGCGCGATTTCGCCATGCCGGTCTCGGCGGAGGCGCTGAAGGCCATTACCGGGCTCGCCACGATGACGGCGGAGGAGATGGACGGCGCCTCGCAAGGCATGATCGACGGCTGCGCGAACTATGCGGGCGACCCGGAAATCGAGGCGCGGTGTCATGCCGCAACCGCGCTGATCGACGCGCATATCGACCGCCAGTGCGCCGCCCCGCCGCCCCGCTCGGCGCTCGACGTGCAACTCGCCGCAGGTCTGCCGATGGAGAACACGCGCGCGAATGTGAAGCTGATCATCTCGGGTGGCCAGAACGAGCCGCGCGATGCGATCGCCGGCACGGCCTGGGCGCTGCTCGCACATCCGAACCAACTGGACCTGGTCCGTTCCGGTGCGTCCACCTGGCAGCAGGCCTTCGCCGAATACGTCCGGTGGCAAAGCCCCATCGGCATGTCCCCCCGCCGGGTCGCGCAACCGTTCGAGGTCGGCGGCGTCCAGATCGAACCGGAAACCCGGGCGTTTCTGATGTTTTCCTCGGCCGGGCGGGACGAGGCGTATTTCGCGGAGGCGGACCGCTTCGACCTGACCCGCGACACCACCCATGCGATCCCCTTCGGCGCCGGCCCGCATTTCTGCGCCGGTGCCGCCGCCGCGCGCTGCCTGATCACCGAGGTCGCGCTGCCGATGCTGTTCGACGCGCTGCCGGGGCTGGAGCTTGGTGGCGGGGTCGCCGTCCACGGCTGGGCCTTCCGCGGCCCCGTTGCGGTGCCGGTGCGCTGGAAAACCTGAGGTCACGGCCCCATGTTCCAGTCATGCTGAAGGTCACACCCATCCTGCTCGCCGTGCTCTACGGGCTGATCATGTACCGGTTTTCCGTATGGCGGACCGAAAAGACGCTCGACGCGCAATCGACCGAACTGGCCGATGCGCGGTTGAAGGCGCTGTGCGACAGGATGGCCGCCGCGCTGGACCTCGAACGCATCCGCGTCAACATCTACGAAATCGAGCCGGTGAACGGGCTGGCGGCGCCGGATGGCCGGATCTTCATCACCCGCGGGTTCTACAACAAGTACCGCACCGGCGAGGTCACGGCCGAAGAACTGGCCAGCGTCATTGCCCATGAACTGGGCCATGTGGCGCTTGGCCACTCGCGCCGCCGCATGATCGACTTTTCCGGCCAGAACGCGCTGCGCACCGCGCTCGGCATGGTGCTGAGCCGGTTCCTGCCCGGGATCGGCGTCTGGATCGCGGGGTTCCTCACGTCCATGCTGGCCGCCCGGCTGTCACGGGCGGACGAATACGAGGCCGATGCCTATGCCGCCGCGCTGTTGACCAAATCGGGGATCGGCGTGGAGCATCAGAAGTCGCTCTTCTCCAAGCTGGAAGACCTGACAAAGACCAACCGGGGCGCGGTGCCTGCCTGGCTCATGAGCCACCCCAAGACGCAGGAGCGCATCGCCGCTCTCGACAAGCTGGAATCGCGCTGGCAGGGGCCGAACGACGTGACGTGACAGGGGGCCTCAGGCGGCCGGGATGTCCGCGAGCGCCTTGCCCAGCCGTGGCATCCGCGCCTTTTTCAGCAGTGCCCGCATCTGCCAGCCCGCGTCCGAAAGCTTGCGCGCCTGGGCAAGGACCTGCGCGCCCACCGCTTCGATCCGCGCGGGATCGGTCTGCCAGAACTCCATCATCAGCGTATCGGGGTCGATCCGGTCCAGCCCTTCCTCGGCCAGGATACCGCGCGGAAAATCCTTGCGGTTGAGCGTCACGATCCGGTCGGCCGACCCGGCGATCGCGGCGGCCAGCACGTGGATGTCATGAGGGTCGGGCAGCCAGAGCCGCCGTTCGAGACCGGCGGGCACGGCCACCTCCGCGCCCGGAAACGCGGCCTGGACCAGTGCAATCTCGCCACGGGCCTGCGTTTCCTCGGCGGCACCGAGCCGGGCGGCTGCGCGGGCCCATTCCTCCAGCAATCGCGCCGACCAGAGCGGGTCGAAGAAGCCCGCGCGGGCCGCGCCCAGCAACATTTCCCGCATCACGGTCGGATAGAGCACGCAGGCGTCGAGCAGCAGCCTCATAGAGCGAAGAACAGCGCCTTGAGATAGCCGCTCTCGGCCAGTTGCGGCATGAGCGGATGGTCGGGGCCGGCGAATCCTGTGTGGATCAGGCGCGCCTGCCGTCCCGCGCGGCCGATCCCGCGAGTGCAGGCGGTGCGGAACTTGTCCAGCGTCGCGGCGTGCGAGCAGGAGCAGAGGACGAGGAACCCGCCTTCGCGGACCAGCGGTGTTGCGAGGCGGGCGAGCTTTTCATAGGCGCGCAGGCCGGGTTCGAGGGCCTGTTTCGACGGGGCGAAAGCGGGCGGGTCGCAGATCACGAGGTCGAAGGACGCGCCCGTC
>CBDUPF010000100.1:0-12342 GCA_965369035.1 uncultured Aliishimia sp.
TGGAACTGGGCCGCGGATTGAATATGGTCGTCGTCGCGGAGGGAGCGGAGCGCCAGGCCGAAATCGACCTTCTGAGGGAGGTCGGCTGCGGTCTGGTTCAGGGGTTTGTCTATGCCCGACCTGCACCGGCATCCGAAGCGCTCGCGTTTGCGCAGGACCGCGAGGATCCATACAGCAGCCGGATCGCTGTCTGACGACATTCCCCCGGTTGTGGCATGCGGCACGTTCACCGGGACGACGCGCCATGAACTCCGGGACGTTGGTTTATCCGGGCTTGTAGTCGCGGTTGGCCTCGGGGTCTTCTGTGGAAAACGGTAACGCCATCAGGTCGTCCCAGGCTTCGGGCGGGATATCTACCGTGGCCCACTCCAGCGTTTCCTCGACACGCTCCGGTTTCGATACGCCGATGATCGTCGACGTGATCCGCGGATCGCGCAGCGAGTACTGAAGCGCCGCCGCACCGGTGGCGATCCCGTGGCGCGCGCAGATCGCTTCGACCCGGCGCACCGGTTCCAGCGCGGCGTTGTCCGCCTCCTGATAGGTCACGCGCGGCATCTCGGCGCTGCCCTTGGCCAGAACTCCCCCGGCATAGGGGGCCGCATTCAGGATCGCGATTCCGGCCCCGTGGGCATAGTCGAACATCGCATTCGCCGACCGGTTCAGTAGGCTGAAGCGGTTGTGGCTGATCAGCGCATCGAACGGCCGCTCGCGAAGGAGCGGGAACATGATGTCGATGCGGCCCATGGCCAGCCCCACCGCCCGCGCGATACCCTCTTCCCTGAGCTTGAACAGCTCGTCGAGCGCCCCGCCCGTGCGGGTGATTTCGTCCAGGTCGCGCGCGTGCTCGGGATCGTGCAGGTGCAGAAGCGGAACGCTGTCCAGCCCCAGCCGCGTGAGGCTCTCCTCGATCGACTGCCGAACCCGCGCGGCGTCGAACCGGCCGGTTTCCATGTCCCGGTCGAGCTTGGCGGACAACACAAAACCGTCGGGCAACCCGCCCCGGTCGCGCAGGGCCGCACCGATCCGCTCCTCGCTGCGACCGAGCCCGTAGATGTTGGAGGTATCGAGGAAGTTCACCGGCCCGTCGAATATGGCGTCCAGCGTCGCACGGGCGCGCGCCTCTCCGACCTCGTAGCCATAGGTATCGGGCATGTTGCCGAGGCCGGAGGCGCCAAAGCAAAGCGGTGTGACGGCCAGTCCGGTGTCGCCGATCGTTCTCTTGTCCATCCTTCTCCCCCTCAGATCGAACCCGCTTCGACCATGTAGTTGTTGGCCGTGCACATCGCGGCGTCGTCGGATGCCAGGAAAAGCACCATCCGAGCGACATGGACCGGATCGATGAGATCGGGCAGGCATTGCCGGGCCCGGTGCCGTTCGATGGCCTCCGGCGTCACCCAAAGCTCCTTCTGGCGCTCGGTCATGATCCAGCCGGGCACGACCGTGTTGACGCGGATGCGATGCTGTCCAAGGTCTCGGGCCATGGTCCTCGTCAACCCGTGGACGGCGGATTTCGCCGTGGCATAGGCCGGGAACCCACCAACGGCCTCCCACCAGGAATTCGAGCCGATGTTCACGATTGACCCGCCCCCGCCCGCGATCATGTCGGGCGCCACGGCCTGGATCGCAAAGAACATGTGACGCAGGTTCGTCGCCATGCGCTCGTCCCAGTACTCCGGCGTTACCTTCGTCCAGTCGTGCCGGTCATCGCGGGCCGCATTGTTGACCAGCACCTGCGCCGGGCCAAGACGATCGCGGAGCGCGCCGATACCCGCCCGCAATGCATCGATGTCCCGCAGGTCGCAGAGTTCGAAGCTCACCGCATCGCCAAGATCGGCCGCAAGCGCCGCGCTGGCCTCGCCGTCAAGATCGAGGAAACCGACCCGCGCACCCTGCTCCGCAAAGGCCCGCACGATTTCGGCGCCGATTCCTGACGCACCACCGGTGACCAGGACGCTCTTGCCGTCGAGACTTGGATACTGGGCAAATGACATGGATCACCTCAAACTATGCGATCGAACCGGCGCGCGGTGCCGCCGAAGTTTACGGTCTTGCTGGCAGGGGTCACGTCCTCCACCGCCCGGTTGGCCTGTGCGTACCAGTCCCCGTGCACGCACCGCAACCGCAAGACCGGCCAGTCGGAGCCCGCCATCAGGCGCTCGGGCCCGAAGACGCTCGGAACGTGGTCAGAATAGTGGCGCAACACGCGGCCGATCTGCGGCATACGGTCAAGATCGGCTCGTGCCGGATGCCGGGAATGCTGATGCGCGTCGATCATGCCCGGGTCTTGAAGACGTCGGCCCAATCCGGGTGCCAGCGCGACAGCGGCGGGCGGTTCTCCACGATATCGCCGGCGGCCCAGAGGATTCTCTTGCCGTCCATCTCGGACGTCACCTCGTTATCCGGGCAGATGATGTAGAAATCGCCCTGCTCCAGCCGCGGCAGCATGTAGTCCACGACCTGCTCGGGCTGCCACCCTCCCGGGTTCGGCTTGTGCGGACCGGTGATCGTCCAGCCAGGCACCAGAAGATGCGCTGTCACCTGGCAGCCTTCGGTGTTGCGCAACTGGTGCTGAAGCTGCTCGGTATAGGTTTTCAGCGCCGATTTGGTGACGTTGTAGATCGTGTTGCCGGGCGGGTTGGTGATCCCCTGTTTGGAGCCCGTGTTGACAATCATGCCCGGGCGGTCCGCGGCGATCATTCGCGGCAGGAAGGCGCGTTCGGCATAGACGGCCGCCCAGAAGTTGACGTCCATCGTCCGGCGCCATTCCGCGATATCCTCGCTGCTGCCACCGGCCACGCGGGTCGCCGCGTTGTTCATCAGGAAATCGACACGGCCGAACCGGTCGAAGGATGCATCGGCGAGCTGTCCCACGGCGTCGGGGTCGGACACATCCATCGCCTGGACCAGCGTCTCGCCCGGCAGTTCCGCGGCGGCCGCATCCAGGCGGTCCCGGTCAATGTCCACCAGCACCACCGACAGCCCGCGCCCTGACAGACCTCGTGCCGTGGCCAGGCCGATGCCGGAGGCGGCTCCCGTGATGACCGCGACCGATCCCGAAGACAAGGCTGTGTGACCCATGTGATTTCCTCCTCCTGTAGTGGAACGGGACGGCGACGCGACCTGCCCCGCGCCGTCGTCCGGCGTCGCGCCTATCCTGCGATCAGTTCACGCAAGTGTCGATGGTCTCCTTCGTGCAGACATCGAGACCGGCACGGATCGGCAGACCGCCCTGCGCCCTCCTGTCCGCCTATGGCTCGACCGCCATGCGACAGGCGCGGTCGCACGCCTGCGTGGCGCCTGCCGACTCGCCGCCCCCCTTGGCCGTGCCTCGACCCGATGCCCGGCGCGGGTCCGGCCACTGACGCGGGCCCGCAATTTGCCGCCGCTGGGTCCGCCCACAGGTTTACGAATGGTTAATTTTCCTCGCGGCGCCTTTGACCAATCTCAACTGAATCCCCCGATACGATCCAAGCGGTAATGTTCTGGCCGCGCGCGGCCCCTGGAACTCCAGCAAAGGCGGGAAAGCGACCATGTTCGGCTCTCAGCTTTCGTTCACACAGAAAGTGGTGCTTTTGTGCCTGTCCACGGTCGCGGTTACGGCCGGGTCGATCAGCATCGTGACGTTTCAGACCATGCGCGCCAGCGTCTATGCCGAGGCCGAAGCCAACCTTGGCAACGTGGCGCGGCTCAACGCGGAACTCATTGCCCGTCCTTTCAAGGAAATGGAAGACACCGCGATGGTGATGTCCGCGGCGACGCCGTTCGTGGCGATCGTGCGCGCGCGGGAACCGGCAAGTGAAGTGCCCGATGTGGACACTCCGACCGAGGAACATTGGCGCAGACGGATCGAAACGATCTTCACGACGATGATGCGCACGCACGCCACGTACACGCACATGAGGTTCGTCGGCCTTTCCGACGGCGGTCGCGAGATCGTTCACGTGCGCCGAACGGAAGAGGGCCTCAACGCCGTGCCGCACAAATACCTGCAGCACCAAGGGACGGAGCCTTACATGGAGCGGCTCACCTCTGCCTCTGGGCCTTTCTTCGTAAGCCTGGACCACGGCATGGGAAACGAACCCGATCGCGTGGTGGAGCGACCGAAGATCCGGTTGGTACATCCCATTCAGACGGAATCCGGCGCGAATTTCGGGGCCATCGTCATCGACGCCGACTACGAATCCCTGCTCAGCATCGCGCGGCAGGATCTTGCCCCGGGATACCAGTTGACCATCCTGGACGAGCATCTCGACTACATCATGATCGCGGCGGACGGGCAGAGGACGCCGCTGCAACTTCAGTCCGACCCGAGTCACGCGCCGAGCCCCTGGGGGGATCTGGTGTGGGACGGCACGTCCTGCTTTTTTCTCGACGACGATACGGCGGCATATCACGAAGTGTTCGACGTCCTGTCGCAAAAGGACGCATTTCAGCTTTCGGTCGTCGCGTCCGTTCCGCGGCAGATCCTCATGGGTACGGCAATGGACGCGCTGCGGCAGACCTACACGCTGGCGATTTGCCTGGCGGTGGGGATGATGATGGTGGCCTGGCGGGCCTCGATCCAGATGACGCGGCCGTTGAACCGGCTGATCTCACGGATCCAGGCGCGCAACAGCGTGATGGACCCCGTCGAACTGGAGGTCGAGGTCGAAGACGAGATCGGGCAGCTTGCCCACGCCTACACCGAACTGGCCAACGAGCTGATCGACCACGCCGGCCAGTCGATGACCATTCTGAAGCACGCCCCCGAAGGGATTCTGATGGTCGAAGAGAACGGCACCATCGCGTCGGCCAATCCCGCCGCGCACAAGATCTTCGGCTACCGCGACGGGCAACTGATCGGACGCAACATTCGTCGGCTGATCCCGAAGGAGGGCATGGGGCAGCTTCAGCAGCATCTGGAACAGGCCACCGGGCCCGACGCCGGACACGCCACCGAACCGGCCCGGGAAATGTGCGGCCTGCGCAAGAACACGGAGCGGTTCCCGCTGGACGCCTCGTTCAACATGGTCATCTCCAGCAACAAGACCCGGTACATGATCGTGCTGCGCGACATCTCCATCCGCAAGGCACAGGAACACAGCCTCAAGCGGACGATCGGCGAACTGGCCAGGGCGCACCGGGAACTGGAACGGTCGAACCAGGAACTCGATCAGTTCGCCTACATCGCCTCGCACGACCTGAAGGCGCCGCTCCGGGTGATCGACAACACGGCGCGCTGGCTCGAACAGGACCTGGACCCCTATCTGGACGACGACACGCGCGAAAGCATGCAGCTTCTGCGCAGTCGCATCAAACGGATGGAACAGCTTCTGAACGACCTTCTGCAGCATTCCCGGATCGGCCGCGAAAAGGTAAGCACCAAGGTCGCCAACGGTCGCGCGATCATGAACGACGTCATCGAACTCGCCGCCATTCCCGACACCTTCACGATCGATATCGACCCGGCCTTCGACAACCTCGAACTGCAGGTGATGCCGCTGCAGACCGTTCTGCTGAACCTGGTGCGGAACGCGGTCAAGCACCACGACCGGGCGGAGGGTCACATTTCCGTCTCCGTCGAGGACGAAGGCGCCATGCTGGCCTTCACGGTCACGGACGACGGTCCGGGGATCGACCCGCAATACCACGAGAAGGCCTTCCAGATGTTCCAGACGCTCAAACCGCGCGACCAGGTCGAAGGAAGCGGAATCGGCCTCGCCGTGGTGAAGAAGACCGTCGAACTGGCGGGCGGAACGATCTGCCTTTGCTCCAGGGATGACCGGGGGTGCTGCTTCCGGTTCACCTGGCCCAAGATCAGGAACCTGCAGCTGGTGGAAAGCGCGGCTGCATGAGCCTGGTGTTCCCGACTCCGATGCGGCCGCTTCAGATACTGCTCGTCGAGGATGATGACGGGGACGTCAAAGCGATCCGGCGTGCGTTCAGGAACTCGCGGATAATCAACCCGATCGTGCGCGCCGCCGATGGCGTCGAGGCTCTGGAAATCCTGCGCGGTCAGCACGAGAGCGTCGTCGAGGAACCCTTCGTCGTCCTCGTGGACCTGAACATGCCCCGCATGAACGGCCACGAATTCATCGCCGAACTGCGCAGGGATCCGAAGTTGACGGCGATCACCGCCTTTGTCCTGACGACATCCGGCGACAGGATCGACATCGAACGCGCCTACGGACACCACGTCGCCGGGTACATCATGAAGGACCGCGCGGGAGAGGACTTCATCGACCTGGTCTCGACACTCGAAAACTACTGGAAGGTCGTCGAGCTTCCCATCAACACGAAGTATCACGCATGAAGACACCTGCACTTTCCATTCTGGTGATCGAGGACGACCTGGGAGACCGCAAGCTCCTTCGCCGCGCCATGGGCGACAGTGGAATTGACTGCGATATCGTCGAAGCGGAGACCTTCGCTGCGGCGCTCGACCGCCACTCGAAGGCCAAGTTCGATTTCATCATCATGGACAACGGCCTGCCGGATGGCGTCGGAATCGACCTGATCGACCGGGTGATCGAAACCTGGCCGACGGCCGGCGTGGCGCTCGTGACAGGGCTGGGCAACGAAGACCTCGCCGCCACCGCGATCAAGCGCGGGGCCGTCGACTACATCTCCAAGCGGAACATCGACGGGCCGCTGATGGCCACGGTGATCGAGAACGGAGTCAAGGTCGCGCGGCTGCAGGAGAAGATCCGGTCGCAGAACGAGGCGCTGCAAGCGTTCGCGCGCGTGCTGGCCCACGATCTGCGCTCGCCCCTGCAGGCGGTGCGCATGATCGCCGAGACGATGATGGAGGACGCCGCCGCAAGCAAAGGGGACGAAATCCGCGGGAATGCGGAACTGATGCTGCAGTATTCCGAACGGCTGACCGACCTGATTGCCAATCTGGAAAACTACAACCGGCTCGACTACACCCCGAAATTCGAACCGCACGAGGCGGATCCTCTGCTCGACAGTGCGATCGAGAACCTGGAGGTCGAGATCAGCGCGAACGACGTCCGCATAGAACGCGAACCGCTGCCCAAGATCGATTGCATTGAGACGGAGATCGTCCGGCTGTTCCAGAACCTTCTCGCCAATTCGATCAAGTACCGCTCCGACAAGGCGCCGGTGATCCGGATCTGGGCGAGCCCGGCGACCCGGCAGGGGCGTTGCACCATTCACGTGGCCGACAACGGCATCGGGATACCCCGGGACCAGACCGAAACCGTGTTCCAGGAATTCCGCCGCCTGCATGCCCGAAGAGGGGTTTCGGGCACAGGGCTGGGGCTGTCCATGTGCCGCAGGATCGTGGAGCGGCACGGCGGGCGGATCTGGTGCGGGCCCGGGCAGAAGACGGGTACGGTCTTCCATTTCGATCTGCCCCTGGCGTCGCAAATGCAACAGGATCAAACAGACGACACCCGGCCCGATAACGGTCGAAAGCGGACCGGCGACGGCAGGGCGGCCTGAGGTCCGTCCGGGCGCCAGCCGGCTGGCGCGGGCGGGCGGAGAGCATCACCCACGGGGCATGTGACGGAGCCTCTGGACCTCTAGCCTCGTGCGATCATCCGCCCGGTCGGCGACAGGGCTCGGATCAAGCGCCGAGGTCGTGCCGCAGGCGTCGCTCGGCATCCTGCAGGCTCTCGAACGCGCGGAACCGGGCGTCATGGCGGACCGCGACATCGCCCCCGGCCGGGTCGTAACGCGCCGCGATGCGCGACATCTCCTGCATGCAGGTCCGGGCCGAGGCGTCCGGATCGGCGGCGAGCCGCCCCAGCATCGCGGCACCAAGCAGGACCGGCTCGGCACAATCCGTCGCGACGATGGGCAAGCCCGCGGAATCGGCCAGGAGCTGGCGGACGGTCGGACTCTCGGCCGCACCGCCGCTGACCACCACGGCCTCGGGGGTCACGCCGTTCTCGCGCAGCGCGGCCACGATCTGGCGAAGGCCGTAGCCGATCCCGAAGAGCGCCGCGACATAGGTCTCGAGCAGGTCCTCGGGGCCGCGCGCGAACGTCAGTCCAGAAAGAACCGCGGTCGCATACGGATCGGCGAACGGCGCGCGGTTGCCGATGAAATCGGGCACCACGATCCGGGAACCGGCGATCCGCACCGCCTCACTTGGCGCCTGCACGCGCCCGGCGATCTCGGCCAGCAGGTGAACGGTGATCGAACCTCCGCGCGCCTCGGCCTCCACGGCGGCCGTGGCAGGATGCGTGGCGATCAGATGCGCGATGGCCTCGCCTGCCGCCGATTGCCCGCCCTCACTCAGCCAGAGACCCGGCACCATGGCCGAGAAGTACGGCCCCCAGACACCGGGCACGAAATGCGCCTCCGAGGACGAGGCCATGGTGCAGGCGGAGGTGCCGAAGACATAGGCCATCAGGGCTTCGGGCGCGCCTTCCGCGCCAACTGTGCCCAACCCGCCGGCATGGGCGTCGATCAGCCCGGCCCCGACCGCCGTTCCCGGTCGCAGCCCCATCGCGCTAGCGGCCTCCTCGGTCAGTCCGGCCGCCAGCGGCGTACCGGGGGCCACGATCTCCTGCCCGATGCGGGCGAACCCCTCGTCTGCAAGCGCTCCCAGACCGACGTCGCGGAAGTAGCCCGCGTCCCACCGGTCCTCATGTGCAAGGTAGGTCCACTTGCAGGTCACCGTGCAGGCAGAGCGCACCCGCGATCCGGTGGCGGCAAAGGTCAGGAAATCGGCGAGGTCGAAGAACTGCCCTGCCCCGTCGAAGGTGTCGGGCAGGTTCTCCTTCAGCCACAGCAGTTTCGGTGTCTGCATCTCCGGCGAGATACGGCCGCCGACATAGTCGAGGACCGCGTGGCCAAGGGCATTGATCCGCTGCGCCTGGTCGGTCGCGCGATGATCCATCCAGACGATCACGTTCTGCTCCGCGTTGCCCGAGGGGCTGACGCTCAGCGGCTTCATCTCCCGGTCGAGCACCACCATCGAACACGCGGCGTCAAATCCCAGACCGGCCACGTCGTCCGCTTCGATGCCGGCAACCGCCACCGCGTCGCGAATGCAGGAACAGCAGGCCGCCCAGATGTCGTCGCTGGACTGTTCCACCATGCTGCCGTCGTCACGCCACATCCGGATCGGATGCTTGCGGCTGGCCAGCAGTTCGCCCTGCGCATCGAACACCCCTGCCCGCGCGCTGCCGGTTCCGACGTCCACGCCCACGAAGAACGGACCCGCCATGTCAGAGATCCACCGCATGCGGCAGCAGGACGAGATCCCGGATCACCACGCCGCGCGGCCGCGTCAGCATGAAGACCACGCAATCGGCAACTTCCTCTGGCTGCATCAGGCTGCCGGCGGCCAGCGCCTCCTCCATCTTTGCCTTGGGCCAGTCGTCCAGCAGCGCCGTCACCACCGGCCCGGGCAGGATCGCGCCGACCCGCACGCCATGTTCGATCATCTGGCGCCGGACCGTGTGAGTGAAGGCCTGCACGGCGTGTTTGGAGGCGGTATAGATCGGCTCCCACACCACCGGAATCACGCCCGCGACGGAGCTGGTAAAGATCACGTCCCCGGACTTCTGCGCCGCCATGTGCGGCAGAACGGCATGGACGGACCGGAAGGCGGCGTTGATGTTGAGGTTCAGCATCCGGTCCCAGACATCCGGATCACCCTCCAGCACCGGCCCTCCGACATAGGCGCCGGCATTGGCGTGAAACACGTCGAGCCCGCCGCAGGCATCGAGGATGGCCGGCAGCAGGTTCGCCACGTCCGCCGGGTCCAGAAGATCGATCTGAACCGGCCGGGCCTCCGGCCCCATGTGAGTGCAGAGCGCGTCCAGCCTGTCGCCATCGCGATCGACCAGCGCCACGCGCGCCCCGGCGGTGAGGCAGGCCCGTGCGCAGGCAAGGCCGATGCCCGATGCCGCCCCGGTGATCGCCACCACTTTTCCCTTGAGTTCCGTCATGTCGTCCCTCCCCTCAGATACTGGAATAGCCGCCCTCGATCATCAGGATCTCCCCGTTGACCAGATCGGAAGCCGACGAGGCGAGATAAAGCGCTGCGTCGGCGATCTCTACCGGCTCGCCAAACCGGCCCAGCGGCGTCCGGGCGATGAACGGGTCCCTCTTTTCCGGCGCAGACCAGAGCTTTTCGCCCATCTCAGTCAGAACCACCGTCGGACAGATCGCGTTCACCTGCACGTTGTGCGGCGCGGCCTCGGTCATCAGCGACTTGGTGAGCGCGTTGAGCCCGCCCTTGGAGGCGGCATAGGCCGCGTGGTCGGCCAGCGCGATCACACCGGTCTGCGAGGAGATGTTGATGATCTTGCCCCTCCGGCGCGCCATCATGCCGGGCAGCAACGCCTGCGACAGCAGGAACGGCGCGGTCAGGTTCACGGCAAGCGTTTCGGCCCAGTCGGCAAGCGCGAACTCAACTGCCGGTCCCGTGCGCGCGATGCCCGCGGAATTCACAAGGATGTCGATCCGGGGACGGGCGGCGAGCGCGCGGGCCGCCACCTCCGCGACCTGCGCGGGGTCCGCGAGATCGCCGGTCACCGCCGTGAACCCGCGCCCCGTGGCGGCTATCGCTTCGCCCAGCTTGGCAAGACGCTCCTCAGACCGGCCGTGGGCCACGAGATCGGCCCCGGCATCGGCGAAGACCTCGGCAATGGCCCAGCCGATCCCGGAGGACGCGCCGGTGATCAGCGCGGTGCGGCCCTCGAGACTGAAACGATCCTGCCAGCCCATGCGTCACTCCAGGTTCGTGTGGTTGGCGCGCATCGCTTGCGCGGAGATGCCGACCCGCTCACGCAGGTCGAGCACGAGGATCTCGAAGAACAGGAACATCAGCGCCTCGTAGAGCGAGCCCATCGGCAGGACGGAGGTCGCCGCATCGCCCTGATCCGCCGCCATTGTCTGCGCCGGCAGATGGATGACGAGGTCCGCGGATTGCGGCACCGCGCCACCCGGCTCGGCGGTGATGCACAGGACCCGCGCCCCGGCGGTCTTGGCGACCCCGACCAGCGCAGAGATAGTGGCAAACTGCCCCGGCCCGGCACTGACGAAGAGCACATCGCCCGCCCCCACGGCCGGCGTCGTCATGTCGCCCACCACATGCGCGTCGAGCCCGAGATGGTAGAGCCGCATCGCCAGCGCCCTCATCATCAGCCCCTCGCGGCCGACCCCGTGACAGGCGATGCGCCGCGCGCCCGCCAACGCCTCCGACAGCGGCGCGATCTGGGCAAGCACATCGGGGCCGAGGCCCGGGCGGAGCTCGTCGAGAACGCGATCTGCGATCGTGGCAAGCTCCACGGCTCAGTCCTCCGCCAGCCTGATCTGGATCTTCACATCCGTCGGCCGTGCCTCCACCGCGCGATCGAAGGCGGCGATGCTGTCCGTGAATTCGAAGGTTTCGGAAATCAGCGGCTTCAGGTCGACCTTGCCCGACGCCATCAGTTCGATGGCCCGGTCATACATGTTGGCATAGCGAAAGACCGTCTCCATCCGGATCTCCTTGGACTGCGCCAGAACGAGGTCCATGGGGACCGGATCGACCGGCATGCCCACCCAGACCACGCATCCCGCCGGGGCGACGGCCTCCAACGCGGTCTGGATCGAGGCCGCGGCACCGGCGCATTCGAACACCACGTCCGCCCCCCATCCGCCGGTGGCCGCGCGGATCGTCTCCGCCACGTTGTCGCGGGTAACGTTGAGCGGCAGGATGTTGTCGTATTGCGCGGCCACGCCCAGCTTGTCGTCCACGAGGTCTGAGATGTAGACCTTGGAGCAGCCGCCCGCGAGTGCGGCCAGCGCGTTCATCACGCCGATCGGCCCCGCCCCGGTCACCAGCGCCACGTCACCGGGCTTGATCCGCGCGCGCGTTGCCGCCTGCATCCCGATGGCGAAGGGTTCGACCATCGCGCCTTCGGCAAAGCTCACGTGGTCGGGCAAGCGGTAGGTGAAAGCCGCCGGATGCACCACTGACGGGGTCAGGCAGCCATGCACCGGAGGCGTGGCCCAGAACCGGACATCCGGGTCGACGTTGTAGACGCCGAGCTTCGCCGCGCGGGACGCCATGTTCGGGATACCCGGCTCCATGCAGACCCGGTCGCCAACGGCCAGATGCGTGACACCGGCCCCCACTTCCGTGATGACGCCGGACGCCTCGTGTCCCAGCACCATGGGCTCCCTCACCACGAAGGGGCCGATCTTGCCGTGGGTGTAGTAATGCACGTCGCTGCCGCAGACGCCGACCGTGTTGACCGCGATCCGGACATCCTGCGGACCGAGTTCCTGCACCAAGTCGATATCCCGCATCGAAAGGCGGTTCTTCTCCTCCAGGACCAGCGCGAAAGCCATGGAACTCTCCCCTTTTTCTGGCCCGTGCGGAACTCATCGCGG
>CBDUPF010000101.1:0-12286 GCA_965369035.1 uncultured Aliishimia sp.
AGATTGTACTGCACCTCGTCCGCCTCCGTGCGGATGTAGCCCCGGTGCACGCGGTTGACCGCCGCGTAGAACGCTTCGGCATCCGCTACGCCCAGATCGCCGAATTCGTCGCGCATCCTCCCGAACAGCCACGCGGTGAAGGCGCGGCTGCGGCCAAGCTGGTTCTCGTAGATGCGGCTCTGGCTTTCGTGCACACCCATCGACACGCCCTGCCCCAGCGGGGTCAGAAGGTAATCGCGGTCGATACCCTGTTCGTAGGAGGCATGCCCGACCTCGTGAATGGTGGAGTAGAGACAGTTGAACGGATCTTCGGGATTGGTCCGCGTGGTGATCCGCACGTCGAGCCCGGAGCCGGAGGAGAACGGGTGCACCGCCTTGTCGATCCGTCCGTGCCGCGTGTCGTAACCGAACCGCACGGCGATTTCCCGCGAGAGTTTCATTTGCGCCGCGTCATCGAAATGCCCGTCCAGTCCCCTGGGCGCGGGCTTGTCCAGGACGGCGGCACGCAGGTCGACAAGCACGGGGCGCATGTCGCCAAAGATCTTCTCCAGTCGGGCGGCGGTCATGCCGGGCTCGTAATCGTCGAGCAGGGCGTCATAGATCTCGCCCCCCTGCGCCAGCGCCGCGCCCTCCTCGCGCTTCAGCGTCACGACCTCCTCCAGCACCGGGGCAAAGGCGGCGAAATCGTTCTCCGCCCGGGCTGCGGCCCATTTTCCCTGCGCCTCCGACGTCACGCGGGCGATGCGAGCGGCCAGCTTGTTCGGAACCTTGCGTGCCCGGTCGAAACTGCGGCGGATTTCGCGCAGGTTCGCCCGGCCCACGGGATCGAGCACTTCGCCGTCAATCGCCTCCAGCCACTCGCCCACCTGAGGGTCCATGCGCCGCGCGTGGAGAACGGATTCCATCGCCGCCATCTCCTCGCCCCGCTGCGGCCCCGCGCCGACTGGCATCACCGTCTCCTGGTCCCAGCCAAGGCGACCGGCCACCTGCGACAACGCCTGCGTCTGGCGGGCGAAGTCCATCAACTCGTCGAATGCGGTCATCCTCATGTCTCCCGGATGGATGTTGCGATCGGATACCCCGACAGGAAGCGCGCCCGCAGGATCAAAACCCAGAGCAGCACGGCCAGAAGCTGGTGCACGATCGCGATGTACCACGGCGCGCCGTAGATCACGGTGACGATCCCCACCACGACCTGCAGCGCCAGCGCGCTCATCACCGCGTTGAAGGCAAAGCGGGTGCGCCTGTGCGCGCTGCGCCGCCCGACGACCCAGACGCCGATCCCGAAAGCCAGCAGCAGGTAGCCGACACAACGATGCACGAACTGCACGAGCCCCGGGCTTTCGAAGAAATTGCGCCAGGCCGGCTCGAGGTTGAAGGCATTGGACGGGAAAAGCTGACCGCCCATCAGCGGCCAGTCGGTATAGCTGCGGCCCGCATCGATGCCCGCCACAAGCGCCCCGAGCAGGATCTGCAGGAACGCGAAATGCAGCAGCCCCGTCGACATGCCCCAACGCGCCGGTTCCTTTCCGCGGCGCGCCTGGATCAGGGCGCGTTCCCCCCGGCCAAGCTGCATGACGTACCACGTGATGAAACCCAGGATCACGAAGGCGAGGCCCAGATGCACCGCCAGCCGGTAGGAGGCGACATCGACCATGCCTTCGCCCTGCGTCACGCCGCTGGCCACCATCCACCAGCCGATGGCCCCCTGCAGACCGCCAAGCGCGCCAAGGCCCAGAAGACGCCCGGTCCAGCCGGTTGGAATCTGGCGCCGCGCCAGGAACCAGAGAAAACCCATGGCCCAGACAAGGCCGATCACCCGGCCAAGCTGCCGGTGGCCCCATTCCCACCAGTAGATCAGCTTGAAGTCCGACAGCTCCATCCAGCTGTTCTGGATACGGAATTCGTCGATGGCCTGGTATTTTGCGAACTCGGCCTGCCAGTCGGCCGCGTTCATCGGCGGCAGCGCGCCGGTGAAGGGACGCCATTCGGTGATCGACAACCCGCTGTCGGTGAGCCGCGTCAGACCGCCCACGGCGATCATCACGACGACCAGCGCAAAGAGGATCATCAGCCAGACCCGGATCGCACGCGGGGCTCCGCGCCGGCCACGGTCGATCAACCCGGGCTGTGCGGCGGGCCGCGTGGCCTGCTCCTGGCCCACCTCCTCGAATATGCTGCGTTTTCCGCTCATGCGTCGCGCCTCATCCTGTTTCCAGCCGGAAACTAGGCGCGCACCGCGGCGAGGTCCAGTCAGTCCGACCGCTCTTTCCACCGCACCATTTGCCGCAGCACCCCGTGCAGCGTGCGCACGTCCTGCGTGGTGAGCGGGAAACGGCTCCACATGTTGCGCAGGTTGGTGCGCATCGCCTGCGACTTGTGCGGGGGAAAGAAGAACCCGGCCGCGTCCAGCCGCTCCTCGTAATGACGGGCCAGATGCTCGACATCGGCCGCGCCGGCCCGCTCGCTGCCGGCCATCACGTCCTCGACCGCCGGCACCTCCCGGGTCGCACGGCGCCATTCGTAGCCTACGAGCAGCACGCATTGCGCGAGGTTGAGCGAGGGGTATTCGGGGTTGACCGGCACCGTGATGATCGCGTTGGCCTGCGCCACGTCCTCGTTCTCCAGCCCGGCCCGTTCGGGCCCGAAAAGCACGCCCACCTTCTCGCCCCGCGCGATCTTCTCCGCGGCGAGTGCCATCGCGGCTTCGGGCGTGAAGACCTGCTTGGTCAGATCGCGCGAACGCGCCGTGGTGGCAAAGGTGAAGTGGAAGTCGCCAAGCGCACTGGACAGATCCTGGTGCAACCGCGCCGCATCCAGAACCCGGCCCGCGCCGCTGGCCATGGCGCGCGCCGCCGGATTGGGCCAGCCGTCCCGCGGGGCGACCAGGCGCATGTGGTCCAGCCCGAAGTTCAGCATGGCCCGCGCGGCGGCGCCGATGTTTTCGCCCATCTGCGGGCGCACGAGGATGCAGGCCGGTGTCTTGTCCATGGTGGCGGCGCATAACGCGAAGTCCCCGGCGCAACAATCCCCCCTTGCCCACCTGGACCCGCGTCGGCCATCCAACGATGCCGCGCGCCATTCCCAAACCGCCTGCAATCCGCTAATCGCAGCGCAAGCAAGTCAAGGAGGGCAGCCATGAGCGATCCCGAGCAGCCGCAGATCTACCTGATTTCCCCGCCCGAAATCGATCTGGACGTCTTTCCCGATCAATTGGCCCGGGTGCTCGACGACCATGATATCGCCTGCGTCCGGCTGGCGCTCTCGGCGCGGGACGAGGATCTGCTTTCGCGCGCCGCCGATGCCTGCCGCGAGGTGACGATCACGCGCGATGTGGCCATCGTGATCCAGGATCACCGGCTGATGGCCCAACGTCTCGGCCTCGATGGGGTGCATTTGTCGGATGGCGCCAGATCGGTCCGGGCGGCGCGCAAGGACCTGGGACCCGACGCCATCGTCGGCAGCTACTGCGGTGCGTCGCGCCATGACGGCATTACTGCGGGCGAAGCGGGGGCGGATTACGTGAGCTTCGGCCCCGTCGGCGCGACGGCGCTCGGCGGCGGCACGCGGGCCGAGTGCGAGCTGTTCGAATGGTGGTCGGAGATGATCGAAATCCCGATCGTCGCCGAAGGTGCACTCAGCGACGACCTGCTGCGGGATCTGGCGCAGGTCACCGACTTTTTCGGCATCTCCGAGATCTGGGCCGAGGACGACCCCTCGGCGGCGCTGGCCCGGATGCTGCGCGCCATCCGGTGACCGACGGCTCCTAGAGCAGGGTCCGTTCGATCACCCACCAGCTCCCGATCAGCGCAATGACGGCGGAGGCGGGAATCGCCACGACCGGCCGGTACCAGTCGCGCCCGGCGAACCAGCCGACCGCCAGCGCGACGATGGCGATCACCGTGAGTTGGCCCAGTTCCACCCCGACATTGAACCCGAGCAGCGCGGGAATGAACTGCTCCTGCGGCAGCCCGAACTCGCCCAGCACTGAGGCAAACCCTAGGCCATGCAGCAGCCCGAAACCGAAAACGACCACGGGACGCCACGGGGTCAGCCGGGCAAGAAAGATGTTCTCCACCGCGACATAGACGATCGACGCCGCGATCAGCGGCTCCACGATCGCGGCTGGAACCGACACCCAGCCGAGCGCGCCGAGCGCCAGCGTGACGGTGTGCGCCGCGGTGAAACTCGTGACCTGCAAAAGCAGCGGACGCCACGCGGCGGCCAGAAAGAACAGCCCCAGCACGAACAGGATGTGGTCGAGCCCCTTGGGCAGGATGTGGTCGAAACCAACGGGAATGTAGTCGGCGAACGCCGCCCATCCCGAAAGCGCTTGCCCGCCGGTCACGGAGAGCGGGGGCGACATGTCCCCACCCGCGATGTAGCCGGTATACGGCTCCTCGACCCCCTGCTGTCGCAGCACGATGTCCCCTGCGCCGTCGGGCCAGGCGACCTGGATCACGGCGCCCTGCGCCGGACCCGCCAGAACGAGGCGCGATGGACGCGGCAGGTCCTCGTTGCCCACTTCGGGGATCAGCACCTCGCGCACGGCGAGTGGCACCGGCGCCCCATCGATTGCGATCAGTGGCACCGTGTTCCAACGCGCGACAAGACCGGGAACCATCGGCTCCAGTTCCTCTGCCGGTAACGCACGCAACGAATCGTACCGGTCGCTCTCGGCTGCGGCGTTCGTATCCTCGAGCCCGTCGAGGTCGATACCGGAGAGGTAGGCTTCGAGGTTGAGATCGAGCGTGAAAACGACGTCCCCGCCGGTCACCTCCCCGCCGGTCACCTCGATGTCCGCCACCGCCGGCCGCACCTCGTGCGCTTCCGCCGCCGTGGCGCAAAGACTTGACAGAAGCAGCAACAGGCGCAGCTTGCTCCACATGATCATGATCGCCCGTCCCATCCTCACCGCCCTTCTGCTTGGCTTGTCGGCCAGTGGCCTTGCTGCGCATGAATTCTGGATCGATCCGGTCCGGTATCAAGTCGAAAGCGACGCGCGGATCGTCGCGGACTTCCGCAACGGGCAGGAATTCGAGGGTGTCGCACTGGCCTATTTCGATCGGTCCAGCCAAAGGCTTCAGATGGCGTCGGGAGAAGACCTCCGGGCCCTGGAACCGCGTGCCGGCGACCGTCCGGCCATCGACCAGGCCCCGCTGGGCGAGGGGTTGCATGTGCTGCTCCATGAAACCACGCCGCAACGCCTTGTCTACAAGACCTGGGATAAGTTCGCGGCGTTCGCCGAACACAAGGATTTCCCCGATATCGGGCGGCGCCACGATGCCCGGGGCCTGCCGCGGGAGAATTTCCGCGAGAGCTATACCCGCCACGTGAAGGCGCTGGTTGCGGTCGGCGACGGCGCGGGCGAAGACCGCCGGTTCGGAATGGAGACGGAGTTCGTCGCGCGACAGAACCCCTATGCGCCCGGCTACGCGCAGGAGATGACGGTGGTGCTCCATTACGGCGATGCCCCGCGCGGCGACGCGCAGGTCGAGATTTTCGACAAGGCCCCGGACGGGGCGGTGACGATCACACTCACCCGGACGGACGCGGATGGGGTCGCCCGTTTCGCAACGTCACCGGGGCACAGCTACCTCGTCGATGCCGTGGTGTTGCGCGAGCCGGTGCGCGGAGAGCCCGACGTCGTCTGGGAATCGGTCTGGGCCGCGCTCACATTCGCCGTCCCGCCGGACTGAACCGCCATCCCCCTCTTGCAGCGGCGCGTGTTCCCGGCCAGAACGCGGTCATGGCGCGCTCTCCGGATATCCTCTGCATCGGTTCGGTCCTGTGGGACGTGATCGGCCGCGCGCCGGTCGCCATGCGGCAGGGATCGGACGTCGCGGGGCGGATCACCCGCCTGCCCGGCGGCGTCGCCATGAACATCGCCATGACGCTGGCGCAGTTCGGAATGACCCCGGCGCTGCTGACCGCCATCGGGCGCGACACCGAAGGCGACGAGCTGGTGGCGGCCTGTGCGGCGCGGGGCATGGTCACGGACATGATCTATCGCTCCGACGACCTGCCCACCGACCGCTACATGGCGGTGGAGGGGGCCAACGGGCTGATCGCGGCCATCGCCGACGCCCATTCGCTGGAGGCCGCGGGCGCAAAGATCCTGGCGCCGCTGTCGGACGGGCGGCTGGCCACGCCGGCCGAACCCCACGCCGGTCCAATGGCGCTCGACGGGAACCTGACCGTCGATCTGCTGTCGCAAATCGCCGAAAGCCCGCTGTTCGCGATGGCCGATCTGCGGGTGGCGCCTGCCTCTCCGGGCAAGGCGGAACGGCTGCAACCCTTTCTGCGCGCCGGGCGCGGCACGCTCTACGTCAATCTCGAGGAGGCGCGGTTGCTCTGTAATCGCCATTTCGACACCACGCAGGACGCCGCCGCCACGCTGCTGGCCCGAGGGGCCGCGCGGGCGTTGGTCACCGACGGTGCGAACCCGGCCAGCGAGGGCCATGCGGGCGACGTGATTTCGGCGGAGCCGCCCAAGGTGCTGGTCACGCGCGTCACCGGCGCGGGCGATACCTTCATGGCCGCCCATATCGCGGCAGAAGCGCAGGGCGCCGGACGCAAAGACGCGCTGGCCCGGGCGTTGGAGGCGGCGGCGGACTATGTTTCCGGAGGATCAGCGTCATGATCGACATCAGGATCGCGCCAGAGGTCTCTGCCGCACAATCGGAAAATCGCCCCGTTGTCGCGCTGGAAAGCACGATCATCACGCACGGGATGCCGCATCCGCAAAACCTCGAGGTCGCCCGGCAGGTGGAGGCCGACATCCGCGCCCAGGGGGCCACGCCAGCAACCATCGCGGTGCTCGACGGCTGCCTGCACATCGGTCTGGACGGGACGCAGCTCGAAACCCTGGCGCGTGCCAGCAACGTGGCGAAGCTCAGCCGCGCGGACATGGCGCTTTGCCTCGCGACCGGAGGAACCGGGGCCACCACGGTCGCCGCCACCATGATCGCGGCGCATCTCGCCGGGATCGCCGTCTTCGGTACCGGCGGCATAGGCGGGGTCCATCGCGGGGCGGAGACGACCTTCGACATCTCCGCCGACCTTCAGGAGCTTGCACAGACCCCGGTCACGGTGGTCGCCGCCGGGGCCAAGGCGATCCTTGACCTGCCCAAGACGCTGGAGGTGCTGGAAACGCTCGGCGTGCCGGTGATCGCCGTGGGACAGGACGCCTTCCCCGCCTTCTGGTCGCGATCCTCCGGCCTGCCCGCGCCGGCCCGCATCGACGACCCGGCGGGCATCGCCCGCGCGCACCTGACCCGCGCCGCCCTGGGGCTCACCGGCGGGCAGCTTGTCGCCAACCCGATCCCGGAGGCCGACGAGATCCCGCATGACTTGCTCGCCCCGATCATCGCGCAGGCGCAGGACGAGGCGGATGCCGCCGGTGTCACCAGCAAGGCCGTGACGCCGTTCCTGCTGCAGCGCATCTTCGAGCTGACCGAGGGGCGCTCGCTCGCCGCCAATATCGCGCTGGTCCGCAACAACGCGCGTCTGGCGGCGATAATCGCCGGCGAATTGACCAAACTGACCCGCTGAGGGCAACAGACGGGGGCAAAGCATTGCCGCGCTCCCGAAAACACCTTACCTACATGCGGCAGTCATTCGTGGTTCCGTTCCAATTATGAATACACCTTTCGACCCCCTCGAACCCAAACGCCCCGGTTTCATCGCACGCCTGCGCGCGTCCTTCCTGACAGGGCTGGTCGTCATCGCACCGGTGGGGCTGACCATCTGGCTGATCTGGACGGTCGTTGGCTGGATCGACGGATTCGTCCTGCCGCTGGTGCCCAACAACTGGCAGCCGGACCGGCTGATCCAGAACTGGTTCGGCCTGCCGCCCGAGGTGCAGATCAACGTGCGCGGGATCGGCGTCATCATCTTCCTGTTCTTCACGATCCTGATCGGCTGGATGGCCAAGGGGTTCATCGGCCGCTCGCTGATCCGCTTCGCCGAAAGCCTCGTGGAGCGCACGCCGGTCGTCCGGTCAATCTATTCCGGGATCAAGCAGATTTCCGAAACGGTCTTTGCCCAATCGGAACGCAGCTTCGAAAAGGCCTGCCTGATCCAGTATCCGCGCAAGGGCATCTGGGCCATCGGCTTCATCTCGACCATGGCCAAGGGCGAAGTATCGGACAGGGCCGAAACCAACGGGCCGCTCATGTCAATCTTCGTGCCGACCACGCCGAACCCGACATCCGGCTTCCTGCTGTTCTTTCCCAAGGAGGACGTGATCGAGTTGGAGATGTCGATCGAGGACGCGGCGAAACTCGTGATCTCCGCCGGGCTTGTCTACCCCAATTCGAAAAATCCCAAGGAGCCACCCGACCGGTGGCCATCCCCGCGCGCGGCGGAGTAACACGGCGGTCGGCTCAGCTGTACATCGCTCGCAGGTCCACGGTCCCGCGCTGGTTCAGATCGTCCTTGTGCTGGTCCAGGAACCCCTGCGCTGCCTTGCGGCCTGCCTCCTTCAGCCGCCCGATCAGATGCGCATTCGGCAGCAGCTTCGTCGCCACGCCGAGGTCGTTCATCAGATCGTCGTCGGCGATCATGTGGATATAGACACGCGACATCCGCCCCGCCTTCAGCGTGCCGTCTTCAATCAAGCGCTGCACGAAGGCCACGGCGCGCAGTTCACGCAGCAGCGAGGAGTTGAAACTGATTTCGTTGATCCGGTTCTGGATCTGCTGCGGCGTGACCGGGATTTCCTTGCGCTCCAGCGGATTGATGTTCACGATCACGATGTCGTCGGGCAGCGAGGAATCGTAGAGCGGGAAGAGCGCCGGGTTGCCGGTATAACCTCCGTCCCAGAACGCCTCGATCTGGCCGGTCTCGCTGTCCTCGATCTCAACCGCCTGGAAAAGCGTCGGCAGGCAGGCGGACGCCATGATCACATCCGTGGTGATTTCCTCCCCCGCGAAGACCCGGATCTTGCCGTTGCGCACCCGCGTCGCGCAGACGAAGAACTGCGGCCCTTCATGCGCGCAGACACATTCGAAATCGAACTTGGCCACAACCGGGGTCAGCGGGTTCCGGTAGAACGGCCCCCAGGCATAGGGCGACACGATCCGCGTCAGCGATTCCCCGACCGCATAGGGCAGAGAGTAGGCCATTGACTGACCGACGGAGGCCGGATGCGCCAGCCACATCCACCGCGCGAGGTCCTCGGCCGGAACGCCGGCCACCTGGCTCCAAAGCCAGTCGAGCATGTCGCGCGCGCCCTGGCGCCCACCCATGACCCAGCCCGATTTCAGCGCGGCACCGTTCAGCGCCCCCGCCGACGTTCCGGAGATCCCGGCCACCTCGATATCCTCGTCCTCCAGAATCCGGTCGAGAACGCCCCAGGTAAACGCGCCATGCACGCCGCCGCCCTGTAGCGCGAGATTGATCCGCTTGGGGTCACCCATTTCGTGAAATCTCCGTTCCTCGCGAAGGCTATGCTGCGTCGCATCCGAAGGCAACATTCTGCGGCGCAGAATTCACCCCTGGGTTGACAGTTCTGCAACTTATCCGTTCTGATAATGGCCACGGGGAGTGTAACTTTAACCGGTAAACTGGACTCTAAATGACAGATCTCATCGACGTGTGCGTCGTGGGCGCTGGACCTGCAGGCTTGCAGGCAGGCTCCACCCTCAAGGCAATGGGCCTCACGGTCCGCATCCTGGAACGCGGCCCTTCGGTCGGCACCTTCTTTCGCAAGTTTCCGCGGCATCGCCAGCTCATCTCGATCAACAAGCGCCATACCGGTCTGAGCGATCCGGAACAGCGCCTGCGGTTCGACTGGAACAGCATCCTGAGCGAGGACGGACCGCTCTTTACAGACCGTTGCAGGCGCTATTTCCCGCCGGCCGACGACTATGTCGCCTATCTGGAGGAGTTCGCGGAGGCGCTGGCGGACGATATCCTCTGCGACGCGGAGGTGACGCATGTCGGCCGCGATGACACCGGATTCGCGGTGACGCTGGCCAGCGGCCGCATCATCACCGCACGGCAGGTCATCGTCGCCACCGGCGTCAGCCTTCCCTGGCTCCCGGAGATCGACGGGCTGGAGCATGTGGAGCTCTACTCCGAGTTCGATCCCGACCCGGAGCGCTTCACGGACAAGCGCGTACTGATCCTCGGCAAGGGAAACTCCGCCTTCGAGACCGCCGACAGCCTGACCGAGACGACGCAGGCCATTCACGTGATGAGCCCGAACCCGGTAAAGCTGGCCTGGAACACGCATTTCGTCGGGCACCTGCGGGCGGTCAACAACAACTTTCTGGACACCTACCAGCTCAAGTCGCAGAACGCGCTGATCGACGCCACCCCACTCTGCATCCAGAAGCGCGGCGCGGAGTACGTCGTGACCGCCGCCATGAGTGCGGCCGAAGGGCACGAGATCGTCCTGGCCTATGACCACGTGATCGCCTGCACCGGCTTCCGTTTCGACGCCGCGATCCTCGATCCGGCGATCCGGCCGCACATGCGGCACATGGGCAAGTACCCGGCGATGGGACCGGATTGGGAATGCGACGGCGTCCCCGGTCTGTGGTTCGCCGGCACGATCATGCAGTGCCGCGATTTCAAGAAGACGATGTCCGGTTTCGTGCACGGATTCCGGCACAATGTCGCGGCCCTTTGCCAGTTCGTCGCGGCACGGGCGCGCGGAACGGACTATCCCGCGGACCGGGTCGACCTGGCCGCCGAAGTGCTGGCCCACGAGATCCGCGACCGCATCAGTCTCTCGGCAGCGATGTTTCTGCAGCCGGGCTTTCTCGGCGACGTCATCCGGCTCGACGGTCCGGAGGCGGGCAAACGCCTGCGCGATGTCCCGATCGACTGGGCGGCCAAGGCGCTGCTGACGGAGGGAGAGCACCTGACCGTGACGCTGGAATTCGGCGATTTCGGCGCCAACCCGCTGCATGTCAAACGTCAGCACAACGCCTTCGGCGGTGAACCCGACCCGTTCATCCACCCCGTCCTGCGGCTCTGGCGCGATGGCGAGGTGGCGGACATGGCGCATCTGTCGGACCACCTCGATTCGGACTGGCGCGATCCGGGCCTGCGCGATCCGGGCACGGTTTTGCGCATGACCTTTGCTGACGAGGGCCGGACATTGCCGCCGTCGGAGGCCGCGCACCGCCAGCTGATGCACTTTCTGGGCCGCCTGGGTTTGTCGGCCAGGTCGGTGCCCGTGGCCGCAGCTGAGTGACGGCCGGCGCCGGGGGAGTTTGAGGGGGGATCACCCCCCTCAAGGCCTGCGTGGCCCGAACGCGAGACGAAAAGAAACGCGCGCGCATGCGCGCTCCGGCCAGGTCACGCCGCAATCATGCGCGGATCAGAGCGCGGTCCAGCCGCCATCGACGCTGATCGTGGTGCCGGTGATCTGAGCCGCCGACTCGGAACAGAGGAACACCGCCGTCCCCCCCAGTTGCTCCACCGTGGCGAATTCGCGCGACGGTTGACGGGTCAGCATCACCTCGCGGATCGCCGTTTCCCGGTCCATGTCGTACTTCTTCATCGTGTCGGGGATTTGCGCCTCCACCAGCGGTGTCAGGACATAGCCCGGACAGATCGCGTTGCAGGTGATCGGTTGCTCCGCCGTCTCCAGCGCGGTGACCTTGGTCAGGCCCACGACCCCATGCTTGGCCGCGACATAGGCGGATTTGTAGGGCGAGGCGGTAAGCCCGTGCGCCGACGCGATATTGACGATCCGCCCCCAGCCGCGCTCCCGCATGCCGGTCAGGGCAGCCGCGGTGGTGTGAAAGGCGGAGCTGAGATTGATCGCGATGATCGCATCCCATTTCTCGGCCGGGAACTCCTCCAGAGCGGCCACGTGCTGGATGCCTGCGTTGTTGACGAGAATGTCGCAGCCGCCCGCCGCCACGATCAGCCGCCGGCAATCGTCGCCCTTTGACATGTCGGCCTGAACGTAGCGCGCGTTGACGCCGGTTTCAGAGGCGATTTCCGCCGCGATCGCGTGATCCTCCTCGGTGTCCGTGAAGGAATTCAGCACGACATCCGCACCGGCGCGCGCCATTTCCCACGCGATGCCGAGCCCGATCCCGGAGTTCGAACCGGTGATGACCGCTGTCTTGCCGGTCAGGGAAATCTCGTGAGCCATTACCTGGCCTCCTTGCTGCATGTTTGCGTCCGCGGCATGATTTCATGCGGCCAATGCAAAGTACACAGGTCGAGAGCATTCCCAAGTTTGGCCAGACAGCAGCGCGTCCACAAAAAAAACGCCGGCACGAAGCCGGCGTTAAGTTATTGAGGCAGGTTTCATACA
>CBDUPF010000102.1:0-12184 GCA_965369035.1 uncultured Aliishimia sp.
GCGCGGCATGGGATCGGCCGTGGGCCAGGTGCCGGAATACATCGAGATGGTCACCCGCTGGTGCAAGAAGAATTACGACAAGCCGGTGATCGTGAAGCTGACGCCCAACATCACCGATATCCGCAAGCCGGCGACGGCGGCGAAGAACGGCGGCGCCGACGCGGTGAGCCTGATCAACACGATCAATTCGATCACCGCCGTCGATCTCGACACCATGAGCCCGGAGCCCTCGATCGACGGCAAGGGAAGCCACGGCGGCTATTGCGGGCCGGCGGTCAAGCCCATCGCGCTCAGCATGGTGTCGGAGATTGCGCGCAATCCCGAAACCCGCGGCCTGCCGATTTCCGGCATCGGAGGGGTCACGACATGGCGGGACGCGGCGGAGTTTCTCGCGTTGGGGGCCGGCAACGTGCAGGTCTGCACCGCGGCGATGACCTACGGCTTCCGTATCGTGCAGGAGATGATCTCGGGACTGAGCCAGTGGATGGACGAGAAAGGTCACACTTCGGTGGCGGATGTCGTGGGACGCGCGGTGCCCAATGTGACGGACTGGCAATATCTGAATCTGAATTATGTGGCCAAGGCGCGAATCGACCAGGACGCCTGCATCAAGTGCGGGCGTTGCTACGCTGCTTGCGAGGACACCTCGCACCAGGCGATCTCCATGTCGCCGGACCGCACCTTCGAGGTGATCGACGCGGAATGCGTGGCCTGCAACCTCTGCGTCAACGTCTGCCCGGTCGAAGGGTGCATCTCGATGGTCCCGATGCAGCCGGGGCAGGTCGACCCGCGTACGGGCCAGACGGTCCAGCCGGACTACGCCAACTGGACGACGCATCCGAACAATCCCGCGGCGGCTGCGGCGGAATAGAAGAGCCTCAGCGACCGTCCAGAACCGGTGCGTCCGGCAACAGGACATCTGCCGGGTCGCGAACCACGTTGAGTAGATCGGACATCGACAGTTGCGCCTGAAACGCGGCGCGGATCGCCTGCTCTTCTGCCGAGGGGGCCTCCGTCTTTTCCGCGGGGGCCGATTGCGGGACCGGTGTGCGCTCGGACGTGGCGACGGTGCGGGTTGCGGGTGGGGCCGCCTCCGGCACGGGGGTACTCCGCACATGGACCGGGGTGGCATGGTGCAGGTTGGGGTTGGGGAAAATTTCCATCACTGGCTCCAGTGTTCAAAAGGGAAGCGTCAGACGCGCACGTCGGTCGGCTGTTGCGTTTCGGTCTGCGTGTCCGTGTCCGTGTCCGTGTCCGTACCTGCGGCCGGTTGGACGTCTTGCAGGGACTCGATCAGACGGGCAGCGTTCATCTCATCGGCGAACTGGATGGCCCTTGCGCGCGCATCGTCCAGAGACATCTCCGGCCTTTCCATGGTGGCGCGAACGATGCTTTCGCTGTCTGCGTCCGGCGGCCGCGAGCCGGACCAGCCGGTATAGGCCGGCGTGCCGGAGGACGACCCGCCCGACATCCCGGAGCCGGTGTTCTGTCCGCCATCCGATGTCCCGGAAGCGGAGGTTTCACCGGGGCTGTTGACGCTGGAAGTATCCGCGGTGTTGCCGGGCTCGCTCGTCTGCGTGTCCTGGCCCGACCCACCCGGTTGCGAGGTCTGTCCGCTTGACGGGAACAGAACCCCTGAGGGTAGTGAAATACTCATATGCGCTACTCCGTTGGCTTTCGCCAAGTTTCGCCCGCCACCCAGACATCTTGCATTTTGCGTGGTTCGTTCCGGAAAGCCACGGAAAACGCCGGCATTGGTGAATCTTCCTTTAACGTGGCCGGGCTACCCGGAGGTGTCGGGGGTCAGCAGCTTCAGGTACATCACCCGCAAGTGGCGGTCCGCCCCGTCGAAATCCGGCCCGTCGAGCAGCGTTCGAACCTGCGCGTCGAAATCGGCGTAATGCTGGGTGGTGGCCCAGATCGAGAAGATCAGGTGCCGAGGGTCCACGGGCGCCACCTTTCCGGCATCGACCCATCGCTGGATCAACGCGCATTTTTCGGCAAACAGCGGCTTCAGACGGCTTTCCAGATGCGGCCCGATTCGCGGGGCGCCCTGCAGGATCTCGTTGGCGAAAAGCCGGCTCTCGCGCGGCAGGTCGCGCGCCATCTCCACCTTGCGCCTGACATAGGCCAGCAATTCCTCCAGCGGGTCGCCATCCGCATCCATCTCCAGAAGCGGATCGAGCCAAGTCTCCATCAGCCGGTTCAGCAGGGTGACGAAGATGTCCTCCTTGCCGCTGAAGTAGTAGAGGATGTTGGGCTTGGACAGGCCTGCGGTCTCCGCGATCTGGTCCAGCGTCGCACCCCGGAACCCGTGCGCCGAGAACACGTCGAGCGCGGCGTCGAGGATCTTGCGGCGGTTTCGCTGCTGGATGCGGCTCGGTTTCTTGCGAATTTCGGTCATCTATCGATCCTCGTGCATGATAATACGGCACTGGCCGCCGATACGGCCTGTCGACTTGAAAAGCTTTTCTTGACTCAACTCGCCCTGCCCATAGGGTATCTTTACCAAATGGTAAAAATCCCGATGATTCAAGACAAGGATGAGTCATGGCGGCACCGGGCGAAAATCTGCGTATCAATGGCGACAGGCTGTGGGACAGCCTCATGGAGATGGCCAGGATCGGTCCGGGCGTCGCGGGTGGCAACAATCGGCAGACGCTGACCGACGAGGATGCGGAGGGGCGCGCGCTTTTTCAGCGGTGGTGCGAGGACGCTGGCTGCACCATGGGCGTTGACGAGATGGGCAACATGTTTGCCCGCCGCGACGGCACGGACCCCGATGCGCTGCCGGTCTATGTCGGCAGTCACCTCGACACGCAGCCGACGGGCGGCAAGTATGACGGCGTCCTCGGCGTCCTGGGCGGGCTGGAGATCATCCGGACGCTGAACGACCTCGGCATCAAGACCAGGCATCCGATCGTCGTCACCAACTGGACCAACGAGGAAGGCACGCGATTCGCGCCCGCGATGCTCGCCTCCGGCGTATTCGCGGGCAAGCACGACCTGCAATGGGCCTACGACCGCGTGGATGCCGCGGGCAAACGGTTCGGAGACGAGCTGGACCGGATCGGCTGGAAGGGCAAGGAGAAGGTCGGCGACCGCAAGATGCATGCCTTCTTCGAGCTGCACATCGAACAGGGTCCGATCCTCGAGGCCGAAGGCAAGGATATCGGCGTCGTCACCCACGGCCAGGGCCTGCGCTGGATCGAATGCACGGTGACAGGCAAGGAAAGCCACACCGGATCGACCCCGATGCACATGCGCAAGAACGCGGGCCGTGGCCTCGCGCTGGTGACGGAACTGGTGCACGAAATCGCCATGTCGCGCCAGCCGAATGCCGTCGGCGCCATTGGCCATATCGACGTCTACCCCAATTCGCGGAACATCATTCCCGGCAAGGTCGTGTTCACCGTGGACATGCGCACGCACCTTCTGGACAAGCTCAATGGTATGGTGGACGAGTTTCTCGAACGGGCACCGAAGCTTTGTGAAGAGATCGGGGTGGGGTTCGAGGCGCATATCGTCGGGCAGTTCGACCCGCCGGCCTTCGACGAAGGCTGTGTTGCGGCGATCCGCGACGCGGCGCAGCGGCTCGGCTACTCTCACATGGATATCGTGTCGGGCGCGGGGCATGATGCCTGCTGGATCAACGACGTTGCCCCGACAGCCATGGTGATGTGCCCCTGCGTGGACGGGCTGTCGCACAACGAGGCCGAAGAGATTTCACAAGACTGGGCTACGGCAGGGGCAGATGTTCTGTTCCATGCGGTCGTGGAGACGGCGGAGATCGTCACGTGACGGCGTGCCTCTGGACCTGGGGGCGGTTCCGTAGCGAACGTGCCCACGGGCGGTAGCTGAACCCCGGATCCGGCCCCGGGGAAAACGGGCCGACTGGAAGCGAGGGAGTACGATGATCAACCCGGAACTCAGCATCGAGGAGCGGATCCTGGACATCATCCGCCGCGAGATCGACGATTACCACGTGGACACGGAAGACAAGCTGGCGACACTGGACGCCTTCCGGTCGGCGATTTGCGAGCCGCGGACGATCACGGTCAACTTTTCGGGCGGGGTGCGCCAGAAATGCTGGGCCGTCACCCGGCCGGACGGTACCTACCGCGTCGTGTTCATGCCGCGTGCGGGCTACTTCTCGCTCTGCGTGGAGAGCGATTTCGGACCGCTCGATATCGGCGTGCACGGCTCGGCGATCGGCTGCTTCAGTTCTGTCTGAACCGAGAGAGAAGGCGAGAACGCCGTGATGCACAGAGGAACAACGCTGCCACATAGGGACGCCAGCGCGCTTCGGCGCCCGGCACCAGACCGCGCAGCAATCCGGGGAGAGTAAAAAAATGAGCACAGTCATCAAGAACGGAACCATCGTCACGCACGACCTGACCTACGAGGCGGATGTGCTGATCGAGAACGGCGTCATCGCGGAGATCGGGAAGGATCTGAAGGGCGACGAGGAACTCGACGCCACGGGCTGCTATGTCATGCCCGGCGGGATCGACCCGCACACGCACCTGGAGATGCCCTTCATGGGCACCTATTCCAGCGACGATTTCGAATCCGGCACCCGCGCGGCCCTCGCCGGGGGGACGACGATGGTGGTGGATTTCGCATTGCCCTCGCCGCAGCAGGGGCTGCTGGACGCGCTGCAGATGTGGGACAACAAGTCGACCCGGGCCAACTGCGATTACTCCTTCCACATGGCGGTCACCTGGTGGGGCGAACAGGTCTTCAACGAGATGGAGACGGTGGTGCGCGAACGGGGGATCAACACCTTCAAGCACTTCATGGCCTACAAGGGCGCGCTGATGGTCAATGACGACGAGATGTACGCGTCGTTCCAGCGGCTGGCCGAACTGGGCGGGATCGCGCTCGTCCACGCGGAGAACGGGGACGTGGTGGCGGAGCTCAGCGCAAAGCTGCTGGCGGCCGGCAATACCGGGCCGGAAGCGCATGCCTATTCCCGTCCCTCCCAGGTGGAGGGCGAGGCGACGAACCGCGCGATCATGATCGCCGACATGGCGGGCGTGCCGCTGTATGTCGTGCACACCTCCTGCGAGGAGAGCCACGAAGCAATTCGCCGCGCGCGCCAACAGGGCAAACGCGTCTGGGGCGAGCCTCTGATCCAGCATCTGACGCTCGACGAATCCGAGTACTTCAACAAGGACTGGGACCACGCCGCCCGCCGCGTGATGTCTCCGCCCTTCCGCAACAAGAAGCACCAGGACAGCCTCTGGGCCGGGCTTCAGTCGGGATCGCTCTCCGTCGTGGCGACCGATCACTGCGCCTTCACCACCGAGCAGAAACGCTACGGCGTGGGCGATTTCACCAAGATCCCCAATGGCACCGGCGGATTGGAGGACCGGATGCCGATGCTCTGGACCCACGGCGTCGTGACCGGGCGGCTGACGCCCAATGAATTCGTTGCCGTCACCTCGACCAATATCGCCAAGATCCTGAACTGCTATCCCAGGAAGGGTGCAGTCATGGTCGGCGCCGATGCGGATATCGTCGTCTGGGACCCGGCGAAGGAAAAGACCATCTCCGCGGCCAGCCAGCAATCCTCCATCGATTACAACGTCTTCGAAGGTCAGCACGTGAAGGGCCTGCCGCGGTTCACGCTGACCCGCGGCAAGGTCGCCGTACATGACGGCGAGATCCGGACGGAAGAAGGCCACGGCAAGTTCGTCAAGCGCGAGGGCAACGGACCCGTCAACAAGGCGCTGTCCTCCTGGAAGGAGCTGACGGCGCCGCGGCCGGTGGAGCGGACGGGGATTCCGGCGACGGGAGTTTGAATTCTGCGCGCCTCCTCATTTCACCAGGTGCCTGACGTGACGCGCGCAACGACACGCGATGCGGATGCGGTCTTCGGGTCGTCCGGGACCGTGTTCATGCCTCTGGCGGAAGCGGGTGCGCCATGACGGCGGCCAGGCTGAAATCGATCCTGGAGGCATCGCTCTACGTGGACGATCTGGACCGGGCGGCGTGGTTCTATGGCGAGGTGCTTGGACTCGAGAAGATCACACGGCTGGACGGGCGGCATGTCTTCTTCCGCTGCGGCGGCGGCGTTCTGCTGACGTTCATGCCTGACGCCTCGCGTGAGCCGCCGCCGCCGGGCGCGCTGCCCGTGCCGCCGCATGGGGCCGACGGTCCGGGGCATGTCTGTTTCGCCGTCGAACCGGACGAGATCGACCCGCTGATCGAGGCGCTGGAGGCGCATGGCATCGGGGTTGAGTCCGATTTCCGCTGGCCGCATGGTCCGCGGTCGGTCTATGTCCGCGATCCGTTCGACAACAGTATCGAGTTCGCCGAACCGAACCTTTGGGACCTTCAGGAATGAGTGCAGACACCGTGATCGAGGCACGGAACCTCGACCTGACCTTCGAGACGAACGACGGCCCTGTCCATGCGCTCAAGGGCGTGGACCTGACGATCGACAAGGGCGAATTCGTGTCCTTCATCGGGCCGTCGGGCTGCGGCAAGACGACCTTCCTGCGGGTGATGGCCGATCTGGAACAACCCACGGGCGGGACGATCACGGTGAACGGCGTCTCTCCCCGGCAGGCACGGTTGAACCGGGCCTATGGCTACGTGTTCCAGGCGGCGGGGCTGTACCCTTGGCGCACGATCGGCGGGAACATCCGCCTGCCGCTGGAGATCATGGGCTATGACAGGGCCGCGCAGGCCGAGCGGGTGGCCCGGACGCTGGACCTGGTGGAGCTTTCGGGGTTCGAGAAGAAATTCCCCTGGCAGCTTTCCGGCGGGATGCAGCAGCGCGCCTCCATCGCACGCGCACTGGCCTTCGACGCGGAAATCCTGCTGATGGACGAGCCCTTCGGCGCGCTTGACGAAATCGTGCGGGATCACCTGAACGAACAACTCCTGCAGCTCTGGTCGCGGACCGAAAAGACGATCTGCTTCGTCACCCATTCGATCCCGGAGGCGGTGTATCTCTCGACCAAGATCGTGGTGATGTCGCCGCGCCCGGGCCGGATCACCGATGTGATCGAAAGCCCGCTTCCGGCCGAACGGCCGTTGGAGATCCGTGACACGACGGAATTCCTGGAAGTGGCGCACCGGGTCCGCGAGGGGCTGCGCGCGGGGCATTCCTATGACTGACGCCCGTGGCTCCGGCGGAATTGTCCTGATCGACGGGGGGCGCCGTGCGTAACTCCCTTCTCCCCGTTCTGACCGTGCTCGTGGTAATCGTCGGGGCCTGGTACCTTGCTGTGGCGCCGATGAACATTCGCGTGGCGCTCGACCAGGCCGAGCGGGGCGGGGCCGCGATCCTGCCCGAAGGCTCCGTCCCCCGGCGGGAGGTGTCGGTCTGGCGGCTGATGATCGACAATTCCGAACATGTCGCGCTGGGCTACGCGCTTGACCGTCCGCGTCTGCCGACGCCGGCACAGGTGGGGGGCGAGCTGTGGAAGACTACCGGAGACATGGCAATTCGGGGGCGGGCCTGGTCCAAGCGCTCGCTGATCTATCACGGCTGGATCACGTTGCAATCGACCTTGTGGGGGTTCCTGCTCGGCACTTGCGTGGGCATTCTCGGCGCGGTCGCCATCGTCTATTCCCGCGTGGCCGACATGTCGCTGATGCCCTGGGCGATCATCTCCCAGACGGTGCCCATCGTGGCGTTGGCGCCGATGATCATCGTGGTGTCTGCGCAACTGGGGATCGAAGGGCGCGGTGTGCCCAAGGCGATCATCTCCGCCTATCTCTGCTTCTTCCCGGTGCTGGTGGGCATGGTGAAGGGGCTTCGCTCCCCAGCCGCGTCGCAACTCGACCTGCTGAAGACCTATAACGCGACCGGATTGCAGAGCTTTCTGAAACTGCGCCTGCCGGCCTCCGTGCCGTATCTCTTTACCTCGCTCAAGGTAGGTATCGCGGCGGCACTGGTCGGCACCATCGTGGGAGAGCTGCCGACGGGCGCGATTTCCGGTCTCGGCGCGCGCATCCTGATCGGGGATCAGTTCGGCACGCCGCTGGCCATCTGGTCGGCGCTGTTCGCGGCCGCGATCCTGGCCGGCGCACTGGTGACGCTGCTCGATCTTCTGCAGCGGGTCACGCTGAAGCGGATGGGGATGCAGGCATGAGCTGGCTGGTCGGTGCCCTTGCATTCTGGATCGCGGCCTGGGCCGCCAATGTCTGGCTGGCGTGGTCGCGCTGGTCGGATCGCCTTTCGGTCAGGATCGCGGTACCGGTTCTTTTCGGCTTTGCGCTGCTGGTTCTGTGGGAGGGGCTGGTGCGCGCCTTCGGCGTCTCGCCCGTGATCCTGCCGCCGCCCTCGCAGGTGGCCGAGACATTCGTGAGCTCGACAGGGATCCTGTGGGAGGATTTCCGGCAGACCGTGCTCAAGGGTGCGCTGCGTGGCTTCATGATCGGCGCGCTGGCGGCCTTCGCGACCGCGATCCTGATCGACCGCAGCGCGTTTCTGACCCGCGGCCTGCTGCCCATCGGGAATTTCGTCGCTGCGCTGCCGATCATCGGGATCGCTCCGATCCTTGTCGGCTGGTTCGGCTTCGACTGGCATTCCAAGGCCGCGGTGGTGGTCGTGATGGTCTTTTTCCCGATTCTGGTGAACACCGTGCAGGGTTTGCGGGAAGCCGACCCGATGGGCCGCGACCTGATGCGCACCTATGCCGCCTCCCATGCGCAGACGCTGCTCAAGCTGCGTCTTCCGGCGGCGATGCCCTTCATCTTCAACGGGTTGAAGATCGCGACGACCCTGGCACTGATCGGTGCGATCGTCGCCGAGTATTTCGGCTCCCCCACGCGCGGCATGGGATTCCGCATCTCCACCGGCGTGGGGAGCTTGTCAATCGACCTCGTCTGGGCGGAAATAGCCGTGGCCGCGCTGGCGGGGACTGCGTTCTACGGCATCGTGGCGTGGATCGAACGACGGGTGACCTTCTGGCACCCGTCCCAACGCGGCTTTTAGTGTACCCATAACAAGAAAAGGGGAGAGTACGATGAAATTGAAGATGACATATCTGGCCGGCGCCCTGTCGGTCCTGGCCGGGGGCGCGCTGGCGGCCGACGACGTGACGCTGCAACTGAAATGGGTCACGCAGGCCCAGTTCGCAGGCTACTACGTCGCGCTGGACCAGGGGTTCTACGAGGAAGAGGATCTCGACGTCACGATCAAGCCGGGGGGGCCGGACATCGCGCCGACCCAGGTGATTGCGGGCGGTGGCGCCGACGTGATGGTGGACTGGATGCCCGCGGCGCTGGCCGCGCGGGAGAAAGGTCTTCCGCTGGTCAACATCGCGCAGCCTTTCAAGTCGTCCGGCATGATGCTGACCTGCCGCAAGGATGCGGGCATCGAATCCACGGATGACTTCAAGGGCAAGACCCTGGGCGTCTGGTTTTTTGGCAACGAGTTCCCGTTCCTGAGCTGGATGAGCCATCTGGGCATTCCGACCGACGGATCGGACGAGGGCGTGGAGGTTCTGAAACAGGGCTTCAACGTGGATCCGCTGCTGAACGGGCAGGCGGCCTGCATTTCCACCATGACCTACAACGAGTACTGGCAGGTGATCGACGCCGGGCTCACGCCCGACGATCTCGTGACCTTCAAGTACGAGGATCAGGGCGTGGCGACGCTGGAAGACGGGCTCTACGTGCTCGAGGAAAACCTCGCCGACCCTGCATTCGAGGACAAGATGGTCCGGTTCGTGCGGGCCTCGATGAAGGGCTGGAAGTGGGCCGAAGAGAACCCCGAGGACGCCGCGATGATCGTGCTCGACTTCGACGAGACCGGCGCGCAGACCGAAAGGCACCAGGTGCGCATGATGGGAGAGATCGCAAAGCTCACCGCGGGGTCGAACGGTGCGCTGGACCCGGCGGATTACGAGCGGACGGTGGAATCGCTGCTGGCGGGCGGATCGGACCCGGTGATCACGAAGGAGCCCGAAGGCGCCTGGACCCATGCGATCACGGACAAGGCTTTGAACTGAGCCGCATTTGCGGTTGAAACCCGCGCGGTCTTTCAACTGACAGAAAAAACAGGGGGGCGCCGGACTGGCGCCCCTGCCTTTTGCGCCGGACCTTCATCACGGCCGCGACCGCGCCGAACTCCAGACGTGCACGGGGCGCATGACCAGCCGGCCGCTTGCGGTGGCTTGAAGGAGACTCAGGCGCGCCGTCGCGTGTCGGCTTTTTCGACAACCGGTTCGGCCATGCGGAGGCGCTCGACCTCCATTTCCTCTTCGACCTGCCAGTCATGCCAGGGCTCCATCTCGTCACGTAGCGCGACAAAGTTGCCACCGGCTGTCTGCCCGCCGAATTGCGCCGTGACCGACGCCACGCTGAGGATTGCGATCGGCAGGAACATCGAAATCAAGAAATAGGTCAGGAAGGCCTGTCCGAACCCCGCATCCAGGAAGACCAGTTGAAACAGGCCCGCTGTGGCGCCCAGTGCGCAGCTGAACAGGATGGTAATGATTGCCATGACGTTCCACGTCCTTTCCGAATGCAGCCTTGGATCCCGATCCGACCCTGCGCAACTTTGTGCTTCAGGCGGGCGGGTATGTGAAACATTGTTCACTAAGTAACTTAACAAAGTCCAAACGGCTCCCATGGTTTTGCCAGGACGTTCCGCCTGCTTTCGGCGGCCTTTCGCGGTTCGGGGCACCGGTAGGCAGCCTGTTTCGGGGTCACGCGCGGAAAAAAGTCTGAAAACCTGCGGTGCGTCTCGCAGTCAGCCGGCTGGTGCTAACTCCGCCACTTTCCCGCCTCGCGGATCGCGGTGGAGGACTGATCGACCATCGGGACATTCACGAAACACCAGGCCGGCGCCGTCGCGGTGCCAAGGAGATGCGACGCACGTCCGCTGATCCGGTAACTGGCATAAAGCCTCGCCGCCCTGCTCCTGCGGGCCCCCAGTCGTCGGCCCGGCCGGGCCAGGACGCCCACGGGAACATTCTCCATGATCCACTGCCAGTCCTGCCAGCGGTGAAGCTGCGCCATGTTGTCGGCCCCCATCAGCCAGACGAAGCGCACGCCGGGATAGATCGCCTTGAGAGCGGCCAGCGTCTCTGCCGTGTAGCGTGTGCCCAGCCGCGCCTCTATATCGGTCACTTCCACGCGGGGGTGACGAATGACGTCGCGCGCACGGGCCAACCGTTTATCCAAAGGCGCCGGTCCCTCGACCTTGAGCGGATTGCCCGGCGTGATCAGCCACCAGACCCGATCGAGGCCGAACCGCTTCATCGCCTCCAGCGTGATATGCGCATGCCCCGCATGGGCCGGGTCGAAGGACCCGCCCAGCAGACCGATAACCTGCCCGGGCCGGGCAATGGGAAACGCTTGGCGCATGGATGCAGAGAAGGCCGAAGTTTCATGGACTTGTCAAACGCCATGCACGGTGCGCGCAGGGCGCGCCATCGCGCGCAAAGTCGGCGACCTGCGGCAACTTGCAATAGGCGAGCGAGAGGAGACTCGACACCCTGATCGCGACATGCACCTTGCGGCGGCTATGCGCGAGACATCACCGAGGAGATTTTCGGGCAGTGATAGATTGGCTCATCGACTTGCTGACAGGCCTGCAAACGCAGGGCGCTTTCGGCGAGTTCACCCTGATCACGGCAGGGGTCGTTCCTTTCGCCGGCGTGATCTGGGGCACGCGCAGTTGGGCGAAACGGCGCTACGACAAGGACATTCAGGAGGTGCGCGACCTCCGGAACCAGCTTGAGAACCGCAATGACACGCTCGCCGCACGGGACGCGACGATCCGCACGCTCGAAGATCGGATCAAGGATCTCGAGGAGTTGGGGCCCGACCATTTCCTGGCCACCCAGCAGCAGAACGCCCGTGACGGCAATCTGGAACACGAAATCCGCGACGCCCATGCGTATCTGGATCGGCAGGATGCGGCGCTCTACACCGCGCATGAGACGCTCGCCCGGGCCGCGATATACGAGGCGAGCGAGGACGGCGCGCCGGCGTTCGAGGCCGCACGGCTCCATGCGCTGGCCGCGCTGGCGCTACGGCCCCGCGACACCGAATTGCGTGAACTGGTATCGGAACTCGAAACCGCCAGCGCCGCTGCCGCGGGCGGCGCCAAAGTCCGTCTGAAAGAGGATCGCGCGGAACGCCGTGCGCGCCGCAACATGCTCAACGACCTCGCAGCGCTATCAAGGTGCTTCTACGATGCACGGGACGGCGG
>CBDUPF010000103.1:0-12045 GCA_965369035.1 uncultured Aliishimia sp.
TCGATTTCGCCGACGTGCGCGCGGTCATGGACGAGATGGGCAAGGCGATGATGGGAACCGGCGAGGCCGAGGGCGAAGACCGCGCAATCCAGGCCGCCGAAAAGGCCATCGCGAACCCTCTGCTGGACGAAATCAGCCTGCGGGGCGCCAAGGGCGTTCTCATCAATATCACCGGGTCCGAGGACCTCACGCTCTTCGAACTGGACGAGGCCGCGAACCGCATCCGCGAAGAGGTGGACCCGGACGCCAACATCATCGTGGGCTCCACGCTCGATTCCGCCATGTCCGGCGTGATGCGCGTGTCGGTCGTGGCAACCGGCATCGACGCATCCGAGGACGCGGGCGAAGTTCCGGTGCCGCGCCGGTCGCTGAGCGCGCCGCTGAAACAGCATGTGAGCGCCGAGTTGCATCGCAAGGAAGACCCGGTCGAGGATTACGAGGAGGCCGCCGTCGCGACCTATGCCGAGGCCGCGGAGGAACCGAACCTGTTCGAACGCTTCGACTCGGGCCGCGGCGCCGAGGTCGCCCATGACGAGGACGAGGACCTGTCGGTGGCCGTGGATGACGACGATGACCTGCCCGCACCCGCCTATCGGCCGGAACCGATCCCGTTCGAGCCCGCGCGGGACAGTCTCGATGCCGATCCGGAAGAATTCGTCGCCCCGCGCACGCCAGCGCCCGGCACACCGACTCCGGAAGCGCTCGAACGTCTGCGCGCCGCAACGCAGCGGACGGGTGCTCAGGCGGAGCGTACCGCGCAGCACAAACCGGTGGGCGCGCAGGTGGAAAAGCCGCGCTTCGGCATCAACTCGCTGATCAACAGGATGACCGGTCACGCGGAAGGGCACGCTCCTGCGGCACCGCGCCAGCAACCGCCGGTCCGCCGCGTGCAGTCTTCGGCGCCTCAGGTCGCCCCGGCCGACGACCAGGATCAGGAACGGATCGAAATTCCGGCCTTCCTGCGTCGCCAAGCCAACTGACCCGATCAAATTGTTACAAGGAAGAGGCCGCCGTGAGCGGCCTTTTTCATTTCAAAAACAATATCTTGCGCGACGTTAGGCAAGTATTCGCCCATGCGTTTGCCGATGTTTCAGGCCGTTACAAAGAGTGAGTTGAGAGCGAGTCTGCACAGACGTAGCTATAGGCATGCCACCAGCTGTTCATGTTTCTTAATTCGGTGGTGATAAAAACTCGAGGTCTTGGTGCAGTGCAGACGACAGTAAAATCATCGGTGATCTTCCGCGGGCACGGCCTCCATACCGGCGCGCCTGTTCGCATGGCGATCATGCCGGCTTCGGCCGAACACGGGATATGGTTCAAACGCGTCGACGTGATCGGCACGGACAACCTCGTCCCCGCTCGCTGGGACGTGGTGGAGCAATCGCCGCTCTGCACCCGCCTCGTGAACGAGGCCGGTGTCGGCGTTTCGACCGTGGAACATGTCATGGCCGCCCTGATGGGCTGCGGCGTTCATAACGCGCTGATCGAGATCGACGGCCCCGAAGTGCCGATCCTCGACGGCTCCGCCGCCCCCTTCGTGCGGGGAATCATGCAGCGTGGTCTGCAGCGTCTCGCAGCCCCCGTGCGTGCGCTCGAGGTGCTCAAGCCTGTGAGTGTGGTCCACGGCGACGCCATGGCGAGCCTGGTGCCCGCCGACGAGATGCTGGTGGAGTTTCACATCGATTTCGCCGACAGCGCGATCGGGCGCCAGTCGAAGCAGCTGAACCTGGCCAATGGCACATTTGCCCGCGAACTGTCCGACAGCCGCACCTTCTGCCGTCAGGCGGATGTGGATGCGATGCACGCCAATGGCCTGGCCCTGGGCGGGAATCCCGGTGTCAACGCGGTGGTCTTCGACGGCCCGCGCGTGGTGAGCCCCGGCGGGCTGCGTCATGCGGACGAGCCGGTGCGGCACAAGATGCTCGATGCGGTCGGCGATCTGGCGCTGGCGGGTGGTCCGGTGATCGGACATTACACCGGCAAGCGGGCAGGTCACGCGGTAACGAACATGCTGCTGCGCAAGCTGTTCGCGACGCCGGATGCCGTGCGCATGGTCATCTGCGACGAGGAACAGTCGCGGCGTCTGCCCGGCTTTGGTCTGCACTGGGACGAGATCCCGGAGGTCGCCTGAAGGACGGGGCGGGCAGATGTGCCACAGCGCCGCGTCGACCATGTCAAATCTGCATTTTGCCTCGGAAAGTAATGTGCTAGACCCATGCCCGATGGAGTGGGAAAGGCCTGCGGAACGACGATGGGGTTGAGCGGAATGACAGCGCGGTTGTTCGCACGGACATGGCTCGCACCAGCGGTGCTGGCGTTCGGTCTGGCTGGCTGCGGTGGTGGCCTGTTCTCGAGAGAGGAAATTCCGCTCGAGACCTACACGCCTCAACAGATCTTCGAGCGCGGCGAATTCGAGCTTGAGCGGAAGCGCAACGAGGATGCGGCGTTCTATTTCGCGGAGATCGAGCGGCTTTACCCCTACAGCGATCTCGCGAAACGCGCTCTGATCATGCAGGCTTTCGCCTATCACCGCGACCGGGATTACGAGAACAGCCGGTCGGCGGCGCAGCGGTTCATCGATTTCTACCCCGACGACGACGATGCAGCCTATGCCCAGTACCTGCTGGCGCTGAGCTACTACGATCAGATCGACGACGTAGGCCGCGACCAGGGCCTGACCTTCCAGGCGCTGCAATCGCTGCGCGAGGTGATCGAGCGTTATCCCGACAGCGAATACGCCAAATCCTCGGTTCTGAAGTTCGATCTCGCCTTCGACCATCTGGCCGGCAAGGAGATGGAGATCGGGCGCTATTACCTCAAGGGCGGCCACTACAGCGCGGCAATCAACCGCTTCCGCGTGGTGGTGGAGGATTTCCAGACCACGACCCACACCGCCGAAGCCTTGCACCGTCTGGTCGAAGCCTACCTGTCGCTGGGGCTGAGCGACGAGGCGCAAACGGCGGGTGCGATCCTCGGTTACAACTTCCAGGCGACCGACTGGTACCAGGACAGCTATGCGCTGCTGACCGGCGTCGGGCTGGAGCCGCGGGTGCGCGGCGACAACTGGCTGGCACAGATCTACCGCCAGATGATTCAGGGCAAGTGGATCTGACGGCAATGGAGGTGTCCGCCCCGCGGGCAGAATGATCCATGCTGCGCGGCCTTGAAATCCGGGACATGCTGATCATCGACCGGCTGGAACTGGCGTTCCAACCGGGGTTGAACGTGCTGACCGGGGAAACCGGCGCCGGAAAATCGATCCTGCTGGATTCGCTTGGCTTCGTGCTGGGCTGGCGTGGACGGGCCGATCTGGTGCGTCAGGGGGCGGAATCGGGCGAAGTGACCGCATGGTTCGATCTGGCCGAAGGGCACCCGGCGCGTGATGTCCTGCGCGAGGCCGGGTTGCCGGAACGGGACGAGCTTCTGCTGCGGCGCGTCAACAGCCTCGACGGTCGCAAGACGGCCTGGGTCAACGACCGCCGGACCAGCGGGGAGGTGCTGCGCGCGCTCTCCGAGGTCCTGGTGGAGTTGCACGGCCAACACGACGATCGCGGATTGCTGAACCCGCGCGGCCACCGCGACATCCTCGACAGCTATGGCGGGTTGCACCGGCAGATGGAAACCGTGCGCCGGGCCTGGGGCGCATGGCGTGAGGCGGAAAAGGCGCTGCGCGAGGCGGAGGCTGCGCTCGACAGCATCCGTGCCGAAGAGGAGTTTCTGCGTCATTCGGTGGCCGAACTCGACGCGCTCGACCCGCAGCCGGGCGAAGAAGAGCAACTGGATGCGCAGCGCCGCCTGATGCAGGGGGCGGAGCGGATCGCGGCGGATGTGGCACGCGCTCATGCGGCGCTGGGGCTGGAAGGGGCCGAGGGCGCGATGGGCGACGCGCTGCGCTGGCTCGAAGGGGCGGCGGACCGGGCCGAGGGACGGCTGGAGGACCCCATCGCGGCATTGGGGCGGGCGCTCGACCAGCTTGGCGAGGCGGCCTCGGGTGTCGAACGGTGCCTCGATGAATTGAGTTTCGATCCCTCCGAACTGGAGGCCTGCGAGGAGCGGCTCTTCGCGATCCGCGGCCTTGCCCGCAAGCACGGCGTGGCACCGGACGATCTCGCCGGTTTTGCCGAGGATCTGCGCACCCGCCTTGCCGCACTGGATGCAGGGGACGCCGACATCGCGAAGCTGCGCAAGGCGTTACGCGCGGCAGAGGCCAGCTATGCCGAAGCTGCCGAGGCCCTGACGGCCGCGCGGACGGAAGCGGCGGGCCGGCTCGACGCGGCGGTGCAGGGCGAACTTGCGCCCCTGCGGATGGATCGCGCGGAATTCGAGACCAGCATCACCGCCGACACGCCCGGTCCCTCGGGGCAGGACGCGGTCGCCTTCACCGTCGCCACCAATCCCGGCGCGCCCGCGGGGCCCTTGAACAGGATCGCTTCGGGCGGCGAGCTTAGCCGCTTCCTCCTTGCGCTCAAGGTGTGCCTGACGCAGGACCAGTCCGGCCTGACGATGATCTTCGACGAGATCGACCGCGGTGTCGGCGGGGCCACCGCGGACGCGGTCGGCCGCAGGCTTTCGGCGCTGGCGGCGGACGGGCAGGTTCTGGTGGTAACCCATTCGCCGCAGGTCGCGGCGCTGGGTGCCCACCATTGGCGGGTCGAGAAGCAGGTCGACCGCGGCATGACCACGTCGACCGTGGTTCCACTGGCCGAACAGGCCCGCGTGGACGAGATCGCCCGGATGCTCTCCGGCGACCGGATCACCGAAGAGGCGCGCGGCGCCGCGCGGGCGCTTCTGGCCGGCTGACCGGCCTCGGCCGTCTGCGTGATCGGCATTCCGGACACAGATGCCCGTTCATGCATCGATACAGGGTTTCCCCGCGACAGCCGGGAGCCTATCACGATGGGGCAATCCATTCGAAAGCAGATGCCCGAGCCAGCCCGCTCCATACTGTCCTCCCAGCTTTCCCAGGCTGTGACCGTTTGCCGGGGCGGCTGGAAGGTCTTGCGGCATCGCGGTCCCAGCCAGATCCAGTTCTGGTTCATAGCACTTGTGATCGGCATCGGGGCCGGTTTCGCCGCGCTGTCCTTCCGCAAGGGTATCGAGACGCTGCAAGCGTGGATCTACGGCACCGAGGATGTGCAGTACCTGCACAGTTTCGCCGAAAGCCTGCCCTGGTACTGGATCCTGCTGATCCCGGTGGTGGGCGGATTGGTCGTGGGTCTGATACTGCATCACTTCACACCGGACGGGCGCTCTCATGCGGTCGCCGACGTGATCGAGGGGGCAGCCCTGAACGATGGCCGCGTCGATGTCCGGGCGGGACTGGCCTCCGCGCTGGCCTCGCTCATCACGCTGAGCTCCGGCGGGTCGTCCGGGCGCGAGGGACCGGTGGTGCATCTTGCCGGGGTCGTATCGACCTGGGTCTGCGAGCGGATCGATGCGGACGGAATCACGGGCCGGGATCTGCTGGGTTGCGCGGTCGCAGCCGCCGTCTCGGCCAGCTTCAACGCGCCGATCGCCGGGGCGCTCTTCGCGCTCGAGGTCGTGCTGCGGCATTTTGCGGTTCACGCCTTTGCGCCCATCGTCATCGCCTCGGCCGCGGGCACGGTGATCAACCGGCTGGAATATGGCGATGTGACCGAATTCATCCTGCCGAGCGAGTCGGTCATGGCGTTCTACGTGGAATTGCCCGCCTTCCTGCTGCTGGGACTTGTGTGCGGGTTCGTCGCGGTCGCCCTCATGCGGAGCGTCTTCTGGGCCGAAGATTTCGGCGATTACGTGCAAGCCAGAACCGGCCTGCCGCGCTGGTTGCGTCCTGCCGTGGCGGGTGCGCTTCTGGGCGCGATCGCGATCTGGTTTCCGCATATCATCGGCGTGGGCTACGAGACGACATCGCGCGCGCTGACCGGGTCTCTGCTGGTGCACGAGGCAATCGTCTTCACGATCATCAAGACGGCCGCCGTCGCGATCACCTTCGGCGGGCGCATGGGGGGTGGGATTTTTTCACCTTCGCTGATGGTCGGTGCGCTGACCGGGATCGCGTTCGGTATCGTGGCGACCGGGTTGCTGCCGCAATGGTCGGGTGCGCATACGCTCTATGCGCTGGCCGGAATGGGCGCCGTGGCCGCCGCGGTGCTGGGCGCACCGATCTCGACCACGCTCATCGTGTTCGAGTTGACCGGCGACTGGCAAACCGGCCTTGCCGTCATGGTGACTGTGTCGCTGTCGACCGCGCTCGCCTCGCGCCTCGTCGACCGGAGTTTCTTTCTCACCCAGATCGAACGTCGCGGCATACATCTCGCCGCGGGTCCGCAAGCCTACCTGCTGGCCATGTTCCGCGTGGCCGGCGTGATGCGCGCACCGGACCATCCCCGCGCAGCACCGCGGGAACGGTGCGAGGAGATGATCCGCGAGGGCATCTATGTCGACATCAACGCGACGTTGGAGGCGGCGCTGCCGATCTTCGACCGGACGCAGACCTCCTTCGTGCCGGTGGTGGAGCCGCAGGACGCAGACGCGCTCCCGGAACTCCGCGGGGCGCTTTTCCACGTCGATGCGCTGAAGGCCTACAACCGAGCCCTCGCTGCGACGGCCGCGGAAGAGCACAGCTGACGCGCGACGGCCCGAGTGCGACGCCTGTGGCTGGCGTCAACGATCTCCGCCTCGCGTGTTCAGATCTTCTCCACGGTGATCCCGTCGCCGGTGTGAAAGGCCAGATAGTCCTTGATCCGGTCCACGTCGTCCTTCGGGGACTCGTATGTCCAGACCGCGTTTTCCAGCGTCGTCGACTTGGTAACCACCGAGAAGTAGTTCGCGTCGCCCTTGTGCGGGCAATGCGTCGTCTTTTCCGTTCTGTCGAGGAACGCCATGGCAATGTCGCCGCGCGGGAAATAGATGACCGGCGGATAATCGCCCTCGGTCAGTTCCAGCGCGTTGTCGCTTTCGCCCAGCACGGCACCGCCCGCGCGCACACTCCACCGGCCGGGGGCCCGCGTGATCCGAATATGGTTCGCCACTCTCACCTCTCCCTGGTTTGTTGCAACGTCCTGACGCCGGACGGTAACAGCCGCATGACAGGCTACACCGGAGCGCAGGCCGCGCGCAACCACGCCCGCGTGTCCTCGCCCACCCGCGGGCCGATCTTCTCCATCACCTCTGCGTGGTAGGCGTTGATCCAGTCGCGCTCCGCAACGCTCAGCATTTCCGCCACGATCAACCGGCGGTCGATCGGCGCAAAGGTCAGCGTGCGCCAGCACAGCATCTCGCGATGATCGTCGCCGCCTGGCAGGGAGGGGGCTTCCTCGACCACCAGCAGGTTCTCGATCCGGATACCGAACGCGCCCTCGCGGTAATACCCCGGCTCGTTCGACAGGATCATGCCCGGCTCAAACGGCACGGTCGAGAGGCGCGAAAGCCGCTGCGGCCCTTCGTGCACGCTCAGATACGCGCCGACACCGTGGCCCAGACCGTGATCGAAATCCTGCCCCGCCATCCAGAGCGGCAGGCGCCCGATCATCTCGATATCCCGGCCAGCCAGTCCCACGGGCCATCGCAGGCGCGACATGCCGATCATGCCCTGCAGCACGCGGGTGAAACAGACGCGCGCCTCCTCAGGCGGGGAGCCGATGGCAACGGTGCGGGTGATGTCGGTCGTCCCGTCGAGGTACTGTCCACCTGAATCGAGCACCAGCAGATGCCCGTCCTCCAGACGGCTGTCGGTCTCCTCGGTCACGCGGTAATGCATGATCGCGCCGTTGGGGCCAGTGCCACTGATCGTCTCGAAGGAGATGTCCTGCAGCGCATTGTCCTGCCGGCGGAAGGTCTCCAGCCGGGTCACCACCTGCGTCTCGGTCAGGCTGCGAGGCTTCTGCGCATCGAGCCAGGCCAGAAGCTCCGCCACCGCCGCGCCGTCGCGCAGATGCGCCTGGGCCGAACCTTCGATCTCCGCCGCGTTCTTGCGTGCCTTCGGCAGCGCGCAGGGGTCCTGGCCCAGCTTGACCTGCGAGCCAACTGCCTCGGCGACGAGGACCGGCACGCTTTGCTTGTCGACAAGGACCGGACCGTCCAGCCCGGACACATGGTCGAGGAACGTCCCCGGATCGCGTACCGTCACCTCCGGTCCCAGATGATCGCCCAGTTCGGCCAGTTTGACTGCCGGCACGAATAGATCGACCCGCGCATCGGCGTGGAGGATTGCAAAGCCCTGCACGATCGGGTTGCGTGGAATGTCCGACCCGCGGATGTTCAGCAGCCAGCAGATCGAATCCGGCAGCGTGATCACCGCGGCGGCGCAGTCCTGCCGGGCCAGATCTTCGGCCAGCCGCCCGCGCTTGCTGTCGTGGGTTTCGCCGGCGAACTCCATCGGGTGCGCGCGCGCCGGTCCCATCGGCGGACCCGGCCGGTCGGTCCAGATGCGGTCGACGAGATTGTCGCAGGCAACCAGCGCCACGTCCGAGCCCTCGAGCGCCGCGCGCAATTCCTCCATCTGGCCCGCAGTATGCAGCCAGGGATCGAAACCCACGCGGCCGCCGTCCGGCAACTGTTCGCGCAGCCAGGGCCCGGGACGGGTATCGGGCCAGGGCACCGGGGTGAAATGGCCAGTGTCGACCTGCGCCTTCACCTGCGTGCGGTAGCGTCCGTCGACGAACACACCCGCCACGTGCTGCAGCGCGACACAGAACCCGGCCGACCCGGTGAAACCGGTAAGCCAGGCCAGCCGCTCGTCGCAGGGCGCCACATATTCCCCCTGATGCGCGTCCGCCCGCGGCACGATGAAACCGTCGAGGCCCTCGGCCTCCATCGCTCCGCGCAATGCGGCCAGCCGCGGCGGTCCCTGTTCGGGTCTTGCCGTGACCTCGAATGTCTGGAACATCGCCCCTCCTTCTTTGGGTTCGAAAATACCTCGGGGGAGTCCCGAAGGGACGGGGGCAGCGCCCCCCTCCGGCGCCCCCTTCCGGCGCCTGCCTCAGCTCGCCCGACGGATCCCCATGATGCGCGCCCGCGCCCGCGGATCCTTGTCGAACAGCGCCGCCAGCTGCTCCGTCATCGCTCCGGCCAGTTGCTCGACGTCGGTAATGGTCACAGCCCGCTCATAATACCGCGTCACATCGTGACCGATCCCGATGGCCAGCAATTCGACCTGCTTCTTGCGCTCGACCATCGCGATCACGTCGCGCAGGTGCTTCTCCAGGTAGTTCGCCGGGTTCACCGACAGCGTGGAATCGTCCACCGGCGCACCGTCGGAAATCACCATCAGGATCTTGCGCGCCTCGGGCCGGCCCAACATCCGGCGATGCGCCCATTCCAGCGCCTCGCCGTCGATGTTTTCCTTCAACAGGCCTTCCTTCATCATCAGGCCCAGGTTGGTGTGCGACCGCCGCCACGGGGCATCGGCGCCCTTGTAGATGATGTGACGCAGGTCGTTCAGCCGTCCGGGCTGCTGTGGCCGGCCGTCGTTCAGCCAGGCCTCCCGCGCCAGCCCGCCCTTCCAGGCCCGCGTGGTGAAGCCCAGGATCTCGACCTTCACGTTGCAGCGCTCCAGCGTGCGGGCCAGGACATCCGCGCAGATCGCGGCGATGGAGATCGGACGGCCGCGCATCGACCCGGAATTGTCGAGCAAGAGCGAAACCACGGTATCGCGGAACTCGGTGTCCTTTTCGATCTTGAAACTCAGCGGCGTCGTCGGGTTCGCCACGACGCGCGCGAGACGACCGGCATCAAGAATGCCCTCGTCGCGGTCGAACTCCCAACTGCGGTTCTGCTGCGCCTGCAACCGGCGTTGGAGCTTGTTTGCCAGCCGGCCCACGGCGCCCTTCAGCGGCTCCAGCTGCTGGTCGAGATAGGCGCGCAGCCGTTCGAGTTCGACGGGTTCGGCCAGTTCCTCGGCGGTGATTTCCTCGTCATGCTCGGACGAATAGACCTTGTAATCCGGGTCGGCCTCGGAGGCGGGCTGAGGCGCCGGAGGTTCCAGAGGTGCCTCGCCTTCGGGCAGTTCGGCTTCCTCTCCCAGCTCCTGGTCGGCCATGTCGTCCATGGAGACCTGCGCCTGGGCCGCATCCTGCTGCTCTTCCTGGCTCTGTTCTGGCGTTCCTTCCGTCTCTTCCTCGCCCTGATCGTCATCGCCGGTGCTGTCGGGGTCTTCCTGCTCCTCGGTCTGGTCCTGGGCCTCGTCTTCCTGATCCTCGTCGAACTGGTCGGGATCGTCGCCCAACTGGTCGCCATAGCCGAGATCGGTGATCACCTGCCGGGCAAAGCGTGCAAAATCGGTCTGATCCGCCAGCATGTCACGCACGTCTTCGAGCGTCCCGCCGGCCTGTTCCTCTATGAAGGGCCGCCAGAGCTCCATGATGTTCTGCGCCGCAGGCGGCAGCTTGCGCCCGGTCGCCAGGTGACGGATCAGGTAGCCCGCCGCAACCGGCAGCGGGGCCTCGGACGCCTCCCGGCACTGGTCGTAGCCACGGCGCAGGGCGTCGTGGCTGATCTTGGCATCGATATTGCCGGCGGTGCCGGGCATGTCGCGCGCACCCATCGCCTCGCATCGAGCGGTTTCCATGGCTTCGTAGAGCTCGCGGGCCATGTCGCCGGGCGGGGCATAGCGCGCGTGGGTCGAGTCGTCGTGATAGCGCCGGTTCAGCGCAAGCGCGTCCGCCGTGCCGCGTGCCAGCAGCACCTCCTCCCGTGTCATGCGGCGCGAGATCTGCGGCAGGCGCATGGAGTCGCCGGAGAGCCCCGGCGGATCGACGGAATAGGTGACATTCAGCTCCGGGTCATGGGCCATGACCTTCGACGCTTCGGCCAGCGCTTTCTTGAACGGATCTGCGGGGTTGTCGCTTGGCTTGCTCATCTCAGGGCCTCGGTTTCGGGATGCGCCGCGGCGAGGCGGTCGCAAGTCTGCGTGAGCCGCCGGAAGAGGTCCCGGCTTTGTCGGTCGCCGCCATAAATCATGGCGTCGATCATGCTGCGCATCAAGGGGCGTTGCGTGGCAACATAGTCATCGACCCGTGCCGTTCTGCCCCCGTCGAGCCGGTAGGCCACCGCGCGGAACGCATCCGCACGCTCCTGATCGCCCTCCACCCGGTCGACGAACGCGCTGCGGGCTGCGTAGTCGTCGAACCCGTACCAGAGGGCTGCACATTGCGCGGCGGGGTAGAGCGCGCCACTGTCCGGTGCCTCCTCCGCAAACGCGCCGGCCGCGATGAACGCCGCCGGGATTGCCGGTGCCGCCAGAGCCCGCGCGGCCCTAGCCAAGGCTGACGCTGGCCGCACTTTCCGGCAGTTCCTCGTCAAAGAGGCGCTGGTAGAATTCGGCCACGGTCTGGCGTTCCAGTTCGTCGCACTTGTTGATGAAGCTGAGACGGAAGGCATAGCCGATGTTGCGGAAAATCTCCGCATTCTGCGCCCAGGCGATCACCGTCCGCGGGCTCATCACTGTGGACAGATCGCCATTCATGAAGGCGGTCCGGGTCAGGTCCGCCACCGTCACCATCTGCTTGACGATCTTGCGGCCCTTCTCGGTGTTGTAGTGCGGGGCCTTCGCCAGCACGATCGCGCATTCCGCGTCGATGGAGAGATAGTTGAGCGTGGCGACGAGGCTCCACCGGTCCATCTGCGCCTGGTTGATCTGTTGCGTACCGTGATAGAGCCCGGTCGTATCGCCGAGGCCCACGGTGTTCGAGGTCGCAAACAGCCGGAAGTAGGGGTGCGGCGTGATGATCTCGTTCTGGTCGAGAAGGGTGAGCTTGCCGTCATGCTCCAGCACCCGCTGGATCACGAACATCACGTCGGCGCGGCCCGCATCGTACTCGTCGAAGACGATCGCGGTCGGGTTGCGCAGCGCCCAGGGCAGGATGCCCTCGTGGAACTCGGTGACCTGCTTGCCGTCCTTGAGCTTGATCGCGTCCTTGCCGATCAGGTCGATCCGGCTGATGTGGCTGTCGAGGTTGACCCGCACCATCGGCCAGTTCAGGCGCGCCGCGACCTGTTCGATATGGGTCGACTTGCCGGTGCCGTGATAGCCCTGGATCATCACCCGGCGATTGTGGCTGAAAC
>CBDUPF010000104.1:0-12035 GCA_965369035.1 uncultured Aliishimia sp.
CGGCGCGCGGATGTCGGCCTGTCGATCTGATGCGGCGTCGATCTGATGCAGCACCGACCACGGTGCGACTTTTCGGATCATGCCGCAAGAAATCCGGCCCCTACGGCTGGTAGTCGTCGTCCGTCACCTTCTCCAGCCAGTGGGCGGCGCTGCCATCCTGATCCTGCTCCTGCATGGCGAGGTGGGTCATGCCCACGTCCGGGGACGCGCCGTGCCAGTGCTCTTCCCCCGGATCGAACCAGATCGTGTCGCCGGGCAGGATGGTCTGCGGCCGATCCCCTCGTCGGCAGATCAGGCCTTTCCCGGAGAGCACGTAGAGGGTCTGCCCGAAGGGATGGGTGTGCCACGCGGTTCGCGCGCCGGGGTCGAAGCGCACGACAATGGCATTGAGCCGGGCCGGGGCCGGAGCGGCGTGCACCGGATCCATCCAGACGTCACCGGTGAAGTAATCGGGGTTCGGCCGGGTCGAGGGGCGGGAGCCGGCGGGATGGCGGATCATCGTGTTCTCCTTTGCGCTGCGAACCGGCGGGACCGGCTGCGTGATGATTCTCGGATGGTGTGTGGCGCACGTTCTGCCGGAACGCCCGCGGCTCCGCCGGCAGGCGCGGCACTCCGGGATTTCGCGTCATCGGGAAAGGCGCGAAGCCCCTTCGAGGCCTGCCTTTCAGTCGCGGGCATCGGCATCAGATCCTCTACCGGCACAAGCGGGCTCGACGTGGCGCCCCGCCAGGCGCGGCGGGGCGGTGGTGCTGCGTGGCCGTGCCGGTCAGGCCGGAGCGGCCGGCCTACTCGGCCCAGCTGATCGCCGTCAGATCGACCGCCGCGGTGGGTGCGTTTTCCCAGAGGCCCCGCACGCCGGCCTTCGCGACGGTCAGCGCGGCAAGCTGGAACAGGTAGCCGTTTACCGCGTCGTCCGCGATAATCCGCTGCGCGTCGCCCAGAAGCGCGGTGCGCTCGTCAGGGTCGGTGGTCTTGTTGAGCGTGTCCATCAGCGCCTGGAACTCCGGGTTGTCATACTGGAAGTAGTAGTCCGGGTTGGCATAGATGCCGATATCCATGGGCTCGGTATGGCTCACGATGGTCAGGCCGAAGCTTTTCCCGTTGAACACCGATTCCAGCCACTGCGCCCATTCGACGTTGATGATCTCCGCCTTGATGCCGACTTCGGCAAGCTGGGACGCGATGATCTCGCCCCCGCGGCGGGCATAGGACGGCGGCGGAAGGTGCAGCGTGGTCTCGAACCCGTCCGGAAAGCCGGCCTCCGCCAGAAGCGCCCTGGCCTTCTCCGGATCGTAGGCCGACTGCGCCGTCAGATCGACATAGGCCGGATGGTGAGGCGCGAAATGCGTGCCGATCGGCGTGCCATAGCCGAACATCGCGCCGTCGATGATCGCCTGCCGGTCGATGGCATGGGCCATCGCCTGGCGCACCTTCAGGTTGTCGAACGGTGGCTGCTTGTTGTTCGTGGACAGGATCGTCTCGCCCTCGGTGGAGCCCACGAGGACCTGGAACCGCGGGTCTGCCTCGAACTGCGGCAGGTTCTCGGGTGCGGGGAACCCGGAGAAGACATCGACGTCTTCCGCCATGACGGCGGCAAAGGCGGCCGTCGGGTCGGAGATGAACTTGAACGTCGCCTGCTCCAGCGACGGCGCGTCACCCCAGTAGTTTTCATTGCGGGTCAGCGTGATCCGGTCGCCCTGCACCCATTCCGAGAAGGTAAAGGCGCCAGTGCCTACGGGCTGCTGCTTGATATTGTCGATCGATTCCGGCGCCACGATCACCGCGTCGCCCCAGGCCATGTTGAAGAGGAACATGCCGTTGGGCCCGTCGAGCGTTACCTTCACGGTCTGCGGATCCACGACCTCCACGTCCGTGATCCCGGCAAAGAGCCCCTTCTGGGCATTGGTGGACTCTTCGGCCCGCGCACGGTCGAGCGAGAATTTCACGTCCTCGGCATCCATCGCGGTGCCGTCGTGGAAGGTCACGCCCTCGCGCAGCTTGAAGGTATAGACGGTGCCGTCGTCGCTGATCTCCCAGCTCTCCGCCAGGCCGGGCACGACAGACCCGTCGCCCATGAAGCGGGTGAGCCCCTCGAAGATGTTGGTATAGACGACGCTGTCGATGGCCTGCGCCGCCGCGCTGGTGGGGTCCAGATGCGGCGGTTCCAGCTGCATCGCGATGGTGATGTCCGTCTGCGCCTGCGCTGCGGCGGCACCGACCGCAAAGGCCGTCGCCAGCGCGAGCCGGGATACGAGATGTTTCATGTGATCCTACTCCCTGTAGTTGTCCGACCCTTGTGCGCCGGGATTGACGGGAGTTTCCGGGCAAACCTCTTCGGGATCAAGTGGCTGTTTGGCAGTGGAGTTGCGGTGGCCATGCCGGTCCCACGGTGTCGCGCGGCAAATCACGTGCGGATACCGCTTCATCCCCCGGGTAAGCGCCGATCCTGCTGCCTGCCACGGTGTCAGTTCCACGTTCCGGGCCTAAATCCGATTGTGCGTTCCGTCGCAAAGCGGCTTGGTGCCGGAATGCTTGCAGCCGCAGAAGAATACCTTTCCGTCCTTTTCGGCGGTGTATTTCACCGGCGCGAATTCCGTTCCCTTGTGGCTGCCGTCGCAGAAAGGCTGGCGGGCGCTGCGACCGCAGGCGCACCAGAAATAGGTCTTGCCTTCCACGACCTCGGTCGGAAGTGGCGCTTTCTGAAAGATGTGGGGTTCGGACATTGGTGGTCTCCTGTCGGTGTTCGGATGGGGTCCTGTTTTCTCGGGGCCGGTAAGCTCAGGTCCGCGGTTCGGGATATTCGACCGGGCCGCCCTGCTTTGCCCAGTCGGTGAAGCCGTCGCGGAGGTGGGCGGCATCGAACCCCATTTCCTGCAAGGTCGCCACCGTCAGCGCCGATCGCCACCCGCTGGCGCAATGGAACACGAATCTCTTGTCCTGCTGACCGAACACGTCCTTGAAATAGGGGCTGTCGGGATCGATCCAGAACTCGATCATCCCGCGCGGGGCATGGACCGATCCGGGGATGTATCCCGATCTTTGCCGTTCCCGGATGTCGCGGATATCGACGATGACGAGGTCCGGATCGCCGTGCATGCCGATCAGGTCTGCCGTGTCGATATCCCGGATCCGGGCGCGGGCGGCTTTCACCATCTGGGCGGCGGTCAGCTTGAGCTTGGTCATCCCGGTCCTTTCCTGCGGCGCGTCCTACGAGCACAACCTGACATCTTCCGGCGCGTGTTCAAGCCTTCCCGCGTCGGCAAGTCGTTCGGAACCACGGAAATGACAGCACCGGCGCGGCCCATCGGCCCGCCGGTGCAGAACGCAGGTTGGGGGATTTCGTCAGGTGGCCGTGATCCGCCGCGTGCCGGTCACCATGCTGACGGCGCCGGACTGCGGGTCGCCTTCGAGCACGTGGAGGCTGCAACTGCCGTCGGTTTGCCGGACGATCTTGCCGGCGGGATCGACCTCCACCGAGACGCCGGTCACCCACGTCCTGTGGTCGGGACCGGTATCGGGGAAGGACGAGTATCCGCCCGAGCGGTTCGAATAGTTCATCAGCCATACGGGCCGGACCTGCGCGGTGCCGGGCGGGAAATTGTGCGGAACGTTGCGGCCGGAAAGGTCGACGCCACCCATGACGTTCTCGATCCGGTACCACGTGTCGGTCGCGCCAAGCACGAGATCGCTGAAGAACCCGAACTTGTAGTTCCAGCCCGAACCGCGATTGGCGATCCGCGTGCCAACCGGCCAGACCCCGCCCGGATCGTCCGGGTTGCCCATCGACGCGGGCAGCGGCTGTTTCAGCGTGACGCGGTTCTGTGCCTTGTCGACCGCGCCCAGGTCGAAGAGGTCGATATCCTCGATCCGGCTGTAGAGCTCGTAGGCCTTGCCCAGCGAGTTGCGGTACCCGAAGATCACCAGCCCGCGCTCGTAACTGCTGGAGGTGGATTCGTTCCAGCCCGAGGCATCGGCCAGGTCGACGATGCTGTCGCCGGGCGCAAGCGGGGCCGACAACTCCGTCAGGCTGTCCTGGCCAGCATGGTGATAGCGCGTGTGATGCGCGGCCATGATCGTCAGCCCGTCGATGTCATAGCAGCGGAAGCCCATGTAATGGATGTGCCGTTCGCCGTTGGCGTAACCGGACCAGTCGCCCGGCATGCTTTCCTGCCGCATGTAGACCCCCACCCGGTACAGCCTGTTGGGGTCGAGGGCGACGAACTCCTCCATCTCCTCTGCCCCGCTGTAGTAGCCGGATTTCGCGAAGGCACCGGGCATGTTCGGCGTCTCTGCCGGGTCGAAGGCATAGGCGGCGGGGTAGTTGTAGTTGTTGGCAAGATATCCGGTCGCGTTCGACACCATCCCGGCCCCGCGCGAGATGGTATAGGCCTGCGTGATCAGCGAGGGCTCGCCATATTCCGGCCGGGCCAGTGCGGTGTTGGGAAGGCTGACGGCGCCGGTCTCGCGGTTCACCTGCAACGCGGTGCGGAAGTTCGAACCGTCCGGACTGACCTTGATCTCGAAATCGTCCGTGCCGGCGGTGCCCATCTCGGCACGGGCCGAAAACCCGGTCTGGAACAGCAGGCTGGCGGTGTCGCCGGGGGTGGACTTGTTCACCTTGAGCTGGTGACCGCCGCTCGCGTCATGGGTCAGCAGTGTTGCATCCGATGCCGTGGCAAGCCGGTTGGTGCTGTCGGCGGCAGTGTTGATGCCGAGACGGTCCGTCGAGTTCACGCTGCCGCCGCCCGAGACGCCGGTCCCGGCCACGTTGAGCCACCCGTTGCCATCGAAGACCACCGGGCTCGCCGTCGCCTCGTCATAGGCGATCCAGCCCTTGCGTGCGGCGATGAAGTTCCAGGCTCCGCCTTCGAAGAGTGCGATTTCACCTTCGTGACCTTCGAAACTGTCCACGGCCCCGGCCGCGACGATGAAGCGGTCGCCATCCTGAACGTCGGCCTGCGGCGCCTGCACCCGGTCGCGAACGCATAGCTGCACGATCGCGTCCAGCGTGCGGATCGCCTCGTTGTGGGTGACATGTTTCTGGGCCTGCCCGCCCTGGATATAGGGCAGGGAGAGGTTGATCGAGTTTTGCGACATGGGTCCCCCGCGCGAATTCACAGCTCGGGCGCGAGAGTCCTCAACCGGGCTGAAGATCGGTTAAACCCTGCGTGCGCCGGTGTGGCGCCGAACCTCCATGGTGAGCGCATTGATGCAGCCGCGCAGGCCGAAATCCTCGACGGTGACCAGGTAGATCCCGCAGGACGCGCGGAGCGCTGTGAACCGCCCGCCCGCGATGTAGTCGGCCCAGAAGGTCTCATCGAAGAGCCAGGGATTGGCCTGCGCCACGCCACCAAGCAGGAAGAGCCCGCCGCGGGCATTCAGCATCACCGCCAGGTCGCCGGCGAGCGCGGCGAGATGGCTGCGAAACATCTGCACGCATTTTTTCGCCTCCGCCTCGCCATCCGCGGCGCGGGCGAATATCTCGCGGCCCGTCGATCCGGCGCCGCCGCCGCAAGCCTGGTAGAGCAGGGGCAGGCCGGTGCCGCTCAGCATCGCCTCGGCCTCCAGCGTCAGCGTGTCTCCGATCTGCGTTTCGGGCCAGAGCTTCGCCAGCCGCCGGATCACAGGCACCTCTTCGGTCGTGCGCGGCCCGACGCCGACATGCCCGCCTTCGCCCGGCATCACGTGATAGCGAGTGCCGTCCCAACAAAGGCTGCCGACCCCGAGGCCCGTGCCGGGTCCGATGGCGACCCGGTGCCCGGAGGTCAGCGGCCCGCTTTCACCGATTGCGGTCACATCGGCATCGGCAAGCGTGGCGAGCGACCACGCGGCCGCCTCGAAATCGTTGATGACATGCACGCGCCCGGCACCGGTTGCGGCCGCGATCTCCGTTTCCGACACGCGCCAGCCACCATTGGTCAGGCATATCTCGCCGGCCTGAACCGGCCCCGCGGCGGCTGCAACCACCGCTTGCGGGGTTCCCCCGAGCGTGCGCGCAACCTCCACCAGCGTCTCCGCGACCTTGCGGTCCGGTGTCATCGGGAAATCGCGGCGCGACAGGATCCTGCCTTGGGACACTTGTGCGACCCGCATGTTCGTGCCGCCGATATCGGCGACCAGGTCCCAGCTCATGGTGCGCATCCGCCAGGGACTGCGGATATGGCTGCGGATCTGGCTGCGGATCTCGGGCCTGCGACCTGGCGTCGGGGCAGCGTGGAGCGGTTCATCGGGGCCTCGTCTCGGTTACCGCTAACTAGACCAGACGGGCCGCAGACCTCAAGCGTCAGCCCGCTCGCCGCAACCGGAGCGCGTTGGTCACCACGAAGACCGAGGACAGCGCCATTGCCCCGGCGCCCAGCATCGGCGACAGCTGCCAGCCGAAGATCGGGTAGAACACGCCCATCGCCACCGGGATCAGCGCGGCGTTGTAGGCGAAGGCCCAGAACAGGTTCTGCCGGATGTTGCGCAGGGTGGCGCGGCTGATGGCATGAGCGCGCGCAACGCCCCGTACGTCGCCCGACATCAGCACCACGTCCGCCGCCTCGATGGCGACATCGGTGCCGGTGCCCATGGCGATCCCGACATCCGCCTGGGCGAGGGCGGGGGCATCGTTGATCCCGTCCCCCACAAATGCGACCGGCCCGTCCTGTTGCAGCGTGCGCACCGCATCGAGCTTGTCGCCCGGCAGGACCTCCGCCCGAACCGTGTCGATACCCAGGGCGTGCCCGACCGCCTCGGCGACATCCCGGCGGTCGCCGGAGATCATGGCGAGCCGGACGCCCTCGGCTGTCAGTGCGGCCAGCGCCTCGGCCGCATGGGGCTTGACCGGGTCGGCGATTCCGAAGGCGGCAACGGCGACCCCGTCGCGCGCGGCAAAGATGGGGGTTGCGCCGGTGGCCAGAATCCGGCCTTCGGCCGCGCGCAGGGGCGACAGGTCCACGCCGCGCTCTTCGAGAAAGCGGGCGGATCCCACGGCGATCTCGGCGCCATTCACCTGCGCCGCCGCACCCTTGCCCGCGGTGGCCTGGAAGCCGGATGCCACGGGAAACGGGCCGGACGCCGCGGCAACAATGGCTCGCGCGATCGGATGTTCGCTCTGCACCTCGACCGCGGCGATATCCGCGATGGAGACCGCGTCGTCCAGGATTTCGCGGTCCACGACGCGCGGCTGGCCCTGGGTCAGCGTCCCGGTCTTGTCGAAAGCCACCGTGCCCACGGCGTTCAACCGTTCGAGCGCATCGCCCTTGCGGAAAAGCACGCCGAGTTGTGCCGCGCGCCCGGTGCCCACGACGACCGACACCGGCGTGGCAAGGCCCATGGCACAGGGGCAGGCGATGATCAGAACCGACACCCCGGCCACCATGGCCTGCGCCAGCGTCGCGCCGAAGACGAGCCAGCCGAGGAACGCGATCACGGCGAGCGCCATCACAACGGGCACGAAGACGCCGGTGATGCGGTCGACCAGAGCCTGCACCGGCAGCTTGGCGCCTTGCGCCCGTTCGACCATCCGCACGATCCGCGACAGCGCCATGTCGGAACCCACCGCCTCCGCGCGGTAGCGCAGGCTCGAGTCACCGTTCACGGTTCCGCCCAGCACCACGTCGCCTTCGGATTTCCGGACCGGAACGGATTCGCCGGTCATCATGCTTTCGTCGACAAAACCGGTTCCGGACAGGATGCGCCCGTCGACCGCGATCCGGTCGCCCGGCCGCGCCATCAGGATATCGCCGGGCAGGACCTCGTCCAGCGGCACCTCGACCATCTGCCCGTCCCGCTCCGCCCAGGCGGTTTCGGGCCGTAAGCCGATCAGTCCGGAGATCGCGTCGCCCGCCCGCCCCTTGGCCCGCGCCTCCAGCGCACGGCCCAGAAGGATCAGGGTCACGATCACGCCCGCGGCCTCGAAATAGACCGCGCGGCTGGCGTCCGGGATCACCGCAGGCGCGAAGGTCACCAGGGTGGAATAGGCCCAGGCCGCGCCGGCACCCAGCGCAACCAGGGAGTTCATTTCCGGTGCGCCACGGGCCAGCGCCCTGAACCCGATCTCGAAGAACATGCGGCCCGGCCAGGCCAGAACCGCCGTGATCAGCGCGAATTGCACGATCTGCCAGGTGCCCATCCCGATCTCTGCCGCGACCCAATGATGCAGCGGCGGGTAGAGATGGCCGCCCATCTCGATCAGGAACACCGGCAGGGTCAGCAGGGCGGCAATCGTGAAGCGACGCCAGAAATCGCCGGTTTCGTGCTCATGGCGGTGGTCGGCGGTGGATTCGTCGACCTTGGGCTCGGACGGGTAGCCGGCTTGCGTCAGCGCAGCCGCCAGATCCTGCGGCGACACCTGTTCGCCCGCCGACACCTGTGCCGTGCCCGTGGCGAGGTTCACGGAGACCTGCTGCACGCCGGGCACGGCAGACAGCGCCGCTTCCGCGCGTCCCACGCAGGATGCGCAATGCAGACCGTTGACTTGAAGGGCGACATCCCTGGGCATCGGTTTCTCCACGTTGGGTGATCGGGTGACACGGAAGAGATAAGGTTTCCAGCGGCTGGAAGGTCAAGGCCCTTGTCAATCCGGACGGCGCGCACAATTCTGCGCCCATGACATTGACCTCACGCATCGACGACGCGCGCGACGACCTGATCGCGCTGACTCAGGACCTGATCCGCATTCCGACGCTCAACCCGCCCGGTCGGGACTATGCGGCGGTCTGCGACTATCTCGACCGGCGGCTGACCGCATCCGGGTTCGAAACCGAATTGATCCGCGCGGTCGGTGCGCCGGGGGACAGCGACACCTATCCGCGCTGGAACATCGTCGCGCGCAGGGAGGGTGTCGGCGCCGGCGATTGCGTGCATTTCAACTCGCACCACGACGTGGTGGAGGTGGGCCACGGCTGGACCCGCGACCCGTTCGGCGGCGAGGTCGACGGCGACCGGATCTATGGCCGCGGCTCGTGTGACATGAAGGGGGGGCTGGCCGCTTCGATCATCGCGGCGGAGGCGTTCATCGCGCAACACCCCGATTTTCGCGGGGCAATCGAGATCTCCGGCACGGCGGACGAGGAATCGGGCGGCTACGGCGGCGTCGCCTACCTGGCCGAAAAGGGATATTTCGACCCCGCCCGCGTGCAGCACGTCATCATTCCCGAGCCGCTCAACAAGGACCGCATCTGCCTCGGCCATCGCGGCGGCTGGTGGGCGGAGATCGAGACGAAGGGCGAGATCGCCCATGGCTGCATGCCGTTCCTGGGCGATTGCGCGGTCCGACACATGGGCGCGGTTCTGGACAAGTTCGAGGCGGAGCTCTACCCCGCCATGGCCGCGCGCCACACGGCGATGCCGGTGGTGCCCGAAGGCGCGCAATCCTCGACCATGAACATCAATTCCATCCACGGTGGCCAACCGGAGAACCCGCCCGATTTCGACGGGTTGCCTGCGCATTGCGTGCCCGACAGCTGCCGCATCGTGATCGACCGGCGCTACCTGATCGAGGAGCCGTTGGAAGACGTGAAGGGCGAGGTCGTGGCACTGCTGGAGAATCTCAAGGCCACGCGGCCAAACTTCGAATACGACCTGCGCGAGTTGAACGTGGTGATCCCGTCGATGACCGACCGCGACGCCCCGGTCGTGCGCACCATCGCCCGCGCGATCACCGAGACCCTGAACGTGGAGCCGACCTACGTCGCCTCCCCCGGCAGCTACGACCAGAAGCACATCGACCGGATCGGCAAGTTGAAGAACTGCATCGCCTACGGCCCCGGCATCCTGGAACTGGCCCACAAGCCCGATGAATGGGTCGGAATCACGGACATGCTCGACAGCGCGAAGGTCATGGGCGCCGCACTCGAAAGCCTGCTGCTGGCGCGATCCTAAGGCTGAATCCACTTCCGGAATTCCTGGAACGCGGGCTGGCAGCCGGGATTGGTCCGGGTGGCCTCCGACAATTCCGCGCGCAGGCGCTGGCTGTAGCTCTCGAAGCGGGCCTCGGCCGCCGACAATTCGGCGCCGCACCGTTCGGCGGTGCCGGTCAACGTCGTGATCCGGTCGTTCTGCGCCGCCATGTCCGCTCGCAGCTCCGCCAGCTGTTCGCGCAAGGCTCCGGCCTCGCCCTGCGCGCCCGCCAATGCCTTGTTCTCCGCCTCCAGGTCGGACACACGTGCGCGCAGATCGTCGACTTCCTTGCGTGCGCTCTCCAGTTGCGCGCGCGTCCTCTCCAGGTCCGAATCGTATCCCGTGGCCAGTGACGATGCCGCATCGAACTGCGCGCGCGCCTGTTCCAGCTCGGCCCTAAGACTGTCCGCCTGTTCGCTCGCGGCGAGCCGTTCCCGCAGCAACGCCGCAGTCTGTTCCTCGAGCCGCGCGACTTCGGTTTCCAGATCCTGGTTGGTGAAGTAGCTCCAGCCGAAGTACACGGCCGCGGCCAGAAAGAGGAAAACAGCAATGTTGGAAAGCCAGAAGTTGCGCCTTGCGGAGGTCCCCTTGCGGCTGATCTGTTCGCGCTGACGTTCGATGTCCTCTTCCAGCCGCTTGCGTTCCTCCTCGATCTCGCGGCGCTGGATCAGCCGGGTGGAGGCGACCTCGGCCGGGTCGGCGATCTCGTCGAGGCTGGCCCAGTCGAGGTCGTGCAGGATCAGACGCGCGATCCGGGAATAGGAGGCGTTGATCGACGATGGATTGGACGCGGCTTCCGGCTCGTCCAGCACCGGCAGCGCCTCGCCAAAGCTCCAGATTGCGAAATAGGGGATGAAGATCTTCTGGAACGCGTCGATGGGCCTCAGATCCTCGGGCAGCCAATCCTCGAACAGGTCGGACAGCCGGTCGGCGGCCCGTTTGCGCCAGTCCCGCGACAGCTTGTTCTCGGAATAGAACTCGTCGCGGCTCAGCACCGGCAGCACGGTCAGCTTCGACCGTTCGAAGGGCAGCCGTCGGTGCTCGGTCACTGCGCGGTGATAGATCGACGCGACGCCCTCGATATTCTGTTCGTTGGTGACGAACAGCAATACCAGGTGATCGGGCAGCACCACGGTGCAGAGATCGCCGATATCCGTCACGCCCGTGCGGCTGTCGATGAAGACGTAATCGTATGTCGCGATCCACTCCGCCCGCAGGTGGCCGAACCGCGTGCCGATGTCGTGATCCTCGTAGAGCTGTTTCCAGTTCAGCCGCTGGACCTGGTCGGTATAATCCTTGCGCGGGCGCGACGCGCGGCCGGAGTGGATGATTTCGAGCTGCGGAATCCGGTCGCTCGACCGGCTGTCCGACTGCAGCGCGAGGTCATCGAGTTTCAGCTCGATCGTGGTGCGGGTCGAGGTCCAGTCCACCGGCTCGGGGCCCAGAAGGTCGATCACGCCCGGCGTGCTTTGCAACCGCCCGGCCAGCCCGGGGTCGTGCTTGTAGAAGAAATGCTCCAGCCCCGGCGCCTCCAGGTCGAAATCGACCAGCAGGACGCGCTTGCCCTGCGCTGCGACCAGCACGGCGATGTTGGCCAGCGCCATAGACCGGCCCACCCCGCCCTTGAAGGAATAGAAGGTGTAGATCTTGCCGGGTTTGCGCCCCTGCGGTTTTTCGGTCGTCCGGAGGGCATCCGCGGGCTCCAGGTCGAAACCTTCGAGGTCGATCTCCGCGCTCATTGCGGCTCTCCCCCGGCGAAGGGCTGCGGCACGGGCGCCTGCGGGCCGAAAAGGGCAATCAGGTCGGGATCGGGTTCCGGCTCGTCCGGCACATCCGCGATCTTGGGGAAATCGGGTCTGTATTTCGGCCCGCGGGCGGCGATCTCGCGGATCTTCTTCGTGGCGCTCTCGGCGAAATCCTTGATCGCGACGTCGTAGTCATGGGTTCGCGGCGAGTCCCAGAACGAGTCGTCGAGCAGGAAGAAATCGTCGAGCGCCGCGGACTGGATCCGTTGCGCCCAGGCCGGAAAGAACGACTGGTCATAGACCTTGGCGGCGTGGATCAGGCTGCCGCGCCGGAGGTCGAGGTGATCCTCGCGCGCCATGAATGTCTTCAGCTCGGCCACGCAATAGGGCGAGTTGAAATAGGCT
>CBDUPF010000105.1:0-12031 GCA_965369035.1 uncultured Aliishimia sp.
GGCCTCCACATGGGCGGTCAGGATGTCGGCACCGGCCTTGGCAAAGTCCTCGATATAGGGATCGACCGGGGCGATCATCAGGTGCACGTCCATCACCCCCGTGATATGCGGCCGGATCGCGGCGCAGGTCGCGGGGCCAAAGGTGATGTTGGGTACGAAATGCCCGTCCATCACGTCGACGTGGATCCAGTCCGCGCCCTGAGCTTCCGCCGCTTCGCACTCCGCGCCGAAATTGGCAAAGTCCGAAGCGAGGATGGAGGGGGCGATCTTGATGGAGCGGTCGAAGGTCATGGTGGTGCCTCTGTTCAGGGTCGGCGCCTTGTAGCCCCGCGGGCAGCGGGTTGGAAGCCCGTCGCCGCGGGTTTCCGCGTCAACTGTCCCCGTCGCAGGGGAATCCGGCATTGCCCCAGGTCAGTATGTCGCGCACGTGGTCTTCCAGCGAATAGGGCGCGGGCTCGCGGCCGCCGCCGGGGCTCCAGGCCCAATGCAGGATGACGTCGTGGTCGAGGTGGCTGGCAAGCTCCGCCATGTCACGTCCGCCGTTCCGCTCCGGGTCGCGCAGTTGCGTGCAGATCTCCTCCGACGTGCGCCCGAACCAGTCGGCCTCGACCGGGGCAAGCCGCCAGGGTGCGGCGACGCGCGGCGCTTCGTGAGGTGCGGGATTGCCGCGGCCGTTGGCAGGGTCCTCCACGTGGCACGTTGCGCAGGGGACGTATTCCACGCCGATCCGGCTGTCGCCTGCGCGGATGTTCATCCCATGCGGGCGGGCCTTGCCATAGCTTGGTCCCGACCACATCGGCCGGTCGGAGGCGCCCACGTGACAGTTGGCGCAACGCGGGTGCGAGGCGACCTCGTAGATACGATCCCAGGCCGCCAGCCCGTCCTCGCGCGAGACCTGGGTGGGCAGGACGCTCAAGGTGGTCTCGTCCGACGCGTGACTTGGCGCCGCAAGCATTCCGGCCGCCGCCAGGGCCAACCACCCCCGGTGAGAAGCGCCGCTCACACGAAATCCACGAACTTTCCGAACGGCATTTCCCGCAGCCGCTGGCCGGTCGCCGCAAAGATCGCATTGGCGAGCGCGGGCGCGGCGGGCGGCACGGGCGGCTCGCCGATGCCGTGGATCCGGCCCGCGTTCTCCAGGGTGCGCACGACGATCTCCGGGCATTGGTGTAGCCGCAGTCCTTCGGCGTCGTAGTAGTTGCTCTGCTCGGCCATGCCATCGGAATAGGTGATCTCGGAGTTCATCGCGTGGCCAAGGCCCCAGACGACGGCGCCCTGGATGTTGTTCTCCATGTTCACCGGGTCGATCACCGTACCCGCATCGACTGCGACGAAGACCTTGTCGATCCGGATGCCGCCATCGGTACTCGTGACCTCGACCACCTCCGCCACGGGCACGCCAAAGCTTTCGACCAGCGCGACGCCCCGGCCGCGGTTTTCGGCCATTTCCGAGCCCCAGTCCGACATCTCCGCCACCGCCTCCAGGCAGGCGCGCGCGACGGGATCGGTGCAAAGCCGGATGCGCTCCGCCATCGGGTCGGCGCCTGCGGCATGGATCAACTCGTCGAGCCAGGATTCGATGAAGAACCCGCCGGTCGACGCGCCGACCGACCGCCAGCTCGACACCGGAGCCAGTCCCGGAACCGCGTAGTCCTGCACTCGGAAATTCTCGATCCCGCCGTAAGGTGCGTTCCAGATGCCCGCCGCGATCTGGGTCTCCGGTCGCGCGGCGAGAGCCGGCACGCGCAGGCGGCCCAGTTGGGAGACGATCACCTCGGGGGCCGCGACGTGGAAATCCAGTGCGGTGATCTTCCCGTTGCCGACGGTGCCGCGTCCGCGGGCCATGGCGAGCGGGCGGGGGAAATCCTGGGCGAAATCTTCCTCGCGGGAATAGGTCAGCTTGATCGGCGTTCCGGGGTGCCTGGCCGCGACCTCCGCGGCCTGCCGCACGAAATCGATCTCCAGCCGATGTCCGAAACTGCCGCCCGAGTACTGGTTGTGGAACACCACCTGGTCGGGGTCGTGGCCGGTCACGCGGGCGACGGCGGCTTGCAGGACGCGCGGCATCTGGTGGCCGGTCCAGACCTCGACCCGCGTGTCGGACACCTGCACGACCGCATTCAGCGGCTCGAGCGGTTGATGTGCGACATAAGGCGCCCGGTATTCGGCCTCGATCACCTCGCCTTGCGTCAGCGCTCCGTCGACATCGCCGTCATCCCGCCACGTCTGATTGCGCCGATCATCGTCTTCCAGACTGTCCGAGACGGCCTGCCAATGGGCGTCCTGCTCCGCCGGGTAGGCCGCGGGCGCCCACTCCGTCGTGATCGCCTGCGCGGCCTGAAAGGCCCGCCAGGTGTTGTCGGCCAGCACGGCGAGACCATTGGTGATCTCCACGATATCAACCACGCCGCGCATCGCCCGGGCCGCACTCGCGTCGTAGGACAGCAGCGCACTGCGCCGCGGGCTCATCCGGACGGCAGCGTGCAGCATCCCGTCCATGTTCAGGTCGATCCCGTAGAGTTGCGTTCCGGTCGACTTGGCCACGATGTCCGAACGTCGGGTCCGCTTGCCGATCAGGCGCCATTCCGACGAATCTCGCAAGGCGACATCGGTCACCGGGTCGAGCGTGGCGGCCCGGGCGGCCAGCGCCGTGTAGGGGATTTGCTGCCCGTCCGGCAGCACGACGGCTCCGGCGCGCGTGACAAGCCGGGCCACCGGAACGCCGGTCTGCGCCGCCGCCGCGGCCTTCAGCGTTTCGCGCGCGGTGGCGCCCGCCTTGCGCAGCGTGTCGAAACTGTCCGGGACCGAGCTTGACCCGCCGGTCAGTTGCTGACCGGCCAGCTTCAGGACGCCGCCCAGCGTGTTGCCCAGCGTTTCCTCCGAAAGCGGCGCAAGGGCCGAGAGGAATCCCGCGGCCTCGGCGGCCATCGCGCGGTTGTAGTAGGCCGGCGACGGCTTGCCGAATTCCGTCTCGAACTGGCCCAATTCGAGGTCCATCTCCTCTGCGATCAGCATGGACTGCATGTGCACGACGCCCTGGCCGAGATCGGCATGGGGCGTGACCAGGGTGATCCTTTCCGGCGTGATCCGGACCCAGGGATTGAAGGTCGCCTCGTCCGGGCCCAACCCTTCGGCCAGTGGATTCGGGTGCGGTTTTCGAACGGCGTAGACACCAAAGGCCACGCCGCCGGCGATGGCTGCGGATCCGATGAGGAAGCTGCGGCGGGCGATCTTTGCGGCTCGGCTCATCTCAGGCGCTCCGCAGCTTTTGCGCGGCGGTCTTCACCGCGGCGCGGATGCGCGGATAGGTACCGCAGCGGCAGAGGTTGGCGGACATGGCCGCGTCGATATCCGCATCCGTGGGTTCGGCGTTGAACTGCAAAAAGGACGCGGCGGCCATGATCTGGCCCGACTGGCAGTAGCCGCATTGCGCGACCTGGTGTTCGATCCACGCGTCCTGAACCGCGTGCAACGCATCGGGCGTGCCGAGCCCTTCGATGGTGGTGATTTCGGCCCCCTCGATATCGCCTACGGCCATCTGGCAGGACCGCACCGCGACGCCGTCCACATGCACGGTACAGGCGCCGCATTGGGCCACGCCGCAGCCGTATTTCACCCCGGTGATGTGCAATTCGTCCCGGAGCGCCCAGAGCAGGGGCATCTCCGGCTCGATCTCGCCAAGATCATGTTCGGTTCCGTTCACCGTCAGCTTCATTTCGGGCCGTCTCCCGTCGCGAAAAGGTCAGGGGGAAACGTTAGCACGGAAATTGCGCGAGATCAGTTGCAATTCATGCCAACTTGATGGCGAAATGTGCCAACCCTCTCGGGGACGTCTCCCGGGAGCGGGTGACCGTCAAGGACAGGGACATGCCCCAGTCACAGAAATACCAGGTCGTGGGCGCGCTGCGCACTGTCTGCGCGCAGTTTTCGATCGATGCGCAGCGGGTCACGCGCCGGGCAGGGCTGCCGCACGATTTCCTCGCTGCGGGTGCGCGCCCGGTCACGGCCACCGAATACTATGCCCTTTGGCAAGCACTCGATGACGAGGCGCAGGATCCCGAACTTCCGCTCAGACTGGCAGAAGCGGTGCTGGAGCAGGGTTTCGACTCCGCCATCTATGCCTTTTTCAGCAGCCCGACAGTGCGGATCGGGCTGGAACGCAAGGCACTCCTGAAGCCGTTGATCGCACCGATCCGGATGGCATTGAGCATGGGGCGCACATCGGCCGTTCTCACCTTCGGATCGACCGTCCCGGGGCGGGATCTGCCGGCGCTCATCGGATGGTTCGATCTTGCCTTTTTCGTTCTTTCGATCCGGCGGGGGACGGGCGAGCACGTGATCCCTCTGTCCGTGCGTGGTCCGATGGTGGCGCGCGGGTGGGCAGGGGCGTCCGGTTTCTTCGGCTGTGCATTTTTGCGCAGCGACGATTACCAACTGATCCTGACGCGCGCCGATGCGGACCGGCCGCTGATCTCGCGCAACGATGCGCTCTGGTCGCAGATCGAGTCGGGACTCAAGGACCGCTTCCGGCGCGAAATGCCAGCGCGGACGCTTTCCGCGCGGGTGCGGCAGGCGCTGGTCGACGGGCTGCCCGGCGGGCAGGTGACCGCGGACCAGATCGCCCGCGCCCTCGCCGTCTCCAAACGCAGCCTGCAGCGCCGGCTGAACGAGGAGGGCGCGAGTTTCAAGGACATTCTCGAGGACACCCGGCGGGCCATGGCGATCAACTATCTCCAGAACAGCGACCTGAGCCTGCAGGAGATCGCACTCCTTCTTGGCTTCCGGGATCCGAGTTCGTTTTTTCGCGCCTTCCGGGGCTGGACCGGGCACACGCCGCAGGCTGTCCGGGCCGCGCGCGCCTGACTTGTATCCTCCAATGCGCCGCGCCATGGTCCGCGCATGACTCGCTCTCCCATGCGCGCCGCCGCGAATACGGTCCTGATGCTGCTGATCGGCCTCGCCGGTGCACTGCTTGCGAGCCTTGCGAATCTTCCGATGCCCTACCTTGTCGGCGCGCTGAGCACGGTCGGTCTGTATTCCGCCTGGCGGACCGCGACCGGACGCGAGGATGCCCGGTTTCCGCAATCGCCGCGCCGGTTCTTCGTGGCGCTGATCGGGGTGATGATCGGCGCGAGCTTCACCGTGGACCTGATGCGCAGCCTTCCGGGGATCTGGCCGTCGCTGCTCGTCATGGTCGGGTTCATCGCTGTGGCGCTGGGTGGTGGCTACGTGCTTTTTCGCCATATCGGCGGCTACGATCCGGTGACGGCGCTCTTTTCCTCGATGCCCGGCGGGTTGATCGAATCCGTCTCCCTGGGGGAGGCAGCGGGGGCCGACGTGCGCCTGCTGGCGTTGCAGCACTTCCTCCGCGTGGTCATGGTCGTGGTCGCAGTGCCGTTCCTGTATCTGGTGTGGTCGGGCAATGCCGTGGGCAGCTCCGGCGGGCAGAGTTTCCAGTCCGAAGGCTGGACGATCTATGATGTCCTGGAACTGGTGCTGCTGGCCGCTGCGGGCATTCTGCTCGGCCCGCGCCTGCGTCTGCCGGCCCCGCACCTGGTTGGCCCGCTCCTGCTCAGCGCGGCGCTGCACGGATCGGGCCTGCTGCATCTTGCGAGCCCCGCGTGGCTGCTTGCGGTGGCGCAGCTGGTCGTGGGAACCGGTCTGGGAACCAGTTTCGCGGGCGCCCGTGCGCGCGATCTTGGCCGTGCCGTCGTACTCGGGGCGATCTACGTCGCGGGGGTGCTCGGGGTCGGCTACGGCATTGCCACGGTGCTGTCGCCGGTGATGCCCCTCGATTTCGACGCGCTCTTTCTCAGCTTCGCTCCGGGCGGCGTGACGGAAATGGGGCTGGTCGCGCTCAGCCTCGGTATCAGCCCGGTCGTTGTCACCGCGCATCACGTGTTCCGCATCGCGATGACCGTGGTGGCCGCGTCGACGGCATCGCGGCGCATGCGGCGCCCGGCCAGGGAGTGACCGGTCAGGTTCGGCCGGCGAACTGCGCCACCTCCACACCGTCGGCTTCGAGCGCATCGCGGACAGAACGTGCAATGTCCAGTGCCTCGGCGGTATCGCCATGCACGCACACCGTGTCGATGGCGGCGGGGATGCGCTTGCCCGTCCGCGTGATGATCGCGCCCTCGCGCACCATCTCCGCGATCCGGGGTCCGGCGAGGTCGGCATCGTGGATCACCGCGCCCGGTTGCGACCGGTCGACCAGCGTGGCATCGTCGTTGTAGGCGCGGTCGGCAAAGATTTCGCCCGCCCAGGCACAGCCCAGCTTTTCCACCGCCTCCTGCTGCGCGGTGCAGGCCAGCACCATGACGATCAGGTCCGGCCCCACCGACAGCGCCGCGTCGTAGCAGGCCTCCGCCATCGCGGCGTCCTCGGAGCACATGTTGGCCAGCGCCCCGTGCAGCTTCAGGTGCCGCACCTGGTGCCCGAAGGCACGCGCCATCCCGAGATGTGCCGCGACCTGATAGCGGACCATGTTCTGCAACGCGCCGCGCGGCAGCTGCATCCGGTACCGGCCAAAACCCGCGATGTCGGCGAAGCCCGGGTGCGCGCCGATGCCGACGCCGTTCTGTGCCGCCAGCGCCATGGTCCGCTCCATCACGTCCGGGTCGCCCGCGTGTCCGCCGCAGGCGATGTTGGCGGAGGTCACGATCTTCAGAAGTTCCGGGTCGTTGCCCATCTTCCAGGGCCCGAAGCTCTCGCCCATGTCGGCATTGATATCCACGCGGGTCATGTCCAGTCTCCTTCGAACGGGTCGCGGGCGGCGTCGATGGCGCCGCTGACAAGGGTGTAGCGCAGCAGGTTCGGGATGTCTGCCGGATCCCGCACACGGGGCGTGCAGAGCCGGGGCAGGGCGTCGACATGTGCGGCGGCACGGCGTTCGCGCTCCGCGGCCTCGTCGCGGTCCAGAAGCACGAATTCCACCGGTACGCCCAGCGGGGCCTGGGCAATGCGGGGCAGGTCGGAGGGGATCAGGGTCGCGATCCGCGGGTAGCCGCCCGTGGTCTGGCTCTCGCACATCAGGACATAGGGCGCGCCGTCGCCGGTGACCTGGATATCGCCGGGCACGATGATCTCGGACACGACCGTGAGACCGCCTTCGGCCGCGAACCCCTCGCCCTCGGGCGTCAGGCGAATGCCCTGCCGGTTGGCGCGGGCGTCGCGGGTGAACCGGGTCCAGCCAAAGCGCGCCAGCATCTCCTCGCCAAAGATGGAGGATTGCAGCGACCGCACGATGTGGACCTTGCCGCCGGAGAAGCGGTCGTCCGGCGCGAGCGTCCAACCTGTGCGGGAGCCCTTGTCGGGTTTGACAGGCAGGCGGTCGCCCCCGCTCAGCGCGGACCCGAGTCCCGCGGTCAGATGCACCGACAGCGACCCCATGATCGGCGGCAGGTCGAAGCCGCCGCCCACATGCAGATAGCCGATCGCACCCGTGCGCACGCCACCGATGGTCAGGACGGCGCCGGCAGGCAGAGCATGGCTGCAGTGCCAGGTCAGCGGCGTGCCGTCGATGCTCGCCTGCATCGGGGCACCGGTCAGCGCGATGCGCATGTCCTCCGTCGCCTCGAACTTGCCGCCCATGCCGATCATCTCGATGGCGGCACCGACGGGCTGGCCCAGCAGCGCGGCCCCTTCGTGCAGCGCGAGGCGGTCCATCGCGCCGCCGCGGGGCAAACCTTGCGCGATATGGCCGGCGCGGCCCAGGTCCTGCACCGTTACCGCCGGCCCGGCCTCTCGCACGATCAGCGCGCGGGTCATGGCAACACCTCCCACTCCGCGCCGCCGAGGCTGTCGCCATCCCGTTCCAGCTCCGCCAGTTCGCTGTCGGAAATCGCGGCAAAGCGGACCTCGTCCCCCGGCGACAGCAGGATCGGCGTCTCGCGTTCCAGGTCAAAGGGGCGGAACGCGGTTTGCCCGACATGGCGCCAGCCGGTCGGGTTGGGCGCGGCGAAGAGCACGAACTGCCGGATCGCGACGACCAGCGCGCCTGCCGGGACCTTGGGCGTCAGCCCGGACTGGCGCGGGATGTTCCAGTGCTCCGGCAAGAGGCCGAGATAGGGTTGTCCCGGCGCGAACCCCAGCGTGATGACCCGCGTCCGGGAATTGCTCAGGCTCCGCAGCGCCTCGTCCGGCGACATGCCGGCGGCTTCGGCGGCTTCGGCGAGTTGCGGTGCGCGGTCGGTGCCGAAACAGACCGGCAGGGTCCAGAGCTTGCGCCCGTGCGGCAGGTCGGCGGCCATCCAGTCCGCGGTGTCCAGAAGCGCGGTCAGGCGCGCCTCGATCTCCTCGAACGAAGTTCGGGCGAGATCGACACCAAGGTAGGTCGAGACCAGCGTCGAGGCGGTTTCGGTGACCTCCTCCCACCCTTCCGCGTCGACCGCCGCGCGGAAGGCGATGGCCGCGCGATTGGCTGCGTCGGAAAGTTCGCTGCCAAAGCTGACGGCGACGCCGGAGAGGCCGACCGGGCTTATGCGGGGATAGTCACTCATGCACGGGCAGCATGCCGTAAAGACGGGGCAGCACGAAAGGGGTCAGGTACATCGGCAGTTGCCAGCAGGCGATGAAGATCATCACCGGCGCCATGACTTCGGGCGGGAGCGAGACGAGGAACAGCGCGATGTTGCGATTGCCGGCGGCAAGGGCCACGGGACCGGCGACCGGCGCCAGCGGGGTCCCGCGCAGGATGGCGAGCGTCAGGACCTGAAGACCGAAGCAAAGCGCGAAGGCCGCGAAGGCCCAGCGGAGTGCGTTCATCGGATCACTGCGCAGCATCGGACCCAGTGCTGCCATCAGCGCGACCACGATCACCGCGAAAAACAGCACCGAAGCGCCATCCATGGCCCGAATCTGTCGCGCGTCGGGGGCAGGCACCAGCCATGCCCGCAATGCGAACCCCAGCGCCGTCGAGCCGAGAATGATGCCCAGCACCTGCAGCGCTGCCGCGATCAGAAGCGCGGGATCGGTCAGGATCGGCAGCGCCGCCAGCACCGGCAGGATGGTTAGCGGGAACACCGCCGTGCCGAGCACGAGGAGCTGCATCATTCGCGCCGGATTCTGGCCCAGGATGATGGCCAGCGAAGCCCCGCCCGAAATCGTCGGCGCCGCGCAGGCAAGTCCCAATGCCAGCGCCAGTGGCGTGGCGCCCAGACCCAGCGCGGCCAGTATCCCGATCAGCGCCAGCGGCAATACCGTTTGCAGGACGACAACCGCCGGCAGGCTCCAGCGCAGGTCCGCCAAGGCGCCGAACGCGGCACGGTGGCCGATCCGGAACGCGGTCACGACCAGCAACACCGCCACGAGAAGCGGCAACCAGGGTGCCATCGTCGCGGCAAGCCCGGGCAGGCCGACCCCGGCCAGCAGGCCCAGCACCAACAGCAGGCGCGAACGTTCGGCACAGATCTGGAAAAAGGACACTATCATCCGGTGAGCGGTCCGTTGATCGGGCGACTGGGGCTGCAATCGAGGAACTATCAAATCGACGCCGGGTCAACCGGATTCCGGTCAGCACTGCGCCGCGCAACCCTCATGCCGATCGCAGCCAGCCGTCCTCCCACGTGACCTGCGACACGCCCGCGAGACGGGTCAGGCGGATGACGTCGGCCTCGAACGACCGGTGGCGTGCCTTGCCCCAGCGCACCCCCGGTTCAGGCCAGAGCGCGCGGATGTTGAGCACGTCCCGGTCCCGGTGCGCCTTCATGTCGACACGCCCCACGATCCTGTCGCCCTCGAGCAGGGGAAAGACATAATAGCCGTATGTCCGCTTCGCTTCCGGCACGAAGACCTCGATCGTGTAGTCGAACCCGAAGAGCCGCCGCGCACGGTTGCGGTCGCGCAGGGCCGGGTCGAAGGGGCTGAGCACGCGAACCCTTGCGGGCCCCGGAGTGTCCCGTGCTGCGTCCTCCGTCACGCCGGGCCGGGCAAGGCACTTGCGCCACTTCCCGTCGGCCTGCGCGATCTCGATCTCCTCGATCTCGCCGCGGGTCAGCGCATGACGGCACCACTCCCGGCATTCCTCCACCGTGGCGTGGCGCCAGAACGCGGCCAGCTCACCCGATGTGGCAAAACCCAGACGGTCAAGCGCGGCGTTGCAGCACCAGTCGATGGTCGCCGCATGGTCGGGCGGGCCGCCGCGATGGGGCTCCTCGATCACCCGCTCGGTCAGGTCGTAGCGTTTCTGGAACCCGCTGCGTCCCACCACGGTAAGCGCCCCGCTGCGCCAGAGATACTCCAGCGCGGTCTTCGACGGGTGCCAGTCCCACCAGCCGCCGGAGCCCTTGCGCTCTCCCCCGCCGACATCCGACGAACCGCAGGGACCATGGTCCCGAATGTGATCGAGCACGGCGCGGAACTGGCCCTCGAACCCGTCGCGCCGCCAGTTGCGCCAGCGCCGGATCAGCTCGTCGGCATCGCGCCGCATCCGCAGTTGCCACCATGGGTAGAACTCCATGGGGATGATGCTGGCGTCATGGGTCCAGTGCTCGAACAACGCCCGGTCGCGTTCATGCAGCCGTTTCAGCGCGTCCGGCCGGTAGCGCGGTCGTCGGGAAAACAGGATCAGGTCATGGGCGCGGGCCACGGTGTTGATGCTGTCGAGTTGCACGAAACCCAGCCGCGTGATCAGGTCGAGCAATTCAGGCCCGTGTGCTGCCCCCGCGGGCTGTTCCATCAGCGCGTGGCGGTCGAGAAAGATGCGCCGTGCGGCCAGGTTGTCGAGACGCGGCAGGGTCACCGCCGGTGGCGGCGGAGCGTGTCGCCAAAACTGATCTTCGGGGTCAGCGTGATCGACTGCGGCTCCTGCGACGCGTCCTCCCCGGTCCGGTCGAGAATGATGCGCGCCGCGGCCTCCCCGATCTCGCGCCGGCAGGAATCCATCGTCGCCAGCCGCATCGGCAGCCCTTGCAGAAGTTCCACGCCGTTGAACCCGGCCAGCCCGATCTCCCCGGGAATGTCCACGCCCTGTTCCATCAGCCACAAGAGCCCGCCAGCGCCGATCAGGTCGTTGGAGTAATAGAGGAAATCGAGGTCCGGCGAGCGTTCCAGCATCGCCTGCGTCATCTCGCGCCCCTTCGCCAGCGCCGACCCGCCGGAGTAGAAATCGCGGTCCTCGATCTCGATCCCCGCCTTGCCGAGCGTCTCCGTGAACCCTTCGAAGCGCTTCCGGGCACGGTGGTCGAGCGGCATCTTGGTCCCCATGAATCCGATGTGTTCGTAATCCTCCTTGAGGATCGCCTTGGCCATCTCCACCCCTGCACGGCGATGCGAAATGCCCACCATGCTGTCCACGGGGCGCCCGTCTGTGTCCATGATTTCCACCACCGGGGTGCCGGAGGCGGCCAGCATCGCGAGCGAGGCATCGGAATGCTCAAGCCCCGCGATGATCACGCCCGAAGGCCGCCAGGACAGCATCTCGTAAAGGACCTTCTCCTCCTTGCCGGGCTGGTAGTCGGTCACGCCCACCACGGGTTGCAGCGGGCTGCCCTCGAAGACCGAATTGATGCCCGACAGCACCTCGGGAAAGACCATGTTGGCGAGCGACGGGATGATGACCGCCACGAGGTTCACGCGCTGCGAGGCCAGGGCGCCCGCGATCTTGTTGGGGACGTAGCCCAGTTCCTTTGCGGCATCCAGCACCTTGCGGCGGGTGGACTCCGATACGTCGCCACGATTGCGAAGCACGCGGCTGACGGTCATTTCCGATACTCCCGACGCTGCGGAAACGTCGCGCAGGGTCAACGGGCGGCTGGGGCGATCTGTCAAGCGGATACCTGTATGAATTTTCGCGATGATAGCGCGCACGGTTCGCCATCTTCAAGAACCGATGCAAAAGCGTCGTCGGGGGGCATGACAATCCGGTGCGCAGCCGCTAAGGACACCCGCGACGACCCCGTGGCTCAACTGGATAGAGCAGCCCCCTCCTAAGGGGCAGGTTGCAGGTTCGAATCCTGCCGGGGTCGCCATTCTCGCGCTTCAGGTGGCCTCGGCGGCTGTTTCGATCCGGAAACGCTGGGTCTTGCCGTCC
>CBDUPF010000106.1:0-12007 GCA_965369035.1 uncultured Aliishimia sp.
TGAAATCGCTCACCACGAATGCCCACATGAGGGAACCGAATGCGAAGCCTGGAAGCACGAACTGGGCGGTCGCCGCAGGTTCGGCCATGGCCATCAGCCGCGCATCACGGCGCCATGCGCCCCACATCGGAACGACAGTCTGTACCACCGCCACGCAGAAGGCGAGGATCAGCGCGAAATGTCCAAGTTCGGTCACCATGCGGCAGTTATAGACGCAGGTCTTTCCGCCGCCAATGACCCGAGAGAAAATGCCGCATCAAGATTGCGTTGGCCGCGTCCCGGGGCGGATATGGCCCGCCCCGGGGATCGCCCCTCAGGCGTGATCCCTGCGCCATTCCTCGAGGGCGGCGTTCCCGTCCGGCTTGAGCGACGCCAGTTCCAGCGCGGCATCCGGCCCGGCATCGGCCACGCCCCGGTCGTCGTGGCGCAGCTCCCGGATGGTGCGGATATTGGCCATCACCTGCGGAACCCGCGCGACGGTGGAGACGATATCGCGCTGGAATTGCTGCGCCTTCATCTGGTGACGCGAGCCGAAATAGAAGCTGACGATGACGCCCAGCAGCCACCACAACGGTTCCGGCACCAGCGCGATGCCCTGCATCCGCTCGGAAAACCACAGCGGATCCACCATTGCCGTGACGAACAGCCCCAGCGTTCCCAGCGCCAGCATCGGTCGCGGCAAGCGGTTGACCCCGTCCATGAACCGATCGAAGAAACCCTGGCGCGGGATGGCGAATTCCTGTCCCATCTGCTGCATCGCCTGCATCTGGACCTCGGCCGACCGGTTCGACCCGGCCTCGGCATTCTCGCGAAAGATCTCCACCGTTTCCTTCACGACATTGCGGCCGCCGGAAAACAGCAGCGAAAACAGTCCGTCGATCAACCCCATGCCGACACCCTTTCCGCGAATTGCCTGTCCGTCATGTGATAGCGCTGGCTCATGAACTCCTCGGCCCGCTTGATCCAGCCGCCCTTGCCGCCCGCCCGTGTACGGGCATACTTGCGGCTGGCCGGGCGCCTGTCGGCAAGGCGAAGGTAATAGTTCCGGCGTGCGATGGCATAGGCGTCGGACAGGTACTCCGGCGCCGCCTCGTAGGCCCCGCGTGCGGCGGCCCGCGTCTGTGGGCCGATCACGCCGTCCACATCCACCGTCCAGCCCATGTCGGCCAGAAGCCTCTGAAGGATCTTCACCGCGTTGGCACCGGCATTGACGTACATGTCGAAGACGGAATCGTGGAGAACCTCCGGCAGGAGCTTGATCCCTGGCGCATCGAAATAGTGTTTGATGAAGATATCGATCGCCTGTTCACGGGTCAGGACGCGGACATCGGCCGGCGTAACCTGCCCGTCCCCGGTCAGATCCAGACCCAGACGACGCATCGTGTGTATCGTGACGCCCCAATTCGTCGCACCGCCGGGATCGTCGGGATCGTTCACGAACCCACCCTCGCGGCTGACGATATCGGTTGCGATTTCGCGGACTGTTGGCACGAGCAGCTCCCCTCCGCCTTCCTTTGCAAACCGGGGACAGTTATGTGCCGTGCGAGTTAATCCGGGTTAACGAGTGCGTACTCAGCTTCCGGGTTCCTGGTAGACCCCCTGCTCCTTGAGCGCGTCGACGACCTCCTTGGGCATGTAGGTCTCGTCGTGTTTCGCAAGGATTTCAGTGGCTTCGAAGGTTCCGTCCACATACCGGCCAGTGCCCACCATGCCCTGGTTCTCGGCAAAGAGATCGGGAAGGATGCCTGAAAAGGTTACCGGCACGGACGCACCGCCATCGGTCACGACAAAGCGAATCGTCTCGCCCTGACCCCGCACGAGAGAGCCCTCCTCGACCAGTCCGCCGATGCGGAAGACCTCGGCAGGACCCGGTGGCTCGGCCATGACCTCGCTCGGCGAACGGAAGAAGTTGATGCCGTCCCGCATCGCGTAACCGATCAGCACCGTCGACACGACGAGGGCCACCGCCGCGAGGGCGATGATCTGGACTCTGCGTTGTTTCTTCAGGGATTTCATCGGCGGCCTGGCACTTTATGGGAACAGCGGGGCCAGCATCAGCCCGCGCGTCTCCTCGAAACCTAACATCAGATTCGCGTTCTGCAATGCCTGCCCGCTCGAACCCTTGGTCAGGTTGTCGAGAGCGGCGATCACGATGGCGCGCCCCGGAATCCGGTCGCCCGCGACGCCGATATGGCAGAAGTTGGATCCGCGCACGTCATGGGTGGAGGGCGCCTGACCGAACGGCAGGACGTGCAGGAAGGGTTCATCGGCATAGGCCTGCGCCAGCACCTCGTGCACGCGCTGGGGTGTTCCCTTCACATAGACCGTCGCCAGGATGCCGCGGTTGGCGGGGATCAGATGCGGGGTGAACTGCACCCGCACCGGCTCTCCGGCGATGGCGGAGAACTCCTGATCGAACTCGCCCAGGTGCCTGTGGGTGCCCCCGATGGCATAGGCGTTGCAGCCCTCGCTCAACTCCGCATGGAGCAGGTTTTCCTTCAGCGACCGCCCCGCGCCCGAAACGGCGCATTTCAGGTCGAGTATGATGTCGGTCAGATCGATCGCCTTCTGCGCGATCAGCGGCCGCAGCGCGAACTGCCCGGTGGCCGCGTTGCAGCCCGTGCCCGCCACCAGCCGCGCGCCCCGGATGTCCTCGCGGTAGAACTCGGTCAGGCCATAGACGGCCTCCCCCTGCATCTCCACCGCGGCGTGGTCGTTGCCGTACCATGTCTTGTAGTCCGCCGGGTCGCGCAGCCGGAAATCGGCGCTCAGGTCCACGATCTTCATGTCCCGGGGCAGAGCGGCGATCACCTCCTGCGAGGTCTTGTGGGGCAGCGCGCAGAAGCAGAGGTCGATCCCGTCCCAGGAAATCTCCTCGATGGTCACCAGCTTGGGCAGGTCCAGATGGCGCAGGAAGGGGAAGACCGCCCCCATCTCCATCCCCGCCTTGGAATTGGCTCCAAGTGCGGCGATCTCCATCCCGCCATGGGTGGAGATCAGCCGGATCAGCTCTGCGCCGGTATAGCCGGACGCGCCCAGTATTGCGACTTTCTTGGTCATTTCTTCAGCCTTTGTCAGTATGTTACAGATCAAACTTCATGCGGGTGCAAAGGTGATCTGTCGTCGCAAGAACTGCGTGGCACGGTCGCTCACACGCCTCGGATCGCCGGTCGTCACGAAGCCTTCGGGGCTGTTGCCGATCATGCCGGGGTGCCGTCCGAGGTAATCCGCGAGGCTGGCGGCCACCAGGTCGCCCTGTGAAAACACCTGGACGTCCGCCCCCAGCGCGTCCTGGAACACGTTGTGAACCAGCGGGTAATGCGTGCAGCCCAGAACCGCCGCGTCCGGGTCGGGCATCTTGCGCTTCAGCGCGTCGACATGGCTCCGCACCAGCGCTTCGGCCAGGATCATGTCGCCTTCCTCGATGGCATCGACCACGCCGCCGCAGGCCTGCGCCTCCACATCCACACCGATGGCGCGGAAAGCCAGTTCCCGCTGGAACGCGCGGGACGCCACGGTGGCGGGTGTCGCGAACAGCGCCACGTGCTTGACCGCCACCTCGCGCGGCGGAGAGTTGTCGCCCCATTGCCGCTCCGTCAGCGCCTCGATCATCGGCACGAACACCCCCAACACACGCTTGCCCGGCGGCACCCCCGCCTCCTGCAAGCGCCGCAGTGCCGCGGCGCTGGCCGTGTTGCAGGCCAGGATCACCAGGTCGCAGCCGGCGGCCCACATCGCCTGCACCGCATGCCTGGTCAGCGCGTGGATGTCGTCGGCGGTGCGCACGCCATAGGGCGCGTGGGCACTGTCCGCATAGTAGTAGAGCGGCAGATCCGGCATCCGTGTCCGCACGGCATCCAGCACCGTCAGCCCGCCAAGGCCGCTATCGAAAATGCCCACCGCCATGTGAAAGGCGCCCTGTCTGATGCCCGGCGCTATTGCGCGCGATGCCGTTCCTCGAATTCGTACCCCAGTGCCATGGGGTTCGCCACGTGTGGAGCGAGTCCATACGTCGCTTTTCGGAGGAAATCCATCATCGCTTTGCTGTCCCTGGCCAGCGGGTCCAGAATGTCGCGCCCGATGGGTTCGCCCACGATGACCTCGACCGGAGTGTCGACGCGTTTGCGGAATTCCTTGATCAGCAGGCCCATCCGCAGCGTGCTGTGCAGGTGGCTCGCGATCTGGAACAGGCGCGAGGTCGTCCCCTCGAAAAAGATCGGGACGACCGTGGCGTCGGACTTGCCGATCATGCGCGCAGTAAAGCCCCGCCACCGCGGGTCTAGAGGCTCGGAAAACATCTTCGCCCCGGTCGACACCGTGCCGCCCGGGAAAACGCCGATGGCGCCGCCCTCGCCCAGATACGCCAAGCATTCCTTGCGGGTCTGGATGTTGAGCGCCATCGCCTCCTTCGTATCGTCGAAGGAGATCGGCAGGATGATGCGGTTGATGTCCGCCGCCTTGCGAAAGACGCTGTTGGCGAGGATCCGGAAATCGCCCCTCAGCGCGGACAGGATGTGCCCCATCATCAGCCCGTCGAGGATGCCGTAGGGGTGGTTCGCGATCAGCACCAGCGGCCCGGTGCGGGGGATATTGTCGAGCGTTCCGCCGGTCACCCTGAGGCTCAGCCCGTAGCGTTCGACCATCACCTGCCAGAAATCGCGGCCCGCGGCGACCTCGGTCTCGTACCCGCGCGCCCGGCGCATCAGGCGCAGTCGCCCGGTGCTGTTTTCCATCAGTCGGATCAGCGCCCGACCGCTGCGCGTTTCCGCCGAATGCGAGTAGCTTATGTCGCGCGCGATATGGTGATGTTGCACCATGAGCCTGCTCCGGATGAGACGGTCGCCTTATAAATGCGGTGCTGACATATGCAAAGGTTTCGTGTCATTTGTATGACGCCGTGCCCCCTACTCGGCCGCCTTCTCCAACTCGGCACCGCCGGCGCGAATGACGGACAGCAGTTCCTCGCGCCGCTTCTCGGCCTTGGCCGCGTTCTTCGCCTTGACCGGACCGAACCCGCGGATCTGCAACGGCAGTTCAGCCAGCGCCACGATGGCGTCACGGGTCTTGGCATCCAGTTTCGGCAGCACCTCGGCCATGTCGCGTTCGTATTGGGTGATCAACGCGCGCTCCATCCGGCGCTCCTCGCTGCGGCCGAAGACGTCCAGCGCGGTGCCCCGCAACCACTTGAACCGTGCGAGCATGGGAAAGAATCGCTCAATCCACGGGCCGAACTCGCGCTTTTTCGGGCGGCCGTCGGCGCCTTCCTTCGACAGGATCGGCGGGGCGAGGTGGTACTTCATCGTGAAATCGCCGTCGAACTCGGCGCGGGCCTTGTCGCGGGTCTCGGTCAGTAGCCGCGCGACCTCGTACTCGTCCTTGTAGGCGAGCAGCTTGTGGTACCCCTTGGCCACGGCTTCCTTCAGGCGGGGATCCTCGATCCCGTCGACCAGCTTGCGGTAGCGCCTGGCCAGCCGCTTCGACTGGTATTTCGTCAGATGATCGGCGCGGAACGCGATCTTCTCCTCAAGCGATTTCGGCATCTGCAGCACCTTCGGCGCGATCATCGCCTGCGCCTCCTGCGGGTGCAGGGCCGCCCAGCGCCCGATCTCGAACGCGCGCAGGTTGCGGTCCACCGCAGCTCCGTTGAGCTCGATTGCCGCCCGGATCGCCTCACCCGAAAGCGGGATGAGCCCGTTCTGCCAGGCCGCGCCGAAGATCATCATGTTGGAAAAGATCGAATCGCCCAGGGTGACCCGCGCCAGCTCGTAGGCATCGAACAGCGTCAGCCGGTCCTTGATCCGCGCCTGCAGCGCGACCTGAAGCCGGTCGGACGGCAGGGAGAATTCGGTGTTCCGGGTGAAATCGCCGGTGATGATCTCGTGGCTGTTGACCACGGCGCCGGTGCGTCCGGTGGAGGTCAGCCCCAGCGTCTTGGCGCCTGCGCTCACCACCAGGTCGCCACCGATCAGCGCATCGGCCTCCCCGGTCGCGACCCGCACCGCGCTGATGTCGGAGGGCTTTTCGGCCAGGCGACAGTGGATATGCACCGCGCCGCCCTTCTGGGCCAGTCCGGCCATTTCCATCATCGCGGCACCCTTGCCGTCGATCTGCGCCGCCTGCGCCAGCACCGCCCCGATGGTGACCACGCCCGTGCCGCCGACACCGGTGATGACCACGTTCCACGTCTTGTCGATCTGCGCCAGCTCGGGGTCGGGCATATCCGGAAGGGTCAGGTCCGCGGTCCCCTGCTTTTTCAGCTGGGCGCCTTCCAGGGTCACGAAGCTGGGGCAGAAGCCCTTGAGGCAGGAGTAATCCTTGTTGCAGCTGGACTGGTCGATGGCCCGCTTGCGGCCCAGTTCGGTCTCCTTGGGCACGATGGAGACGCAATTGGACTGCACACCGCAATCGCCGCAGCCCTCACAGACATCCGTGTTGATGAACACGCGGCGGTCCGGATCGGGGAACTTGCCCCGCTTGCGGCGACGGCGTTTTTCGGCGGCGCAGGTCTGGATGTAGACGATCACCGACACGCCCTCGATTCCGGCGAACTTCTTCTGCACCTCCGGCAGGTCGGCGCGCTCATGCGTGCTCACGCCGGCGGAGAATTTCGACAGGTCCACGTCTTCCTTCTCGTCATAGACCACGGCGACATGCTCGCAGCCCATGGCGCGGACCTCGTTGACGATGCGATAGGGCGTCAGCCCGCCTTCGTTGGGTTGGCCGCCGGTCATCGCGACCGCGTCATTATAGAGAATCTTGTAGGTGATGTTGGTGCCCGCCGCCAATGCCGCACGGATCGCCTGAACGCCGGAGTGGTTGTAGGTGCCGTCGCCCAGGTTCTGGAAAACATGCGCGCGCTTGGAAAACGGCGCCTCGCCGATCCAGTTCGCACCCTCGCCGCCCATATGGGTGAAGCCGGTGGTTTCCCGGTCCATCCACTGCACCATGTAGTGGCAACCGATCCCGGCATAGCCGCGCGACCCTTCGGGCAGCTTGGTCGAGGTGTTGTGCGGGCAGCCGGAGCAGAAATAGGGCAGACGCGCCGCGATATCCTCCGCGTTGTCCGCGCGCCGCGCATCGGAAAGTGCCGTCATGCCGGCGCGGATGCCGTCGGTGTCGCGCCCTTCTTCGATCAGGATTCCGCCCAGCTTCTCCGCGATCCAGTGCGGGTCGAGCGCGCCGCGCGTCGGGAACAGCTCCTCGCGGTGCATCCCGCCGGCGCCGCCCTTGTACCAGCCATAGACGCGCCGCCCCTGCCGGTCGTCGAAGATCGCCTCCTTGACCTGCACCTCGATCAGCTTGCGTTTCTCCTCCACGATCACGATCAGGTCGAGCCCCTCGGCCCAGTCGTGGAAGCCCTTCATGTCGAGCGGGAAGGTCTGCCCGACTTTGTAGAGCGTGAGCCCCAGCCGTTCGGCCTCCGCCTCGTCGATGTTGAGAAGCGACATTGCGTGCAGCAGGTCGAGCCAGTTCTTGCCCGCCGCCACGAGGCCGATCTTGGCCCCCGGCTTGCCCCACATCCGCTTGTCCATCCGGTTGGCGTGGGAGAACTCCTCCGCCGCGAAGCGCTTGTAGTCGATCATGCGGGCTTCCTGCGCATGCGGCGTGTCGCCCAGCCGGATGTTCAGCCCGCCCTCGGGCATGGCGAAGTCGGGCCGCACGAAGTTGTACCGGTCAAGCCCCGCCTCCACCACGGCCGTCGCCTCGATCGTGTCCTTCATCGTCTTGAGCCCGACCCAGAGCCCGGCGAACCGGCTGAGCTGGTAGCCGTAGAGCCCGTAGTCGAGGATCTCCTGCACGCCCGCGGGGGAGACTATGGGCAGATACGCGTCGATCAGCGCCCATTCCGACTGGTGCAGCACGGTGGAGGATTCACCGGTATGGTCGTCGCCCATCGCGACCAGCACACCGCCATGTTTCGACGTACCGGCCATGTTGGCGTGGCGGAAGACATCGCCCGTGCGGTCCACGCCGGGCCCCTTCCCGTACCAGAGACCGAAGACACCGTCGTACTTCCCCTCTCCCCGCAGTTCCGCCTGCTGGCTGCCCCAGAGCGCGGTCGCGGCCAGATCCTCGTTCAGCCCGGGCTGGAAGGTAACGTCCGATTGCGCGAGCAACTTGCCGGCCTTCGTCATCTGCAGATCGACCGCGCCAAGCGGAGATCCGCGATACCCCGTGACCAACCCCGCCGTGTTCAGACCCGCCGCACGGTCGAGCGCCTTTTGCATCAGCATCAGACGGACCAGGGCCTGCGTTCCGTTGAGCAGGACCGGGCTCTTATCCAGATCGAAACGGTCGTTCAGCGAAATACTCTGCGTCGTCATGTCGGTCGCCTCCCACTCGGACAAGTGTTGCATGTTATTACCGAATATAGGTCATAAATGCTGACCCGACGAGGGGTTTTTTGATGAATTCACGATCTAGCAACTATCGCTTTCACAAAATTCGGCTAGAAGGACTTCGCAAAGGAAATAATTGCGCCATGGACTGGGACAAGCTCAGAATATTTCACGCCGTTGCCGACGCGGGCAGTCTCACGCATGCCGGCGAGCGGCTGAATCTGAGCCAGTCCGCCGTCAGCAGACAGATCCGCGCCCTGGAAGAATCGCTCAACGCCACCTTGTTTCATCGCCATGCGCGCGGGTTGATTCTGACCGAGCAGGGAGAGCTGCTGTTCGACGCGACCTCGGCCATGAACCGGCGGCTGGATACGGCGGCCGCCAGGATCCGCGACAGCGAGGAAGAGGTCTTTGGCGAACTTCGCGTGACGACCACGACCGGGTTCGGCTCGATCTGGCTGGCGCCGCGGCTGAAGAAGCTCTATGCCCAGTTCCCCGATCTCAAGGTCGACCTGATGCTGGAAGAGCGTGTCCTGGACCTGCCCATGCGAGAGGCCGACGTCGCCATCCGCATGAAGGAGCCGAGCCAGGCCGACCTGGTCCGCAAGAAGCTGATGACGGTACGCATGGCGCTGTTTTCGACCGCGCCATACCTTGCCGCGAACGGGACGCCGAAAACGCTCGAGGATCTCTCCCGGCACAGGCTTATCTGCCAGCGCACGGATTCGGTGCAAGTCACCGCGGGGCTTCACCTCGTGCAGAGCCTCATGACCTACGACCTTCGATCGCTGCTTACGGTCAACAACTATTTCGGAGTGTTGCAGGCCGTGTTGAACGATCTCGGGATCGGCGTGCTTCCCGATTACGTCGCGCTGGAGTATCCCAGCCTCCAGCCCGTCCTGCCGGACATCCAGTCAGCCGAGGTTCCGGTGTTCCTCGCCTACCCGGAAGAATTGAGACAATCCAAGCGTGTATCGGCCTTCCGCGACTTCGTGCAGGAAGAAATCAAGACCTACAGACAACAGGCACGCGCGCTGATCGGCGACTGAGTTACCAGACACGCAACGCTGAAAAAAAGTGCGGGGCCATCGACAGCCATGCACTGGGCGCATAGCAGACATACTTAACGCAGCGCGTTTTTACCTTGATTGCAGCAATCCGGGTGCCTAATTCCTCAGTTGAAGACGATGTTAGCTAACGCGCATCACTTCATACCTCCCTGTTGGACTTGGCCGAGCCTAGCGCTCGGCCTTTTTTTTCGCAGATGTAAAACTGCCCGGTTCGCGGGCGCGTGTTGCCCGGTTTTCCGGCAGGTGCCGCAGTTCCCGCACAAGGGCGGGTCCCGCAAGGTGGTCTCGGGGCATGGCACCCCACACCAGACGACCCGATGTCTGGACCGGCTTTTGGCGTCCGCCCGCACGCGCGTGCACTGCTTGACGCGCCAGCCCCTTTCCCCTGCCCGCTGTCCCCGATAAAGGATGCGCAGACGCCACGTGGAACGGAACACCATGCAAGAGCCAGCCATCACACCCGACCTGATCGCGGCGCACGGGATCAAGCCGGACGAATACGACCGCATCCTCGAGATCATCGGGCGCGAGCCGACATTCACCGAGTTGGGCATCTTCTCCGCCATGTGGAACGAGCATTGTTCCTACAAGTCCTCCAAGAAATGGCTGCGCACCTTGCCCACCGACGGCCCTCAGGTGATCTGCGGACCGGGCGAGAACGCGGGCGTCGTCGATATCGGCGACGGTCAGGCGGTCGTTTTCAAGATGGAGAGTCACAACCACCCCTCCTACATCGAACCCTACCAGGGTGCGGCCACCGGCGTCGGCGGCATCCTGCGCGACGTCTTTACCATGGGCGCGCGGCCCATCGCGTCGATGAATTCGCTCAGCTTCGGGGAGCCGTCGCACCCCAAGACGCGACGGCTGGTGAACGGCGTGGTCGATGGCATCGGCGGCTATGGCAACTGCTTTGGCGTTCCCTGCGCGGGCGGAGAGGTGCGGTTCGACCCGGCCTATAACGGCAACTGCCTGGTGAACGCCTTTGCTGCGGGCCTCGCGGATGCGGACAAGATCTTCTACTCCGCAGCCTCCGGCGTCGGGATGCCGGTCGTCTATCTCGGGGCCAAGACCGGGCGCGACGGCGTGGGCGGGGCGACCATGGCCAGCGCCGAGTTCGACGACACGATCGAGGAAAAGCGCCCGACCGTTCAGGTCGGCGACCCCTTCACCGAAAAGCGCCTGATGGAGGCCTGCCTGGAGCTGATGGCCACCGGCGCGGTGATCTCGATCCAGGACATGGGTGCGGCCGGGCTCACCTGCTCCGCGGTAGAGATGGGTGACAAGGGCGGCCTGGGCGTGCGCCTCGACCTCGAGAACGTGCCCCAGCGCGAAGACGCGATGACCGCCTACGAGATGATGCTCTCCGAAAGCCAGGAGCGGATGCTCATGGTTCTCAATCCCGAGCTGGAGGCAGAGGCCCGCGCGGTCTTCGAGAAGTGGGACCTCGACTTCGCCATCGTCGGCGAAACCATCGCGGAGGACCGGTTCCTGGTGCTGCAGAACGGCGAGGTGAAGGCCGACCTGCCGCTGTCGAAGCTCTCTTCCGAGGCGCCCGAGTATGACCGCCCGTGGGAGCCGACCCCGGCGTCGGAGCCCTTGGCGGACGTGCCCGGCATCGACCCGATCGACGGGCTCAAGGCGCTGATCTCCACGCCCAACTATGCCGCCAAGCAATGGGTCTACGAACAGTACGACACCATGGTGATGGCCGACACCGCCCGCACGCCCGGCATCGGCGCGGGCATCATGCGCGTTCACGGCACCGGCAAGGCGCTGGCCTTCACCTCCGACGTGACCCCGCGCTACGTGCAGGCCAACCCGGTCGAGGGCGGCAAGCAGGCGGTGGCCGAAGCCTACCGCAACCTGACCGCGGTGGGCGCGACACCGCTGGCCACGACCGACAACCTCAATTTCGGCAACCCCGAGAAGCCGGAGATCATGGGCCAGTTCGTCGGCGCGATCCAGGGCATCGGCGAGGCCTGCGCGGCGCTCGACATGCCGATCGTCTCGGGCAACGTGTCGCTCTACAACGAAACCGATGGCAGCGGCATCCTGCCCACGCCCACCATCGGCGCGGTCGGCCTGATCGCGTCGCAAGACGACATCATCGGGACGCAGGTGCGCGCCGGTCACGTCGCCCTGGTCCTTGGCGAGACGCACGGCCATCTGGGCCGCTCCGCCCTGCTGACGGAGGTTTTCCACCGCCACGAGGGGGACGCGCCGCCCGTGGATCTCGACGCCGAACGCGCGCATGGCGACTTCATCCGCGACAACCGCGCGCTCATCGACGCCTGCACCGATCTCTCCGACGGCGGGCTGGCGCTTGCGGCCTTCGAACTGGCCGAGGCTGCCGGTGTGGGGGTCCACCTCGACAGCGGCGACACGGCCGAGCTTTTCGGCGAGGATCAGGCGCGTTACCTCATCGCCTGCAACTTCGACAAGGCCGAAGCGCTGATGGTCGCGGCAGGCGCCGCCGGGGTGCCCATCCGGACGGTCGGGCGCTTTGGCGGCGACAGCGTGCGCATGGGCGACACCGACGCGCCGCTGGCCGAACTGTCCCGGATCTACCGCACGAGCTTCGCCGCCGCGGTGGCGTGA
>CBDUPF010000107.1:0-11852 GCA_965369035.1 uncultured Aliishimia sp.
CACGCGCTGACCGACACGCTCGCCACCCTGCCGGGCCGGCGCCTGGCCTTCGCCGACCGCCTGCGCGATGTGGACACAGCGACAGATTTGGCCATGACCTCGACCCGGCGGCGTGCTAGCTCTGCGTCATGAGCAGGATCCCCAGCAAATCCGAGATTCTGGACTGGATTTCGGAACACCCGACACAGACGTCCAAGCGCGAAATCGCCAAGGCGTTCGGCATCAAGGGGGCCGACCGGATCGACCTGAAGCGCGTGCTGAAGGAACTCGAGGCCGAGGGACACCTGGAAAAGCGCAAGAAGACCTATCGCGACCCGGACAGGCTGCCGCCCGTCAGCGTGCTGCAAGTGGCCGAACCTGGGCCGGACGGCGACCTGTTCGCGCGCCCGCTCGAATGGCAGGGCGAAGGAGTGGAACCCATCGTTCTGCTGATCCCGCGCGCTGCCGATCCGGCGCTGGGCGAGGGTGACAGGATCCTCGCGCGGGTGACCCCGGTGCGGGGCGGGGACATCCACTACGAGGCGCGGCTCATTCGTCGCATCGGCTCCAATCCGCGCAAGATCGTCGGCGTGTTCCGCAAGACCTCCGAAGGTGGGCGCATCCTGCCCATAGACAAGGGCCGCGATACCGAATGGCAGGTGCCCGAAGGCGCCACCCACGGGGCGAAGGACGGCGAGTTGGTGGAGGCCGAACAGTCCGGGCCCAAGGGCCGGATGGGCCTGCCGCGCGCGCGGATCCTGGAAAGGCTGGGCGATCCTTCCGCACCGCGGGCCGTGTCGCTGATCGCGATCCATCAGCACGGCATCCCGGACGATTTCCCCGACGAGGTGATCGCGGAGGCGGACCGCGCCAAACCCCTCGGGCTCAGCGGCCGGGAGGACCTGCGCGACCTGCCGCTGATCACCATCGATCCCAGCGATGCGCGCGACCATGACGACGCCTGCTGCGCCATGCCGGACGACGATCCGAAGAACGAGGGCGGCCACATCCTCTGGGTCGCGATCGCCGATGTGGCGGCCTATGTCACGCCGGGCTCGGCGCTGGACCGCGAGGCGCGCAAACGCGGCAACTCCTCCTATTTTCCCGACCGGGTCGTGCCGATGCTGCCGGACCGTTTGTCGGGCGATCTCTGCTCGCTTCACGAAGGTGTGCCGCGCGCCTGCATCGCGGTGGAGATGGTGCTCGACTCGCACGGACGGAAGTTGCGCCACCGGTTCGTCCGCGGCCTGATGCGCTCTCCCGCCTCGCTCAACTACGAAGAGGTGCAGGCGGCAATCGACGGGCACCCCAACGAGCGGACCGAACCCCTGGTGGAGCCGGTTCTGAAGCCGCTTTATTCCGCCTATCATGCGCTGACCAAGGCCAGGCACGTGCGCCAGCCGCTGGACCTGAACCTGCCGGAGCGCCGTGTCGAGCTGTCGGACGAAGGCAAGGTGGTTTCGGTCGCGTTCAAGGATCGGCTCGATGCGCATCGTCTCATCGAGGAATTCATGGTGCTGGCCAATGTCGCGGCCGCCGAGACGTTGATCGCGAAGAAATCACCGCTGCTGTTCCGGGTCCACGAGGAGCCCTCACCCGAAAAGCTGGAAAGCCTGCGCGACACGGCCGATGCGGCCGGGTTCACGCTGGCCAAGGGACAGGTTCTCAAGACCTCACATCTCAACAACCTGCTGAATCAGGCGTCGGGTACGGACGAATCGGAACTGATCAACCTCGCCACGCTACGGTCGATGACGCAGGCCTATTACAGCCCCAAGAACTTCGGCCATTTCGGACTGGCCTTGCAATCCTATGCGCATTTCACATCGCCGATCCGGCGATATTCGGACCTCATCGTGCACCGGGCGCTGATCTCGGCCCATGGCTGGGGCGACGATGGGCTGAGCACGGACGATATCGAGCGTCTGGAAAACACCGCCACGCACATCTCGGAAACGGAACGGCGGTCGATGATGGCCGAGCGGGACACGACCGACCGCTATCTCGCGTCCTTCCTGTCGGAACGGGTCGGCCAGGAATTCACGGGCAAGATCAGCGGCATCGCACGGTTCGGCGTCTTTGTGAAGCTGGACGATACGGGCGCCGACGGCCTGATCCCGATGCGGAATCTCGGCCGCGAGTATTTCCACCATGACCGGGATGCCAACACGCTGATGGGGGCCGACACCGGAACCGAGATCCGGCTGGGCCAGCGGGTTCTGGTGAAGCTGACGGAGGCCGCGCCGGTGACCGGCGGGCTGGCGCTGGAACTGCTGGAGCTCGAGGACGAAGCGCTGCCGTCGGGTCCGGGCCGCGGGCGCGGTCACAACCGCCGGGGCGGTCCCGGAGGAGGCAGCGGGACGCCGCGCCGCAAACCGGCCAAGGCCAAGCACAAGAGTGCGAAGTTGAAACGCAAGGTAGTGCGCAAACGCCGTCAGAGGTGATAGCGGAGCGCGTGCGCGATCAATTGCGCATGGCGTGCCGGCTCGATCTGCGACGGGTCCGTGAACAGGATCGCCCGGTTGCCGTCGACCCGGTCCATGCCCGGAAAGGCCGCGACGAAATCGGAGATGATTGTCGTCCGGCAATGGGCATAGAGTGCGAACCCGCCCGATCCGGGCACCCCGATGCGCAAGGTCGACCCCGAGCGGGTTTTCGGCGTGGTAAAGGCCGGCTGCCCCCATTTCAGGCATTCGACGACCTCGCCGACCTCCGGCAGGTCCGCGGCCGTCTCAAGCACCAGGCGCCGCAGCGCAAGCAGCCCCCGCCGTGCCTCCGGAGGCGCATCTTCGATCGCACGCGCGACCTCTGGCGGCGGATCGGGCAAGCTCATGCCGGCGCCATGGCGGCATGGCCGCGGTCGATATAGGCGCAAAGCTGCGCATCGCCGCTGATCCGGCGGACCATCGGTGTCTCGAAGGGCGTGGATCGCATGGCATCGAGCATGGGGACAACGGCGGCGTCCGCCAGTGTCGGTACGTGACCGAATAGGAACGCACGGTTGCCAAGCTGTGCCGAGATCGCGACCAGGTCCTGCTCCAGCCGCATCATGCGTTCGTCCCACGTCAGCCGCCCCAACCCCTGCGCCCGCAGACCGTCCAGGATCGCGCGGCGAATCCTGCCTGTGATCCAACCACGAAGCAGCCACGGGATTTCGGCGAAATAGGTGTCGCGGATCACCGGCCAGACCTCGGGCCGTTCCCATCGGTCGAGTACCAGCAGGAAATAGAGGTGTTCCTCGGCCATTCGGACCATCGCGCGGCTTTGCGCCTGATCGCGAGCCGAGAGACCGGGCATGAATTCCGCCCCCTGCCGTTCAAGATACAGCATGATCCCGTCGCTGTCGTGAACCAGGCCGTCCGGCGTGCGCAGGACCGGCAACTTGGCCCGTGGCATCCGGCGGGGATCGAGCCTGTCCTCGCGGTTCCAGGCAGCCGGCGCGGCATTGAGCAGATACATCGCCTTGACGCAGAACGGGCTCATGCTGAGCGTTCCGAAGCCGGCGGGATAGGTGATCAGCGTGAACATGGGGCCTCCCTGATGCCTGTGATCATGCTAAACTTCATTGCTGACGGATTCTGGCAGGAATGCTAGTCCGTGATTCATGTCCAGAACGGCACGCCTCTTCCAGCTCATGACCGCGCTGCGCAGCTTCGAGCCGCCCGTGACGGCGGAGCGGCTGGCGAACGAACTCGCGGTGTCCATGCGCACGGTCTATCGCGATATCGAGGCGCTGCGCGGGCTCGGTGCGGTGATCGACGGGGCGGCGGGGTTCGGCTTTACCCTGGTGGAGGACGTGAGCCTGCCCCCGCTCGGGTTCGAGGACGACGAACTGGAGGCGCTGGTCCTGGGATTGCGCGATGTGGCGGTGATCGGCGATCCGGCGCTCGCCAAGGCGGCACGTTCGGCGTTGGCCAAGATCACCGCGCGGGTTCCGGACCGGCAGGCGCACCGGCTGGAGCACGCCGTCCTCGATGCGCGCCGATATCTCAGCCCGCCGAGGCCGACGATCGATGTCGCGCAACTGCGCGCCGCGACCTGGGCCGAACTGGCCGTCGAATTCTCCTACGAGGATGCAAACTCCGCCCGCACGCGGCGCCGGGTCTGGCCGCTGGGCATCGTCTATCTCGAAGCCTCCAGCGTGCTCAGCGCGTGGTGCCATCTGCGCCAAGACTACCGCACCTTCCGGCTGGACCGGATGTCGGACCTGCACGTGCTCGAGGAAAGCTTCCGCCCGCGCCGCGTCACGATGCTGCGCGAACATATCGCGCGGCTGCGCAAGGAGGCGCCGGATCCCTCCCGGGATGATTGATTCTTGGTGAAAACCGTCAATGCGACTATGCTGCGGCCAAAGTCGGCATCATGAACGACGGACAAGAGAGGCAGAACATGCGGTGGACAGCGATCATTCTCGCCGGGGCGCTCGGCGTTACCGGTGCTCGGGCCGAGATCCCGGCCAACTCCCTGCGACCGCCGGAGAGGCTGGTGCAAGAGATCAGTTTCGTTGCACTCGCCGACCGGATGCGGCCGAAACCGCGACCGACCGGCGTGCAGCGCGTCAGCACCGATCCGGCCGCGGATAGCGGTACCGCGCAGGCGTTCCAGTACTGGCTGCAGGACTTCCGCACCCGCGCAGGGAGGCAGGGTATCTCCAGGCGCGTGATGGACGAGGCGTTCGACGGGGTGACTTTCGACCCGGACGTGATCCGCCGCGACCGGAACCAGTCGGAATTCACGAAGACGATCTGGGAATACCTCTCAACTGCAGTCAGCGACACGCGTATAAGCAATGGCCGTGCCGCCTTGACCGAGCATCATCTGCTGTTGAAGGAGATCGAGGCGCGCTACGGGGTCGAGCACCAGGTGGTGCTGGCGATCTGGGGGCTGGAGAGCGCATTCGGCGCCTACAAGGGCAACAACCACACCATCCGGTCGCTGGCCACGCTGGCCTTCGATTCCCGCCGGTCGGATTTCTTCGAGGAGCAACTGATCGCGGCTCTGCGCATCCTGCAGGCGGGTGACGTGCGCGCCACCGATATGTCCGGAAGCTGGGCCGGGGCCATGGGCCACACGCAATTCATGCCGACCTCCTTCCTGCAGTATGCGGTGGATTTCACCGGCGACGGAAAGCGCGACATCTGGGGAGACAGCCCGGCGGACGCGCTGGCGTCGACGGCGGCCTACCTGAAGGCCTTCGGGTGGACCAAGGGCCAGCCCTGGGGCGTCGAGGTGCGGCTGCCGTCCGGCTTCGATTATGCGCTGGCCGACCGCGACGTGGTGAAATCTCCCGCCGACTGGGCGGCGCTGGGCGTGCGGGGCATGTCCGGGCAGCCGGTGTCCGATCACGGCGCGGGCTCCATCCTGCTGCCGGCGGGAGCGGGGGGTGCTGCCTTCATGATCTTCGACAATTTCGCGGTGATCGAACGCTACAACAGCGCGGACGCCTATGTGATTGCGGTGGGGCATCTGGGCGACCGCATCCTGGGCGGGCCGGCCATCGGTGGCGGCTGGCCCCAGGGCGATCGCGCATTGACCTTCGACGAGCGGATCGAGTTGCAGAGGCGGCTGACCCGCGCCGGTTTCGACACGCGCAAGATCGACGGCAGGATCGGTCCGCTGACCATCGGCGCCGTCCGCGCCTGGCAGAAGGCCAAGGGCGAAGTTCCGGACGGCTACGCCTCCCTGCGACTGCTCGAAAAGCTGCGCTGACGCCCGCCGCCGGAGCGGAACGGGTTACCGCCGGCGACGCTTGCCGGGGATCTTGGAGGCGAACTCCGGCGGGCGTTTCGACACCCAGGCGATGAACCGCGCCAGGTCCGGATGGCTGCGCAGCGCTTCGGGCGTGGCATAGTGGCGGGCCAGTTCCGCTTCGGTCAACGTGGCATGCACCTGGCGGTGGCAGATATGGTGCAATAGCACCGTCGGGCCACCCTTCCCGCCCTTGAGCTTGGGAACGAGATGGTGCTCCGATTGCGGTACATCCGCCGGGATGGGGCGGCCGCACAGGGGGCAGATCGGGTCGTGCTCTTGCATGGCGGTTGTCCTTTGTTCAAAGATGACGCCGCAGGCACGACAGGCAAGAGGAGTGGCGGGTGGAATTCGATCTGGAAAGCCAGCCGGAGATCGTGCGCCAGATTGCCGGCTATGCCCTGCAGGGATGGGAACAGGCCCTCGCCTGGCTTCAGAGCCCGGCCGCGTGGACCCAGTTCGCGATTCTGATCGCGTCCTATTTCCTGGCCGTCATCCTCGCACGGCGGCTGCGACCGCGCCTGCACAATCTGCTCGACCCGGGCGAGACGCGGAACCTGCTGACCCGCCCGCGGCAGTTCGCGATGGAATTTCTGCCGCTGATCTTGCCGCTTCTGGCCTATCTCTTCACCGCGTTGGGAGAGGCCGTCGTCCGGTCCATCTTCGACAGCGGGGCGATCGTCGCATTCGGCAAGCGCGTCTTCGTGTTCCTGGCCCTGCGCGCCTTCGTGCGCGATATCCTGAAGGATCCGTTCCTCAAGGTGTTCGGACGCTACCTGCTGATTCCGGTGGGTGCGCTCTACACGGTGGGTCTGCTGGATGAGGTGGAAACCTGGCTCACCGAGATGACGGTGTCGGTGGGGAACATCTCGTTCTCCGTCATGACGGTCGTCCGAGGGCTGATCGCCGGGTCGCTGCTGTTCTGGCTGGGGCGCTGGTCGAACGAGGCGACGTCGCAATACATCCAGAAGCAGGAGGAATTGCGCCCCTCGATCCGCCAACTGATGGCCAAGGCGGTCGAATTCACGATCTTCGGCGTGGCCTTCCTGCTGCTGATGAACATCATGGGGATCAACCTCTCGGCCTTGGCGATCCTCTCCGGTGCCATCGGTGTCGGCCTGGGCTTCGGCCTGCAGAAGATCGCGTCGAATTTCATCTCCGGCGTGATCCTTCTGGTCGAGGGGCAGGCCACCATCGGCGATTACATCGAGCTCGACGGGGGCGAGGCCGGGCGCATCGTCAAGATGATGGCGCGCGCCACGATCCTGGAGACGTTCGACGGGCGCTGGATCGTTGTCCCGAACGAGGATTTCATCACCACGCGGGTTGTCAACTATTCCGACGCGGGCAGTGCCAATCGCTACGAGGCCCCGTTCTCGGTCAGCTATGACACCGATATCAACCTGATCCCCGACCTGATCGAAAAGGCCGTCGCGACACATCCCGACGTGCTCGATGACCCCTATCCGCCCGACTGCGAGCTGCGGGGTTTCGGCGAATCGGGCATCGATTTCGCGGTGGAATTCTGGGTCAACGGGATCGACGACGGGGACAACAAGTACACCTCCGACGTGCTGTTCCTGATCTGGAATGCGCTCAGGGACGCGAACGTGGAAATTCCCTACCCGCAGCGCGTGGTGGAGATCCGGGGGCAGCTGCCATCGCAGGCGCCGACCTCGTGAAGGCCGCCGTGATCGGTGCCGGTCCCGCCGGCCTGATGGCAGCGGAAGTGATGGGCGAGGCGGGGCTGGAGGTGACGGTCTACGAGGCCAAGCCGTCGCCCGCCCGCAAGTTCCTCATGGCCGGCAAGTCCGGGCTGAACCTGACATTCGCCGGCGAGTCTGCCCGGCTGTTCTCCGGCTATGGCGACCGGGCGCCTCATCTGCGCCCCGCGCTGGAGGCATTCGACAACAACGCCGTGCGGGACTGGGCCGAAGGGCTTGGCATGGAGACCTTCACCGGCTCCACCGGCCGTGTCTTCCCGCGTGCCATGAAAGCCTCGCCCTTGCTGCGCGCCTGGCTGGGCAGGCTCGATGCGCTGGGCGTGCATCTCGAAAGGCGATGGCGCTGGACCGGGTGGGATGGCGACGCGTTGGCCTTTGAGACACCAGAGGGGTCGCGTCACGTCACGGCGGACGTAACGGTTCTGGCCTGCGGCGGGGCAAGCTGGGCACGATTGGGCTCGGACGGGGCCTGGGCGGATTGGCTGCCCAGCGTTCCGTTCCGGCCCGCGAATGTCGGGCTGCTCGTGGACTGGTCCCCGCACATGGCCGGCCATTTCGGCGCCGCCATCAAGGCGGTGCAATGGCGGGCCGGAACGATCACGTCGCGGGGCGAGGCGGTGATCACGCGCACCGGGCTCGAAGGCGGCGGGATCTACGCGCTGACCCCGGCGTTGCGCGAGGGCCATGCGCTGACCGTGGACCTGTTGCCGGACATGGCGCCCGAGGAGGTTGCCGACCGGTTCTCGCGCAAGCCGCGCAAGGCCAGGCTGACCGGATTGTTGCGCAACACGCTGCGGTTGGGGCCGGCGAAGGTGGCGCTGGTGATGGAGGTCACGCATGGCGCGCAGGACCTGCCGCCGCAGGATTGGGCGCGCCTGCTGAAGGCGCTGCCTGTGCCCGGTGCGCGGCCCGGACCGCTCGACGGGGCGATCTCCACCGCCGGGGGCGTCCCGTTCTCCGCGCTGACGGACGGGTTGATGTTGCGCGACCGGCCCGGGGTCTTCTGCGCGGGCGAGATGCTGGATTGGGAGGCGCCGACGGGGGGATGGCTCCTGACCGCCTGTTTCGCCACCGGCCGATGGGCTGGCCGCCACGCCGCAGCCTGGCGGCCCGGCCTGACGGGTTGATGTCTTGTCAGGAGGCAGGTTGCGGAGCCAGCGCCCGGACCGCCTTGAATGCATCGCGCCCGCGAATCCGCTTGGCATAGTCGTTGACGATCTCGTTCTCGACCGGAAACTTGGCCCCGATCGCCCAGTTCAGGCAGTGCACGGCCAGGATATCAGGCACGGTGATCTCGTCGCCCATCACGAATTCGCCCGAAATCCTCCTGGCGAAGTGATCGACGCTGCGTCCGAACTCCGCTTTCAGGCTGTCCTTGATCGCCGGAACACGCTGCTCCTCGGGCAGGACAAAGCTGTGCTTGGCCGCGAACCAGAGGATCGCGTCGAACTCGTCGACCAGCCAGAAGGTCGTCGCATCCTGCCGCGCGCGGGCGACGGTGCCGGCGGGTGCGGTCAGAAGCCCATGCTTGTCGGCGAGATAGGTCATGATCGCGGTGCTGTCCGTCAGCGCCTCTGACCCATCCAGCAGGATCGGGATCTTGCCCAGCGGATTATGGGCCATCGCTTCGGCCGAACGCGGCCCGGCGGGGACGTGCTTGTAGGTCTGGCCCATTTCTTCCAGCGCCCAGAGCACCCGGAACGTGCGGCTGCTGACAGAGCCGATGACAGTATACATCGCGCGGTTCCCTCCAATGATCGTTCCGGGCACGATGGCCGGATCGCGGGGTGGGTTCAAGCGGGTACGCGCTGATGTCACAAAATGTCAGCATCTCCCGGTATCAAGGGTCCGGATCATTGTCGGAGGAACTGGGATGGCTAGACAAGGTGGATGCATGTGCGGAGCGGTCCGCTTCGAAATCACGAGCGATTTGCGGGAGTCGGGCGCCTGCCATTGCGGAATGTGCCGGAAGTTCTCCGGCGGGGTCTATCTGGCGGTCAAGGTGCCTGCCGGCGGCCTGAAATTCACCAGCGACGACGCGCTGGGCGTCTTCACCTCGTCGGAGTGGGCCGAGCGGGGGTTCTGCAAGACCTGCGGAAGCAGCCTGTTCTACCGGCTGACGGTGCCCGGCCCGATGCAGGGAGAGATGCATGTCGGTCTCGGCACGCTCGATGACGCCAACGGCTTGCCGCTGACCGGCGAGATCTTCATCGACCTCAAGCCGGACGGATATGCCTTTGCCGGTGACACGGAGAAGATGACCGAGGCGCAGGTATTGGCCATGTTCGCAGAGCCCGCCGCCGGGTAGCCGTCAGCGGCTGGCCCCAAGCATGGCGACCCGGATGAAGGCGCGTTCGACCAGGGCCATCTGCGGCGCCGTCTGAGCGGCGGAGCGCAGCGTCAGATCCGTGTCCGTCAGCACGCCCAACGCGGTTTCGAGCTTGTGCACGCCCCAGCCTTGCGCCTGCCGCAGCATCCGGTCGCGCCGCGGCCCGAATATCGGTGGACGGATCCGCGCAATCCCGCGCGCGGCGCCCTCGGGGTCGGAGACGGCGGCGTGCAGCACGCGAAAGTGTCGCGTGGCGGCGATGATGAGCGAGACGGGATTGGCGCCCTGCGCCTGCAATCGGCGCAGGAGTGGCCCGATTTCGGGCGCGCGCGCCTCGGCCACGACATGCAGGATGTCGTCCAGGTCCGCCTCCGTCGAGGCGGGCGTGCAGGCGGCGATGTCCGCGACGCCAAGCGGCGTGGCGTCGTCGAGCTTGTAGAGCGCGAGCTTCTCCATCGTCTGGCGGAAGTCGCCGGGGTCGAGCGTGCGCGCAAGGTCGGTGAGCGCAGTCATGATGTCGCGGTCGGGCACGCGGATGCCGGCCTGGGCCAGCGTGCGTTCGATCTCCTCGCGGCCGGGCGGATCGTCGTAGATGCCGGTCGCATAGGCCGCCTTGTGCCCCTCGAATCCCTTGCGCAGCTTGGACGTCGCGCGAAGCTGGCCTGCCGTCACGATCAGTTGAGCGTCACCGGGTTGCCATTCCTCCAGCGCGGCGAGGATCGGCGGGGCGGTCTGGTCGGTCGCGCCCTCGACGAACACCGCGCACGGGCCCGGAAAGAAGCTCACGGCCTTCAGCGCGTCGAGAACCTGCGCGGGGTCCTTGCGCAGGTCGCCCGCCGGGATCCGGGTGAGCCGCATCTCCTCCTCGCCCGCCTCGCCTATCAGCGCCTTGATGACCTCCTGGCGGCGAAGAGCGATTCGCATCGCATCCGGGCCATAGATCAGCAAACCCGCGCTGTTCGGATCGGGCTTCGCGAAGTACCCGGGCGCGTCTCGGGTGGAGAGTTTCACGTGCGTTCCTTGCGGCGGCGCCTCGATTCCATGACCGGCGTTCTCGTCACCCGGGCACGTTCGCGCTCAGAAGGCGCGCGACGATCTGGTCGGCGAGGATCACCATCAACCGTTCGCGCGCATCGCGTTCGGAGGCCAGCGTTTCCACCGTGGTGCCGGAGGCGAAAAACCCGGTGAAACTGTTGACGGTGCCGGAGGTAATCGCCTGCCCGGATGCCGTTTCCGACAGGGCGTAGCCCGCGACGCCGATCAGGTTGAACCGGTTGGTCGTGCCTGTCGTGTCGATACCGAGCCCTTCGACACGCATCTGGAGGTTGACCGACAGGGTATAGACGGGATCGGCCGCCCGCCCCAGCCGCTCCTCGATCCGGCGGACGAGCAGGTACGTCGTCCGCTCGCTGGGTGTCGACACCAGAACCCGGTTCTGCAGTTTTCCACCTGAGCCGCCGGGGCCGTAGACCGGCTGGAATCCGCAGCCCGCAAGCGCAGCCGCCGCGAGGACCAAGGCGGCCCGACGGGTGACTGCAAGTCCTGCCGCCGGGCGCCTGTCGGCTTGGGGCGGCATAGAAGGGGTGCGCGCGGGTTCAGATGACGACATTCACGATCCGGCCGGGGACGATGACGACCTTCTTCGGCGCCCCCCCGTTCAGCGCCTTCTGCACAGCGTCCTGCGAAAGCGCGATCTTTTCAACCTCATCCTTGCCGAGATCCTTGGCGACCTCGATTTCTGCACGCCGCTTGCCGTTGATCTGGATCGGCAGGGTCACGGTGTCGTCGACCAGCATGGCCGGATCGGCGCGGGGCCAGGGTGCGGCGGCGCAAAGCCCGTCCTGCCCAAGGATCGACCAGAGTTCCTCCGAAAGATGCGGCGTCATCGGCTGCATCAACTGCGCCAGCGTCCGGGCCGCCTCCCGCTTCGCCGCGGTTCCGGCCTGCGACTTCGCCAGCGTGTTGGTGAAGGCGTAAAGCTTCGCGATGGCGGCGTTGAAGCCGAAGGATTCGATACCCATCGTCACGTCGTGGATGGTCTTGTGCATCTCGCGCAGCAGGTCTTGGTCGCC
>CBDUPF010000108.1:0-11795 GCA_965369035.1 uncultured Aliishimia sp.
TCGCCGTCCGGATCGCTGTCGTTGGCCAGAACCCCGGCCAGCGCATCCACCGTCAGCGGCGTGTTCGCCTTCACGCTGTAGCTGTCGTCATTGGCGACGGGCGCCGCGTTGGTCACGTCGATGGTCAGCGTCGCCTGTACCGACTCGACCCCGTCGAACACCGTGTAGCTCACGACCTCCTGACCCACGAAGCCCGCATCCGGCGTGTAGCTGAACGACCCGTCGGTCGCCATGTTCAGCGTCCCGTTCGAGGTGTTGAAGAACGACACGACGGAAATCGCGTCGCCGTCCGGATCGCTGTCGTTGGCCAGAACCCCGGCCAGCGCATCCACCGTCAACGGCGTGTTCGCCTTCACGCTGTAGCTGTCGTCATTGGCGACGGGTGCCCGGTTCGCTGTAGACGTGCCCCGCAGCGTTATCTTGACCTGTGCGGTATCCGTGCCGCCATTTCCATCGGACACCTCGTAGTCGAAGACCGTTTCGCCGATCTGTCCAACGGACAGCACGGACCTTGCGGTTGTGTCGGCCTCGAAGTCGCCATCTGCCGAAATGGTCAGTATGACTCCGTCAGGCAGGGTGATCGGGCTGTCGCTTGGCGTGTACTCGACACCGCCGGCGATGATCTTGGTCACCATCAACGTATCGTCGTCCGCGTCCGTATCGGCGCCGTTGGTGTTGTTCGCAAAGACGTTGCCGGAAACGGTTGCGCCAGCTTTCTCGGCGAACAGGTCGTCCTGCGCTTGCGGCCCGAAATCGTCCGTCACTATCGTCGTCGAGCCCTGAGAGCCCGCAACCAGAACACCGTCGGAGCTTGTGCCCGTGATCACCACGTTCAACGCCTCGTTGGCCTCTGTCGTCAGGTCGCCCTTGACCAGCACCACGAGCGTCTGTTCGGTCTCGCCCGACGCGAATGCGATGGTGCCGTTGAGCGGGGTGCCGGTGCCCAGATCATCGGCATTCACACCGCCGGCGATCTTGTAACTGACGTCGAGAGAACCGCCGAGTTCTTCGGCAGACCCGGTGCGGTAGAAGGTGAATTCCACTTCCCGAACGCCCGTATCGCCTTCGACAACCGATTTCTGCTTGGCGGACACACTGACGGTCTGCGTGAGTTCGGGGGCTTCGGTGGCCTCGCTGGAGTCCTCCGTTTCGGCGGCGAGCTGCGTGGCTCCGAGAAGGAAGCCCTCATTGCCGGTCAGCGCGAAATCGAGGACGGCATTGTTGAAGATCACCTCGTCGTCCAGCGGGTCGAGCCCCGCGTCCCGCGCCGCCTGTTCGGCGGCGGCACGGACGTCTGCGGGGAGGTTTTCTACCGACAGCGGGCCGGCCGGGAAGTTTTCCGGGTAGTCGGGCGTGTCGCCACTGAAGAGCGACTCTCCATCGGCGAGGGCCCAGCTGTCGCGATACCCGTTCCCCTCCCATTCCCCGCGGCCATAGATATAGTCGAAGGTCAGCTGCGGTGTATCGCCATCGAAGGTCAGAACCTCTTCGGGGATGGCGGAACCGTCGCGCAGGCCGAAATCGTCGGACAGGTCCTGGTTGGCGTTGCCCATCAGGCCGCGCACCGCACCGGAGTTGCCGCCCACGGCGGGATCGGCCAGGAATACACAGACGTTCAGCGCACCGTCGAGAAGGCCGACCATCAGCTGTTCGCCGGCCTCGTTCAGGATGATGGAGATCTTGCCCTCATCATCAATGTAGATGTCGTAGCCGTTGTCGGCATCACCATCGAGATCGATTGCACCGATGGACAGGTCGTCCGGGTCAGCCGGCACACCGTCGATGAGCAGCGGCGCACCGGAATTGAGCGCGTCTATCTCCACCGTGTGCCCCTTGATCTCGACCGCCATACGGGTCGTGACCGACACCAGGTCGGAGCCCGGGAACGCCTCGAAGCGGACCTGCACCGAGAACGGGTTGGTGGCGCCATCCAGGGTTTCGACGAGAACGTATTCGCCAACGGCCTGGAAATCGTAGCCGAGACCGTCGAGCGTCGTGATATGGGGATCGCCGAAGACGTCCGCTTCGACCTGGATGAACTCGCCCTCCTCGATCACGCCGTCACCGTCGACATCGAAGGGCAACTGCGGGATCGGCGGACGGCCATCGTCGTTCCGGATGGTGATGAAGGAGTTCGCGTTGAACACGCTGTAGTCGATGCCTTCGGACGACTCCACGTTCGTGATCCGCAGGTTGAACGATTCGTTCGCCTCGATCAGGCCGTCGCCGTTGACATTGATCGTCACCTCTTTCGAAAACTGGCCGTCCGCGAATTCGACCTTGAGTCCGGGAGCGGGCAGGAAGCCGTCGATGTCCTGGGAATCCGCGGCAAAGACGCTGCCCTGATTCGTCTCGAGGCTGTAGGTGATGGTCAATTCACCCGTTGCGTCACCGTCGCGCTCGAAGGTCACAGTGATCGGAGTGAAGCCGCTGTTGCCTTCGTTCACGGACGCGCCATAGAGCGACCCGTTGATATAGGTCAGGATCCGCGGCGCGAAGTCATCGTTGATGACGGTGCCATAGGCGGCGGACCGGTTGACCTGGACCTCACCGCTGGACGAGGTGACGTTCGAGATGGTGAACGTACCGGATTCGTTGGATTCGATCGTGTCGTCCTCGAGCACGGCAAAGCTGACCTCCTTGACCGTCTGGCCCGGATTGAAGGTCAAATTCCCGTTCTGCGGCAGCCCGGCCTCGAAATCCGCGCTGTTCAACTGGTTGTAGCCGGACCCGGCAAAGTTCCAGTCCATGGTCACGGTCGACGTAGTGTCGCCGCTGCGGAAGACCTGGAACGTCAGAGTGCGCGCATCGCCGGGGTCGCCTTCGGTCACGGATGCCGAATAGCTGGTCGAGATGATCGCCGGGAAATCGTCGGTCCGGATCGTGCCTACCGCAGCGCCGCCGGATACGAACGCGTCCGTTCCCGGAGGCGATGACGGGTCTGACAGGGTCAGATAGGTGTATTCGTCGTTCTCGATATCGTTGTCTTCGCTGATCTGAATCTGCACCGTCTTGACGGTCTCGTTCGCGGCGAAGGTCAAGATCCCGCTCGTCGGGAACGTGCTGTCGAAATCGGCCGAATCCACGGTTCCGCCGGCAATGTCGTATTTCACCGATGCCTCGACCGAAGTGTCGCCATAGCGCGTGACGGTGAAATCCAGGACACGGGTATCGCCCGGGTCGCCTTCGAGGACGGAACTGCCATAGGCCCGGAAGAAGACCGGAGAATCGTCGTCATAGATGTAGCCATAGGCCAGGCCGCGGCTGATCACTGTCTGTGCGGTCGGATCGGCCGACAGCGGATTGGAGATCCGGACCTCGAAATACTCGGTGTTCTCGTAGAGGTTGTCGCCAGCGATCTCGATCTCGATCTGTTTGCTCGTCTCGCCTGCGGCAAAGTTGACCACACCGGTTATCGGCAGGGTGCCTACGAAATCGTCGTCATTCGCCGAACTGCCGTAGCGGTACGCCGCGACTTCATAGTTGACGCTGCCGGCGCTGCCCGTGTCCCCGCTGCGCGTGACATTCACGAGCATCGTCGTGGTTTCGCCCTCATCGCCTTCGGTCACGTAGCCGTTGTTGACGCGGTAGTAGACTGGCACCTCGTTGTCGAAGAGGTACCCATAGACGGTCGGCGTATCGACGAAGTTGCCTTCCGCCGCTGCACTCTGGGGGTTGGAGAGGCGGAGTTCGACATACTCCGTGCCTTCGTAGATGGTGTCGTCCACGATCGGCAGACTTACGGTTTTCGACGTCTCTCCCGCCGCGAAGGAGACAGTTCCGGACGCGGGGAACGTCGCGCCGAAATCGGCCGCCTCGGCGCTCTGGTTGAGGTCGATATACCTGCCCAGGGAGTAGTCCACGGTGCCCGCGATGTCGGTCTTTCCGGAGCGCGTGACCGTGAACGTCATCTCCGAATTCACGCCTTCGGTCACGAAGACATTGCTGGAGCGGAACCGCATCGGCTCGTCGTCATTGATGATCTGGATGAAGGCGGATGCATCGGTGATCTCGACCTCCGCACCGCCGGCAGCCGTCGGGTTCGACAGGATCGCCTGCAGGTACTCGCTGCTCTCGACCACATCGTCGCCCTGCACCTCGAAGGTCACGAACTTTTCGGTCTCTCCCGAGGCAAAGGTCACCGTGCCGGTAAACGGCAGCGTGCCGACCACGTCGTCGCTGTTGGCGGCCTGGCTGCTGACGTAGGGCTGGATCGAGTAGTCGACCGATGCCTCGACATCGGTCAGCCCGGTCCGGGTGATCCGTACATTTACTGTCGTGGTCTCGCCGGTGTCGCCTTCCACGACGTTCACATCGTAGATCCGGAATTGCACCGGAAAATCGTCGTTGTAGATGTATCCGATGCCCCGGTTGGATTCGATCGAGATGGGCGCGCCGTTGTCCGTGGTCGGATTGCTGATGAGAACGATGAAATCTTCAGCGTTTTCGGTGACGGCGTCGCCGGCCACCTGCACCACGATTTTCGCCGTCGCTTCACCCGCTGCAAAGGTCAGAACCCCGGACGGGAATGCGCCGCCCACGAAATCGTTCGCATCGGCGTCGGTAGCGAATGCCGAAAAGCCCCCGCCCTGCACGACCCAGTCGACGGAAACCTCGGCCAACAGGTTGCCGGTGCGACGCACCGTGAACTCGAAGTCGGTTGGCGATCCGGTACCTTCATTCAGGAACCTGTTGTCGGTCAGTTCGATCCGGATCGGGAGCAGACCCGTGTCGACGTCGACCTCTCCGTTCGCGGCAAGGGCCACGTTGTCGTCGGTCCCGTCCGCCTGGTCGATCGCTTCCAGATGCTCGCCGCCATAGAAAATCTCGGCGCCGCCATTGCCGTTGTTGTCCTGGCGCGCACCGATGATGATGTCATCCGCACCGTCGTTGTTCACGTCGCCTGCTGGCGCGAACCAAAGCGGCTCGAAGCCGCTGCCCTCGTCGCCGATGATCCGATAGGCGCTGCCGGCTGCGACGAGTTCGTCGAGATCGAACACGCCAACGCGATCCGTCTGTGTCCCGCCGACGATGTAGGCAGTGATCGCACCGGTCGTGTTCGAGAAGTCGCGACCGATGATCATCATGTCGTCGATACCGTCGCCGGTTACATCGCCCACGCCGAGTACGGCATCGGGGAAGAATGAGGTACGACCGTTCTCATAGGTGAGCGAGGAATAGAAGAAAGAGGCTGTCGTGCCGATATCGGCATCGGATCCGAAGTCCGTCGAATCGAACCTGTTTTCATTGCCGTTGAGCACCACGACGCCCGACACGCTGGCGATGCCCGCATCGGCCAGTTCCGACAGAGACGTGCTACTCTGGAAATCCAAATAGGCGAACTCTCCGTAGCCATCATCCCCGGAAAAATCACCCAGGACTGCCGAATTCCCCTGCTCGACCAGGTAGGCGCCATTGATGTTGCCGTCGATACCCTCGACATCGCTGCCACCCACGCCGGAGCCATCGATGACACCGCCTGCGTAGGAGAAGGGGAAGGTCCCGCTGTTGTAGTCGCGATTGTAGTACCCGTATCCGTAGGCGGACCGGAAGAAGTATTCGGTTTCAACCTGCACGCCGCCGCGCGCGACGAATACATCGGCGAATCCATCTCCGTCGACATCGACGGCCCCGACAAGGCCCACGAAAGAGTCGGAATAGTAGTCGTTGACGCCTACTCCACCACTTGAGAACGCAACCTCGGCGAACTCGACGCCATAGAAGCCGTTGTTCCTCAGCACGTCGCCCGCGGCGACGGAGAACCCGTCGGTTCCATCACCTGCAAGAGCGTTCGTGTCGATGACCTGTTCGGGCGTGTCGGAGCCGTAGATCACGTAGCCGGTGACTTCGGACACTCCGACATATCGCTGACCGGAATAGGCATATTCGCCGTCGTCGTAGGTACCGTTGTCGTTCTGGTCATGGAAGTAGACGACGGCCGCCGGGCCGGAGCTGTCGGACCGACGGTGTACGTTGAGCCCGACGTCGTCGAAGGAATCACCGTTCACGTCGCCGAGGTTCACCACCTCCGTAATCTCGCCATCCGTCGTCAGGCGTGTGTGATCGAGACTTGTGACCGATACCGACTCGGACATGTCGTCGAACTGCCCGCCGTAGATGACATAGGCGACTCCATCGGCCGGCCGGCCGTAGTAATAGTTTTCGCCGTCACCGTAGACGAACCGCGTCCCGTTCTGTGCGACAGCGAAATCGTCCACGCCATCGCCATTCACATCACCGAGGCCGGTGATGCTGGAGCCAAAGTTCGTGCCATAGTAGAAGCTGGAATCCGCCTCACGCTCCAGAACGAAACCGTTGGTTCCGTCCAGATTACCCAGATCCTGACTTAGCGGCGGCTCGCCTTCGCCGAAGACGACATAAACGGTTCCTGTGCGGTTGAAATACTCGTCGCGACCATAGCGTGCCGAGATCGCATAATCCTCGAACCCGTCGCCGTTGATATCGCCTATTCCGCTGACCCGATGTCCGGCGCCATTGTAATACTCGACCGGACCCTCAAACGAAGTGCTGCCATAACGACCCATAACTTATCCCCCAGTCAATCTCGCAACTAAAAATGCGTAAATTTTCAAAAAAAAGTTACCCGATTGGTCCTATCCGATCAATCACGAACAGGCGGGGCACCGAAACTTTCTTTATGTAAGGAACCCCCGGTTGATAACCGCATTCGGTCAATTGATATTTTCACACTAATTCCATTATCTTGTCCGCTGCAATTAATTCTGCAGCACAGCTCGAATACGACGCGATCTTTCGGGCCGCAAGGCGCGTCCTGTCTGCGAAATCTCGCGACGCTAGAATTCTCCGGATCGCTTCGACAACCTGATCGGTTCCGTAGCGGCCTTCGAGCCCCAGGGCGAGATTCCGTCGGGCCATCGCCCGGGTGATCATCGACTGTTCCCGGTGGAGCGGCAGGCCGATCTGCGGCACTCCTTTTGCGAGAAATGCTCCGACCATGCCATTCGATCCGTGGGACAGACCCAGATCGCATTTCCCCAGCAACGGGCCGTGATCGACCGTGCCGTCGAAAACCTGCACACCCCGCTCACGCAGCCGCGCCGCATCCGCGGGCTCGATCCCGGGCGCAGCAAGGACCGTGTCGAGTTCGCGCCCCATCCGGTGCAGCGCGCCATAGGCCGCAGCACTTGGCCGATGTCCGCCGCGCAGATAGGCAAAGACGCGGGGGTTCCCGTTATCCGCCCATGATGCGGCGGCACCGGCACTGGCCGATGTCAGCATGCCCAGGAATTCCGGGTGATCGGGCTGCAACGCTGCCCTGTCCGGATAGTGGTCGGCTTCGGGCCAGGTCAGCAGCAACGACAGGTCGGCCTCCATCAGGTCCTTGAAGCTTTGGGCAGGTGGCAGGTCGCGACGCGCCAGTGCCTCGTTCGCCGCGGCCAGTGCCATGGCCTCCTGCGCCCCGGCGACGGTGGCGGCGTCCGGTTCGGGGCTCTCGAAGACCGGCATTGGCACGCTCAGCGCCGGATTGTCGTAGCCGGACCCCAGCATGACCGTGCGTTTCCCCTGCCCGCGTGCGGCCAGAAGCAGCGTCGGCGCGGCCTGGGCAACGATCACATCGGGCCGGACGAGTTCGATAAGGCCGGACCAGGCCTCGCACAACGCAGAGAGAATGTCGGGGGACTCCCACCCCTCCGTCAGAAGGTTGCCCGGAAAACAGAGACCGGGCCGTTCGCCGCGGCGCATCGGGCGTGTGAGGGAGTACGGCGCCGGCAGCAGTCGTGCCTTCAGGTCCGGGGCCATCTGGCGGATCGCGACGGGTTCCCGCGCTGCCACGAACAGTTCAGCGCGATCCTCCAGCATGGCTGCGACGCGCGTGACCTTGCCCGCGTGGCCGAGATTTGCACCCATTTCCCAGCCGAAGAGTATCCGCGGCCGGTCAGGCATCTCCCGCCGGGTCGAAGGGCGCGGGCCGGATCTGGAACCGGATTTCCGGTGTCCGGAACCCGAGCAGCTTCGGCCGCCGCAAACCGGGCAGGAATGCCACGTCGTAGAGTTCCTGCACCACGCCCTCCATCTCGATCATGTGTTCGAGATCGCCGGTGGCCAGGTTCACGATGGCAATCATGCAGGTGGGCGACAACCCGTCCTTTTCCAGCCGCTCGTCGAGCGCGAGCCCTTCGAACGTGCGATCGGCCCGCGGGCGCGAGACACCGATGATCGCGTGATCACCGGCAAAGGCCACGCCGCGCGCAAACCCCGGCAGGAAGCAGATCGGCTCGAACCGGCCCGCCTCCCGGTCGATCCGGCCGAACTCTCCGGTGCCGGACTGCACGCAATAGAGCTCACCCCGATGGAGTCGCGGGGAATGGGGCATGGACATCCCCTCGACCACGACCTCGCCGCTCTCCACATCCAGCAGGACGCCCCCGGATTGCCGATGCTCCCGCCAGGCACCGGCGGAGTTGGTGCGCGCCACGCAGGTCACGTATTTCGGCGTGCTGCCATCCATCGCCATGCCGTTCAGGTGGCAGCGATCCTCGGCCGCGATCTTGTCGATGAAGGGCGGTGTCCAGACCGGCTTGAAGGAATTGCGCCTGTCGAGCGTGGCGAGGCAATTGAACCGCGTGGCAACGAACAACGGTGCGCCTGCCGCATTGCCATGAATGTCGTGGATGTCGATATCGCCGGTCGTTCGTCCCTCCACCGGAACGAAAACCGCATCATAACCGTCGCCGGTCTTCTGGCCCGGCTCCAGGAAATTCTCCAGCCGCCAGAGTTGATACAGCGACGAGAGCCAGAGCGTCGTGCGCCCTTCGTCGGTCGAGTGGCCAAACCCCATGCACCGGGGAAAGGACCGTTCGAACAGCGAGAGCCGACCGGTTTCCGCATTGGTTCCGATGAAGAACACCTTGCCGGCTTGGTAAGTCGTGAAGGCGATGGAACCGCCGACCGAGTTCAGCCAGGGAACGAAGGTGCGGCTGGGCTGGGCGGTGAACTTCGGGCCTTCCGGCGCCTGTTCCTGCGGCGCATCCCCGGTCGCGGCGGGGGTGTTGGTCGTCTCGGACATGGGCAATGACTTTCAATACATATCGCAATGAAACATCGGCGGAAGGAAATCTCCGCCGGCGGCGAGCATGTCCGACAAACGCGGAGCGCGCAACCCATCGGGGCGGACGAATGCGGCTTCTTGGTTAACGGCCCCCGGGCCTTGCGGTGCCGCGTGCCGGTGATTAACCGATGGCCGACGCCAGTACATGGCCGGCGAGGCTCGTCCTGTCGGTCACGCAAAGTCAGCAGGTCGAATCCGCGCATGAGCCGAAGGGAGAGCCTGTGCAAGGCAAAGCCGTCCGCGCCCGTCATCGGCACACAGGTCGCCACCAGTCCCTGGGCGACCAGCAGGTGCTCGCCGGGCTGTTCCACGTCGTCGGCAAGCCAGCGCGGGACCCGGTCACCATCGCTGCGAGTGCCAATCAGGGGGTCAGGTGCCGCCAGAACAGGCTCAGGCGACGGAGCGTTGCAGATCGTCTGGCCTGAGGCGACCGGCGGCCAGCGCGCTGGTCGCGACCATTCCCGCGGCGGCGCCCAGCATAAGGGCCAGCCCACCCGCCTGGTAGGTCAGGCCCGACAGCAGGGTGCCCAGCAGCCGCCCGCCAGCGTTCGCCATGTAGTAGAAGCCGACATCCATCGTCACCCGGCGGGCTTCGGTGAAATCGAGGATCAGGTAGGAATGAAGCGAGGAATTCACCGCAAAGATCGCCCCGAACGCCAGAAGGCCAAGGACCAGGGTCACCGTCAGCCAGGGCGCGGGATGCGACGAAACCAGCGCCGCCAGCGTCAGTGCTGCCGGTATTGCAAACAGCCGCAAGGCCCAGATCCGAGCGGCACCCACCAGCTCCGCTTCGGGCCGGTTGGCGGCGCGCAGAAGCCGCGGAGCCGCCGCCTGAACCGCGCCATAGAGGATGATCCAGACCGCCATGAAGACGCCGATCACGAAGAAGGCGGTTCGGTTCCCCTCCTCCGTGCCGTCCGACAGCACCGCGTAGAAGTAGATCGGGATACCCACGACGAACCACACGTCACGGGCGCCGAACAGGAAAACGCGGGCCGCCGACAGCCAGTTCACGTTGGCCGATTTCGAGAATACTTCGGAGAACTTCGCGCCCTTGCGTCCCTTGGGCAGCCCCGGCGGCATGGCGACCAGAACGGCTGCGAGGATCACCGCCAGCACCGCGGCCATGCCAAGCACGGCCCAGACGAAGCCGACGGTCGCGAGCAGGCCGGCACCGAGCAGGAAGCCGACGCCTTTTACCGCATTCTTGGACCCGGTCAGCAGGGCCACCCAACGAAAGAGCCCGCCGTCCTGTTCCGGCGCGAGCAGTTTCACGGCCGATTTGGACGACATCTTGGCCAGGTCCTTGGCCACACCCGACGCCCCCTGGACCACCATCACATAGGCGACCGACAGACCCACGGCCCAACCCGGATCGAGCTGCGCGAGAGCAAGCAGAGCCACAACCTGAATCCCCAACCCTGCATACAACGTAAACGTCAGCCCGAACCGCGCAGCGATCCACCCCGCGGAAAGGTTGGTCGCCATGCCCGCGATCTCGTAGAGCACGAACAGATACGCCAGCTGCACGGGGGTGAAGCCCAGGGTATGGAAGTGCAACAGCACCAGCATCCTGAGCGCGCCGTCCGTGAGCATGAAGGCCCAGTACGCGGCGGTCACGGCGATGTAGGCCGAGAGGCCCTCCGGCCGTTCGGTCACAGCGATGCTCCCACCATCATCGCAACATCGACCAGGCGGTGGGCATAACCCATCTCGTTGTCGTACCAGGCATAGACCTTCAGCTGCGTTCCGTTCACCACCATGGTCGAGGGCGCATCGACGATGCTGGACCGGGTGTCGTTGGTGTAATCCGCGGAAACCAGCGGACGCTCCTCGTACCCCAGAATCCCGGACAGCTCCCCTTCCGCCGCGGCCCTGAAGAGCCCGTTCACCTCCTCCACCGTCGTTTCCCGCTCCAGTTCGAACACGCAATCGGTAATCGAGGAATTCAGAAGCGGAACGCGCACCGCGTGGCCGTTGAGCCGCCCCTTCAATTCCGGATAGATCAGCGTGATTGCCGTGGCGCTGCCCGTGGTCGTCGGGATCATCGAGTTCAGCGCCGACCGCGCGCGGCGCAGGTCCTTCGCGGGGCGGTCGACGATGGTCTGCGTGTTGGTGACGTCGTGGATGGTGGTGATCGATCCGTGGCGAATACCGATGGATTCGTGCACCACCTTGACCACCGGCGCGAGGCAGTTCGTCGTGCAGGACGCCGCTGTCACGATCCGGTGCCGCGCGGCGTCGTAGATGTCGTGGTTCACACCGTAGACGATGTTGGCCGCATCCGCATCCTTGACCGGAGCGGAGACGACGACCTTCTTCACCCCGGCATCGAAGTACGGCGCAAGCCTGGCCTCGGTCTTGAAGACGCCGGTGCAGTCGATCACCACGTCGACACCATCGAGCGGCAGGTGCGACACCTCCGTCGTCCCGACAAAGGGCAGCCGCACACCGTCCACGGTCACGCTCTCGGCGTCGTGGCCGAATTCGGCCTCCCACCGCCCGTGCACCGTGTCCCATTCCAGAAGATGTGCGTGCATCGCCGGGTCGCCGACCGCGTCGTTGATCCAGGCGACATCCGCCCCGCGTTCGAGGAGCGGCTTCAGCATCAGCTTGCCGATCCGGCCGAGACCATTGAGCGCATAGACAGTCATGCGGCCTTACCCCTTCTCATAGCGTTATCGACGGTGCGAAGCTGTTGGTA
>CBDUPF010000109.1:0-11653 GCA_965369035.1 uncultured Aliishimia sp.
TCGCGCAGCTGGTCAACAAACGAATTGCCGTCGACCACATCGTCTTCGTTGACATTGGCCACATAGAGAACCGGTTTGGTGGTCAACAGACAAAGATCGCGCAACAACGATTTCTGCACCTCGCTTTCAACCTCAACCAATCGTGCCGGCTTGCCGCCATCCAGGGTCTGTTGAATTTTTTCCAGAAACGCAGCCTCGGCGATGAATTTCTTGTCGCCGGATTTGGCCTGGTTCCTGGACTTGACCAGTCGTTTTTCAACCGTTTCCAAGTCGGCCAGGATGAGCTCCATGGTGATCACCTCAAGATCACGCAGGGGATCGATGGAACCATCCACATGGACAATATTATCATCTTCAAAGCAACGGACCACGTGCAAAACGGCATCAACCTGGCGAATGTGACCGAGAAACTGGTTCCCCAATCCTTCACCCTGACTTGCCCCTTTGACCAAGCCGGCGATATCGACAAATTCCATCTGGGTGGGTACTTTATTCCTGGTATGGACCAGCTCCGCCAGTCGGTCCAGCCGTTCATCGGGCACGGCAACCACGCCGACATTGGGCTCGATAGTACAAAAAGGGTAATTCTCCGCATCAATGGCGGCAGCGGTCAGGGCATTAAATATGGTCGATTTGCCGACATTGGGCAGACCGACGATTCCACAGCGAAATCCCATGGGGTTCTTCTCTCCATTTTTTCCATACAGATGGAAATGATTCGGGTATACTAGCAGGAATTAACCTGCGGTAAACGATTTTGTTCCCTGTGATACACAGCTCGCTGGTATTTTGCAAGTAGTTATAAAACAGGAGCCACCGCAAAATCATAAACCCACGACTGATTGCGTTATGCATGCCGATATTCTTATTACCGACACCCTGCTTCTTGCGGCTCCCGGCACAAAAACACTGACAGCAGACGCCTGTGTTGCGATCAGTGACGGACAGATAACCTACGCCGGGCCCAAGGCCGAGGCGGGCCCCATACAAGCGGATAAAACCATAGACGGTTCCGGCAGCCTCACCATGCCCGGCATGATCAACATGCACGGTCACGCGCCAATGACCCTGTTTCGAGGGTTGGCCGATGACCTGCCTCTCGGCGACTGGCTGAACAACCATATTTTTCCAGCAGAGGCCCGCCATGTCAATCCAGAGATGGCCTATTGCTGCGCCTCGCTTGCCGCAGCCGAGATGATTTTCTCCGGTACCACCACAGCGGCAGACGGCTATTTCCACGAACATGATGTAGCGCGGGCTTTTGTCGATGCCGGCCTGCGGGCAGGCTATCGCGGCTTTTATGGCTGCGACGCCTGAACCCTGAAACGGAGGATATGACATGCCAAAAGACACAACCCAGACAGCTCGGCTTTACCGGATGGTGATGCCCGAGCACCTTTGCCCCTTTGGCCTCAAGTCCAAGGACCTGCTGGAGCGCGAAGGCTTCGAGGTCGATGACCATCACCTGACAACGCGTGAGGAAACCGACGCGTTCATGGAAAAGCACAGCGTCGAGACCACCCCGCAAACCTGGATCGGCGACGAGCGGATCGGCGGATATGACGACCTTCGAGTCCATTTCGGCATCGATGCGCCCGAAGACGAACGCTCGGACACATCCTACCAGCCGGTGATCGCGATCTTTGCCGTCGCGTTCCTGATGGCGCTCGGTTTGTCGTGGTACAGCTTCGGGAACATTTTCACCCTGCGCGCCCTGGAATGGTTCATTTCGATCTCGATGTGCTTTTTGGCCGTACAGAAACTCCAAGATGTCGAAAGCTTTTCGACCATGTTCCTGAACTACGACCTGCTGGCGCGTCGGTGGGTCCGATATGGTAAAATCTATCCGTTCGGAGAGGCGTTCGCAGGTATTCTCATGGTCGCCGGTGCGCTGACCTGGCTTTCGGCGCCTGTGGCCCTGTTCATCGGCACAGTTGGCGCAGTATCAGTTTTCAAGGCGGTCTATATGGACAAGCGTGAATTGAAGTGCGCCTGCGTCGGTGGTGACATCAACGTGCCGCTTGGCTTTGTCTCGCTCACTGAGAATCTGATGATGATGATCATGGGGATTTGGATGCCAATCAGGGTCTACCTGATCGGCTGAAAGACCGGTGCCGTTTTCACATTCCTCGGTCTCGTTCTCCCGGAAGGTGCGCAAACCGGACAGTACTGCGAAAAACGGAAAAGCTGAATGGGACTGTTGCATTAATCTCAAGAGATGCGCCTTGCGGGGGTTCCGGCGGCGGTTCAGACTGCCAGACCAAACATTTCGTGCACAAATGCTTTCTCGCCTCGAGCACCTGGCTGCATGTCATCGATGTGGCGGTTCTTGATCGTGCGCATCGCTTCGATGCCACGGAGTGTTGTCTTGGCTGACTTGAGTGACCAAGAGCTCTAGCAATAGCCGAGCACCCGCTTAAAAGCGGCGTGGTCGCTCTCCATTCCGGTTGTTGCGCCACTTCTTGCCGATATGCGTGTTGCTATCGAACTGTGGATCATAGCGCCGGTTTTCATCCTCGATCACCTTTCGACAAGTCGGGGCCTTGTCCATTGCGCGGCAGTGCATTGCGCCAGCAATGTCACGAGAGCGGGTGCAGATCGTGACCGGGCGATGCAGCCTGACCTTCTCGATGGCTTTTCGCAGGAAAGCTTTCGCAGCTTTGGCATTCCGACGGGCAGTGAGCCTGAAATCGATCATCTGTCCGTGTCGGTCGATGGCGCGCCATAGAAATCGCCACTTCCCCCCCGACGTGCAGGTAGGTTTCGTCGACATGCCAATCGACGCTGATCCTGCGCCGGCGCTTGTCGGTGAGCGACGCCAATTCAGGCCCGAACTTTTGAACCCACCGATACACGGTCGACCGATCGACGATCACGCCCCGCTCAGCCAACAGATCGGCCGTGTCCTGATAGGAAAGCGGATACCGCAAGTACATGCGAACAGCGCAAAGGATCAAGATCGGCGGAAAGCGGTGATGTTTGAACGGACTCTGGCGGGACGTGGGTAACCTCGATTTTCTGAGCAGCGTCGGAAGTATCACTGATTAATGCAACAGTCCCGTTGATTGGATGGAGCAGCGTCAATCGTTGATCAGGAGGTTGGCCGAAAAATGCCGCCGCCGATTGGCGCGGGGGCGAGGCTCCAGGACGCGCGTCCTTCTGTTCCAGTTGGGAGAGGGTCGTGCAATCGCCCCTCTCGACAGGTTCAACTCGATGGCTGATTGGTCCGATCTACCGCCGGACGGTCCGGCGGAGAAAGTGGAATCTCAACCTGGTTCCGTACCGCCGTTTTCCGGACCCAGACGTAGAACACGGGTGTCAGGACCAACCCGAACAGGGTAACTCCGATCATCCCGCCAAAGACTGCCGTCCCCATCGCCTGGCGCATTTCCGCCCCGGCTCCGGTCGCCAACGCGAGCGGCACCACGCCGGCGATGAAGGCGATCGAGGTCATCAGTATCGGCCTGAGCCGCAGCCGCGCGCCTTCCACAACCGCCTGAACAGTCGCGACGCCGCCTTTCTCCCGTTCGCGGGCGAACTCCACGATCAGAATGGCGTTCTTCGCGGCCAGACCGACAAGCACGATGAAACCGATCTGGGTGAAGACGTTGTTGTCCCCGCCCGACGCCCAGACCGCCAACAGCGCGCCCGTGATGGCGAGCGGCGCAATCAACAGCACCGCGAATGGCATCGACCAGCTGTTGTACTGAGCTGCAAGGAACAGGAAGGCGAGCAGGACCGCCAGCGGGAAGACCATCGACGCCGTGTTGCCAGCCTGCTTTTCCTGCCAGGCGAGTTCCGTCCACTCCCAGCTGAAGCCGGCAGGCAGCGTTTCGGCCAACACAGTTTCCATCGCCGCCGTCGCCTGGCCGGAAGAGTATCCCGGCGCGGGCCCGCCCGACACATCCGCCGACAAAAAGCCGTTGTAGTGCATGACGCGATCCGGTCCGCTGCCATGCGCCAGCGACACGAGCGTCGAGAGAGGCACCATCGCGCCTTCGGCGTTTCTGACATGGAGATCTTCCAGCGCCTGTTCGGTCTGGCGGAAAGGTGCCTCCGCCTGCAGGATCACCTTGTAGGTCCGACCAAACGCGTTGAAGTCGTTGACGTAGATTGAACCGAGATTGGCCTGCAGCGTCTCGAAAACGGCACCGAGCAGCACACCTGTACCGAGCGCCTTCTCGCGATCCACGACGACGTCGATCTGGGGCGCGTTCACCTCGAGGCTGCCCATGATGCCCGTCAGTTCCCGACGCGTCATGGCGGCGGCCATCACCTTTCCCGCTGCATCCGCGAGCGCGTCGGTGCCGAGATTGGCGCGGTCCTGGATATGCAGCTTGAAGCCCCCCGTCGCGCCGAGGCCGGGCACCGGCGGAGGCGGGAAGACTCCGACGAAACCGTCCTGGATGACCGAGAGCTTGCCCCAGAGCCGTCCGGCGATCGCCTCGGCCCGAAGCTCCGGCGCTTGGCGTGTTTCGAACGGGTCGAGCATCGCGAAGACAACGGCAGCGTTCGGCAGGTTCGCGAAGCCGTTCACGGATATGCCCGGAAACGCCACGACATCGGAAACGCCCGGCTCGTCGAGCATGATGCGGGTCATCTCGGCCGTTACTGCGTCTGTTCTGTCGAGAGAGGATCCCGCCGGGAGCTGCGCGATGCCGACAAGGTAGTACTTGTCCTGCGCTGGTACAAAGCCGGTGGGCGTCGTGAAGAGACTCCAGCCGGTGAAGCTCAGCGCCACGACATAGCCCGCGGCGGCGACGGCGCTGAAGCGGATCACGCGGCGCACGGCCTTGGCATAGGCGCCCGACGTCCAGTCGAAGCCGCGATTGAAGCGGCGGAAGAACCAGCCGAATGCGGTGTCGATGCCGTGCTGCACCATGTCCGGCCTCGCCCCGTGGGGTTTCAGGAGGATTGCCGAGAGCGCCGGCGACAGGGTCAGCGAGTTGAAGGCCGAGAGCAGCGTTGACACGGCGATCGTCACGGCGAACTGCCGGTAGAACTCGCCCTGGAGGCCGGGCAGGAAAGCGGCGGGAATGAAAACCGCGGCGAGAACCGATGTGATCGCGACGATCGGGACGGTCACCTCGTCCATCGCCGCCCTGGCCGCGTCGACCGGACGCCTTCCGAGCGCGATGTGCCGCTCGACGTTCTCGACGACCACGATGGCGTCGTCGACGACGATCCCGATCGACAGGACGAGGCCGAAGAGCGAAAGCGTGTTGAGCGAGAACCCCAGAAGCAGGAGGATCGCGAATGTCCCGACAAGCGAGACGAGCACCGCGGCGAGCGGAATGAGCGACGCGCGCCAGGTCTGGAGAAACACGACGACGACGAGCACCACGAGCACGACGGCTTCCAGAAGCGTGGTGATCACCGACGCGAGCGAGGCTTCGACGAACACCGTCGGATCATAGGCGATGCGGTGTTCGATGCCGTCGGGAAAGCCCTGCGCAAGATGCGCCATTTTCGCACGGACCGAGGCCGCAACGGCGAGCGCATTCGCACCGGGTGCCTGCAGAATCTGAATCGCCGCCGTCGGCTCGCCGTTCAGCGTGCCGCGCAGGGAATACCGGTCTGCGCCGAGCTCGATGCGCGCAACCTCGCCAAGCAGGACGACGCTGCCGTCGCCGTTGGCGCGGACCACGATTTCTGCGATAGCCTCCGGTGTCGAAAGCCGCCCCTGCGTGCCCAGCGTCACTTCGAACGCGGCCGTTCCGCCCGGCGATTGTCCGAGGCTGCCAGCCGCCGCCTCGACGTTCTGGTCGCGCAGCGCGGCGGTCACGTCGGCGGCGGTGAGTCCGCGCGCTGCGAGCTTCGACGGGTCGGTCCAGACGCGCATGGCATATTCGCCCGCGCCCCACACCACCACCTCCCCGACGCCCGAAAGGCGCGCGAGTTCGTCACGTACGTTCAGGATCGCGTAGTTCGAGAGCGCCAGCGCGCCCTGCGATCCGTCCGGAGAAATCAGATGCACGACCATCAGGATGTCGGGCGAGGTCTTCTGCGTGACGACACCCATGCGTTGGACTTCGGCGGGCAGGCGCGGCAGCGCGCGGGCGACCCGGTTCTGGACACGCACCTGAGCTGCCTCGGGGTCGACGCCCTGCGCAAAGGTTACGGTCGTCGTCATTCGGCCGTCGGTTGCGGCCTGCGAGGTCATGTAGATCATGCCCTCGACTCCCATGATCGCCTGCTCGATCGGCGCGGCGACGGTCTCCGCAGTGGTTTCCGGGCTCGCGCCCGGATAGGCGGCCACGACCTGGACAGTCGGGGGCGTGACAGCCGGATATTCCGACAGCGGAAGTCGGGTGAAGGCCAGAAGTCCGGCGATGACGATCAGGATCGAGATTACGATCGCGAAGATCGGCCGGTCGATGAAATAGCGAGGCAGGGTCACAGCGCGTCCCTTTCAGGTTCGAGGGGGGTGCCGGGCATGGGCACCAGCGAGGGATCGACGGTCATGCCAGGACGCACGAGGCCCTTCAGGACCACGCGCTCGCCCGGCGACAGCCCGCCGGCGATGACACGGAGATTTCCCACTGGCGCGCCGAGTTCGACGGCTTTCTGCTGTATCGTGCCGCTGGCATCGACGACCAGCACGTACCGGCCGCCTGGCGTGGTGCCGATCGCGCTTTCCGTGACAAGAACGGCGTCCGATGCGGAGCCGAGTTGCAAGCGCACGCGGGCAAACATACCCGGTCTGAGACGTCCATTGCGATTGTCGATGACCGCACGCGCGCGCACTGTTCCCGTGGCGCGGTCGAATTCCGCCGAGCTGAATTCAAGCCTGCCGATCCGCCGTTCGCCCAGCTCCGCCGCGACATCGACCTCGACCCGCAGGTTCGACAGGTCGGTGGCGCCGAGGCGCGCGAAATTCGTTTCGTCGATGTGGAAGGTCACGAAGAGCTCATCGGTCGCGACAATCCGCGTGAGGACGTTGCCGGGACCTGCCGCGACCTGGTTTCCCGGCTGGATGCGGATCCGGTCCGCGACCCCGGCAATGGGAGCGCGGATCTCGGTGTAGGAGAGCAACAGCCTTGCCTCGTCGAGCGCAACACGGGCGGCGGCGACGTCCGCCTCGCGGCTCGCCTTCGCCGCCTTGGCCTCGTCGAGCGCCTTGCGGCTCGTCGTGCCGCTTCCCGACAGGGAAGACTGCCGGGCATGATCGCTCGACGCCTGCTCCAAGAGCGCGAGCGCCCGGTCGAGCGCCGCTCGAGCATGTGCCACCTTCAGGATAAAGGGTTCGGGATCGATACGAAAAAGAAGATCGCCCTCGGCCACCCATCCACCTTCAGGTACCGAGGCCGATACGAGAAGTCCGTCGATGCGGGGCGTGAGATCCACGACATGCGAGGCTTCCAGATGGCCTGTGAAGCGCGCGGTCGGGGCGAGTGTGCGGACCACGACTTCGGCCACTGGAACGGTGGGTTTTGGCTCGGGCGCCGTCCGGGCGGCAACCGCAGGCTGATTGGTTTCGGTCCAGTTCAGGGTCAGCGCGGTAGCGATCACTGCCCCGGATATTGCAAGAGCGGATAGTCGGCGGGGTTTCATTGTGCGACTCCGATGATTCGCGGATGTGCCCCGAGGAAATGCGGTATCCAACCATCGGAGGGTCAAGATGCTGCCGCGCTGTACGCAGATCTCGGGATATTGGTCGTCCGGACACTGAGCCAACTGGAATGCTTCGAGCCTGTTCCGAAGCCGACCGAGTGAGTTCAGCGGGCTCGTGTTTCGGTTCGGTTGCCCTGATCGACCGGCGGCTCTAACTGCCGAAGGCTCGGGCCAATGATCCGGCGCCGCGCGCAAAGACGCAGGTGCCGGCATGCATGGAAATTGCCACCAAGCCCGTCAATGGTCCGAGAGTCGAATGCGCGCCTGCCGGACGACGGCGCGCCTTGTGCCTCCGCGCCCGCCGACGCCGTCTGAGAGCCCGACCACCGGTTCCGGCAGGTGCTGGAGATTAGCGGCCAGGCCTGCGTGATGGCCGTACGCTCACATCACGCGCGTCGCTTGCTGGAGGAATGGTCGCTGGTACAGGCGGACCCAAGGACAATGTTCGCCGCACTGCCTGCCGCCACCATCGCCAATCGGAAATTCCAGATAAACGCGAAACTGCAGTAGCAGGGCAGAGCTGCCCTCACCGCCCTCTGAATGCCCGTCCGGTTTACACGACGCCGGCCAAGCCCTTGGCCCGACGCCTTGGCGTGGCCATCCCCAATTCCGGCTTGCCGGCCGCCAACGTGCTCAGGATCGGGCAGTCGGGGCGCTCGTCGCCGTGGCAGTTGTGCGCCAGATGGTTCAGGGTGGCGATCATCTCTTCCAGTTGCCGCCGCCGTTCCTCCAACTCTGCAACATGCCCGGCCACGAGCGATTTCACGTCCGCGCTGGAGCGGCTCTTGTCCCGCCACAGGTCCAGCAGGGTGGCGATCTGCTTGACCTGGAAACCCAGGTCGCGTGCCTGGCGGACGAAAAGGAGCGTCGCAATGTCATTGTCCTGATAGACGCGGTACCCGGAGTAGGTCCGCAGCGCCGGGCGCACGAGGCCGATCTCTTCGTAGTACCGCAGCATCTTGACGGATATCCCCGTCAGCTTGGCAGCCTCTCCGATATTCATGGGCATCTCCGGCACAATCCGGGCGCGCGCGCCCATCAAGCCTGCGTTGGATTTTAGGCCTTCCCGAGGGTGGTCGGCAAGCGGAATGTTCGGCCGCAAGCGAGATCCGGGACCCTGCCAGGCCGAACTGTTCGTTGCGCCGGCACAATCACCCGATCATCTCAATGGCCCACCTTCGCCTCATCGAATCAGTGATCGTCGAGAGGACAGATCGCGATCGCGCGACGATCACCTTTCCTCAGGAAGCGTGTGCCCTGCAGCACAACCTCTCCATGCCGCCATCGTCCGGGAAGAAACTGTGGGCTGCCAGAGTTAGCCTGCCGGCATAAATTACGAACCGCGCGGCGATGGCCCAGGACACCGAGGCGCCACGGTGCTGTGAGACACCCGCCAAGCTTTGGGTGAGGGCGCGATTCTTCTTGACCCTCCAACGATTGGAAACTGCAGTCTGAGCGGGAACTCAGCCAGGAGGCTCACATGCCTGTCACGTCCCATCGTCACCATCATCACCACCACGCCGGTAACGAGACCGAATCCGGCGCACGTCACCACCACAACACGGATGTGACGGACCGCGGCACCGGCACGGCCGTGGACCCTGTGTGCGGTATGTCGGTCGCGATCGAACCTGTCGCACGGTCGCGCGAGTTCGGCGGCGAGACCTACTATTTCTGTTCCGACGGTTGCATGGAGAAGTTCGAGGCCGACCCATACTTCCATGCCTCCGGCAACGCCAAAGCGGCCAAGCAGCGCTTTGACGCGGGCACCCAGCGGACCTGCCCGATGCATCCCGAGATCGTGCGCGACGAACCGGGCGCCTGCCCGATCTGCGGAATGGCGCTGGAGCCGATGGTGCCCTCGGACGTGCCCAGCGAGGAACTGGCGGATTTCACGCGCCGGATGTGGATCAGCGTGGCGGCCGCGGTGCCGTTGGTGATTCTGACCATGGGCGAGACGGTGCGCCTGCCGGTGCGGGACTGGGTCGGCCACCAGACAGCCGTCTACCTCGAGTTCCTGCTGGCCACCCCCATCGTGCTCTGGGCGGCACAGCCGTTCTTCAAGCGCGGCTGGGAGTCGGTTCTGAACCGGTCGCCGAACATGTGGACGCTGATCTCGCTGGGTGTCGGCGCGGCCTATGTCTACTCGCTGGCGGCGACGTTTGCGCCGGGCATCTTCCCCGAGCAGTATCGCATGGGGCACGGGACGGTCGGCGCCTATTACGAGGCCGCAGTGGTGATCATCGCTCTGATCTTCGTGGGCCAGGTGCTGGAGTTGCGCGCCCGCGAACGCACCGGCGACGCGATCCGGGCGCTGATGGACCTTTCGCCCAAGACCGCGCGGCGCATCCTGCCGGACGGCAGCGAATACGACGCTCCTCTGGAGAACATCGTCGAGGGCGACGTGCTGCGCGTACGGCCGGGCGACAGCGTGCCGGTCGACGGAGAGGTGGTCGAGGGCCGCTCGTCCGTGGACGAAAGCATGCTGACCGGAGAACCGGTCCCGGTCGAAAAGACCCAGGGCGACCGTGTCACCGGCGGCACAATCAACAAGAACGGGACGCTCGCGATCCGCGCCACCCAGGTTGGCGCCGACACGGTGCTGGCGCAGATCGTCGAGATGGTGGCCGGCGCCCGCCGCTCGCACGCGCCGATCCAGGGCCTCGCGGACAAAGTGTCGTCGGTCTTCGTGCCCACCGTCGTCGTCATCGCGATTGTCGCCTTCCTGGCCTGGCTATTCCTGGCGCCGAACCCGGCTCTGGTCTTCGCCGTCGCCTCAGCGGTCTCGGTGCTGATCATCGCCTGCCCTTGTGCACTGGGCCTCGCCACCCCGATCTCCATCACCACCGCCGCGGGCCGCGGGGCGCAGGCGGGCGTGCTGATCAAGGATGCGGAGGCGCTGGAGCGGATGGCGCGGGTCGACACCCTGGTCGTCGACAAGACCGGCACGCTGACCGAGGGCAGGCCGAAGCTGACCGACGTGGTCGCGCTTGGCGATCTGTCCGAGAATGAGGTACTGGCGCTCGCCACAGCCCTGGAACTGGGCTCCGAGCATCCGCTGGCCGAGGCCATTGTCAGCGCCGCCCGGTCGCGCGGTCTCAATCTGGAGAAGGCCGGCGAATTCGAGGCCGTGACGGGTAAGGGCGTGCAGGGCCGGGTCGGTGACAGGAAGGTCGCGCTCGGCAACGCCGCCATGATGCAGGACATCGGTGCCGATATAGGCGCCACCGACGCGACCGCCGATGGGCTGCGCGGCGACGGCAAGACGGCCATGTTCGTGGCCGTGGAGGGCAGGCTCGCCGGATTGGTCGCGGTGGCCGATCCGATCAAGGGCACGACCGAGGGCGCGATCCGCGACCTTCACGCGCAAGGCTTACGCGTCATCATGGCCACCGGCGACAACCAGCGCACGGCAGAAGCGGTCGCCCGGCAACTCGGAATCGACGAGGTCCGGGCGGGTGTTCTGCCGAAGGACAAGAAAACCCTGATCGATGAGCTTCGCGCCGCAGGGCACGCCGTGGCGATGGCCGGCGACGGGGTTAACGACGCTCCGGCCCTGGCCGCCGCCGACGTGGGGATTGCCATGGGCACCGGCGCCGCCGTCGCCGTGGAAAGCGCGGGCCTGACGCTGCTGGGCGGCGACCTCACCGGGATCGTGCGGGCACGCAAGCTGGCCAGAGCAACGCTGAGCAACATCAAGCAGAACCTGTTCTTCGCCTTCGTTTACAACGCCGCGGGGGTGCCGATCGCGGCGGGCGTCCTGTACCCTGTGTTCGGCGTCCTCCTGTCGCCGATGATCGCTGCCGCAGCCATGTCCCTGTCGTCGGTCTCCGTGATTGCCAACGCGTTGCGGCTGCGCCGCCTCGATCTCTGATGCTTGCCGGAGGGTTCTGGAATGACCCTTTTCTCTCGTCGCGCCCTCCTTTCCGGCTCTCCTTGCCGGCAGCACTACCGTCGCCTGTGCCGGACTCGCCCCGGCCGGCTCGGCCCTTGGGCAATCCGGTCCCGCACAGGAGGTGCTGCGCGCCGCGCGCGGACG
>CBDUPF010000110.1:0-11634 GCA_965369035.1 uncultured Aliishimia sp.
CGACCTCCATGATCTCGAGGGGCTTGCCAGCCTCCAAGGCTACCGCCGCGCGGGTCTTCATGCAGTTTTCCTCCCGTATTCACGGCCCTGACAGGCGACCGTGTGCGGCAAAAGTATGCCGGTCGCGCCGTCGCCAGAACAACTGAGACAATGGTGGGTATTGGGTCGGATGGACAGGAAACGGATCCTCGCACATAGTTGTACCGACGCGGAGGAGCGACCGAATGCAGATCCAGAAAACCATTGCCCTTGCGGCCTCCCTGCTTGTCCCGGGGCTGCCCGTTTGGTCTGCGGACTATGCCGATCCTACCTGGCCGTGCGTACAACGCAAGGTAGAAAACCTGTCATTGGGCCTGATGTGGCCTGACCCGGTCGATCCGGATGCGGCAGCCGGTGACGAGGCGCTTCGGCGGGATGTGGCGGACCTGGGTGACTACCTTGCGCTGCGCAGAATCGAGCTGGAGGAGGCGCGGCCGCGGGTGGCGGAGTTCGCAGCAAAATACGCGGACAATCCGGAGGCTTTGGGACTGGTCTTTGCCGAGGTTTTCGCCACGCTGTCCAATCGCCGCACCCGCATCATGAGCGGAATCGGAAGGTTCTCGCTGAGCCAGATTGCCCTGGCGGAAAAGATCGACACGGCACGGGCGGAGATGGACGCTATCATGGCCGCGGACGAGCCCGACTATGACCGGGTCGATGCGTTGGAGGAACAGCTAGACTGGGATCAGACCATCTATTCCGACCGCCAGCAGAGCATCACCTTTCTGTGCGAAACGCCCACCCTGCTGGAGCGCCGCCTCTACAGCATCGCGCAGATGCTGCAACAGGCGGGCGGGTGACGGCGCCGCGGGTCACTCCCACTCCAGCTCGGTAAAGGCGACTGTCGCGTTGCGCGCGTTGTAGGCTTCGAACAGCGCCCAGCGGTCCGCTTCGCCGCGGGCGATGTCCTGCACCGCATCGCCCAAACGCCGGCCCTCCGCGATCGCCGTGCGCGTGTCGGCCTCAAGCACGGACAGGTAGCGCTCCATGTCCGCGCTCTCCCGCGGCCAGTCGAGCACCGGGCCGCCGTGGCCCGGAACCAGACGCTCGATATCCATGGCCTGCAACTCGTTCATCGCCGCGCGCCACCCGACAAGGCGCCCGTCGAGCGCCGGGACATGCTCATCGAACACCAGATCCCCCGCAAAGAACGTGCTTGTCGCCAGGTCCAGCACGGTCAGGTCGGTGCCGGTATGCGCCGTGGGCCAACTGCGCAACTCCAGCACGCGTCCGCCCAGATCGATCTGGAGCACCCCCTCGACAACGATGTCGACCGGAGAGACCTCGGTGCCCAGAAACGTGGCGGCGCCGATCAGGCGGTCAAAACTTTCGAGATAATTCGCCCGTCGGTCGGAGAGGGCGCGCGGCAGGTCGACATGCCCCACCACCGTCGCACCCGCAGCCACCAGCGGGGCCGCGCCGAACACATGATCGGGATGCATATGGGTCAGGATGACGTGACTTACCGGCAAATCGGTCCGCGTCCTGATGGCGCGCCAGATCGCTTCGCCCATCCAACGCGCGGATCCGGTATCGACCACCGCGACGGACCGCTCGCCGATGACGAAGCCGATATTGGCCACATCGCCGCGGTTGGTCCCGTCCGGTTCCGCGATGGCCCCGCGATGCACGAACAGGCCGGGCGCGACCTCTTCGAACGGTAGCGAGTCACCCGCCGGATGGCATTGCGGGCTCCCCGAACTCACGAGCGGGCCGAATTGCGCCAGATCGGGTGGCGCTCCGGCGAGTTCCGAGAGGCAGGCAGCCTCTGACCGCGCCTCGTAGCCGGGCAACAGATGTTCGCGACACGGTCCGGTCGCCAGCGCCAGGCACAAGGTCACGACGGCTTCGAACATGGCATGTCCTCCCGACCACAGCCTTCCACACGGGGTTGTGAAGTCCAACGCGTCTTTGGTCTAGGTGCAAACGGGCCGCGTTTCATGCCATAATGACATCATTGCACTGGGGGAGGAGACCGCCATGGCACGATTTTTCTCGACCGTCGCCCTTCTGGCGGCACTGGTTGCCGGGCCGGCGCCGGCTACCGAAACCATCACGAATCCGCTGACCGATGGCGCCACCTGGTCCGATCTGCGCGGCGATATCGTGGGCGAGGCGGAAGTGCTGCCGGGCGACGGGATCCTGTCGGTGGAGGCGCCCTACCGCGCCCATGATGCGGCGACCGTGCCGATCCTCCTGAAGCAGGCCGAAGGCGCCCCGCGGATCACCGCCGCCACCGTCGTGATCGACGAGAACCCGGCCCCGGTCGCCGCCGAATTCACCTTCGGCGAGGCGATGGGTCCGCTCGATTTCGAACTGCGGGTCCGGGTGAACCAGTATTCCAACGTGCGGGTGATCGCTGAGACGCCCGAGGGGCTGCACATGACCGGGCGCTTCGTGAAGGCGTCGGGCGGATGTTCGGCACCGGCCACGAAAGACCCCGCTGTCGCACTTGCGCAGATGGGCCAGATGAAGCTCAAGAGCTTTGGCGATACCGCGCAGATGTCGACGCCGCGGCGCGAGGCCCAGATCATGATCCGGCACCCGAACTACTCCGGGCTGCAGCGCGATCAGGTCACGCAATTGTTCATTCCGGCGCATTTCATCGATCACCTCGAGGTCTGGCAGGATGACGAGATGCTTTTTGCCATGGATGGCGGGATCTCGATCTCGGAGAATCCGGTGTTCCGTTTCTTCTACGATGACAACGGATCGTCCGCGCTGACCGTCAAGGCGACGGATACCGATGGAAACAGCTTCGAAGCCGTTCTGCCCAAGAGCGCCGAAAGCTGAACAACGTCCGATACCTTGCAGACGTCGGGGATCAGAAACAGATGATCTCGGCCTCTGCCTGCGCCCGGCGCAGGGCCGCGACGAGATCCTGGGCAACCGCCGCGCTTTGAAAGACGGCCATGCGCTCGCCTCCGACACGACGCATCGACAACACCGTCTCGGCCTCCAGGTACTGCTCGTAGGGAAGTATCGATGCGATCTCGTCGATCGAACAGGAACAACGCTGGAGCATCTCCCGGCTTTGTCCGTTGGTGGCCATGCAGGCAAAGACATAGTCGGCCCGCGCAGCAGTGGGATAATCGTTGAACCGTTCGGCCGCCGATTGTGCCAGGACGCCGCACGGCACCATGGCGCACAGGATCGTCGCCAGGATCCGTGTCATTGCGCCTCCTCGAGCCCTTCGAACTGCAATTCGGACCGGTAGACCGCGCCGTCCGAGGATTCCGCCACGAGGCTCACGTACCAGCCGGGCACCGCATCCGACATCGTCACCCGCAGTTCCAGGTCGCCGAAACCGCGCATCCTGTCGCCGTTGGGATCGCCCCGGAACGGATGCATGCGGATGGTGCGCGTGGCCACGGTGCGACCGTTCATGTCGGCTTCGCCCACCTCCACGTCCGAGGGCGACACCAGCGCCTCCTTGACGCGGTTCCGGATGTAGAAGGGGCTGCCCCCGGCCGCTTCTGCCATGTCGCGGATCACGGTTTCATAGAAATACATGATGATCGGGTTTCCCACGCTGGCGGGAAACTGTCCCAGTATCTTGTGGCGGCCGTCCTGACGGAACTCCAGCATCGCCATCGTGGCCTCGCCCTCGCGGAAGGACAGGGCAATGTCGCCGGTGTCCCGCTCTGCGGCCTTCGGCAGCAGGGCGTTGCTCACATCGCGACGATAGAGGAGCGAGGCATCACGGTCGATCTCGTCGAGAGTGCCGTTGCGGAACAGAAGGTCATAGGTCTTTTCGCCATCGAGCGGAGCTGCCGACAACAAGCCCGCCGACATCGCAAACAGAAACGCCGCACCCAGGATACGCATCATGCCAGTGTCCTCCCATGTTTGAATGTCGGCGTCTCAGGTCGCGCTGTCACGGTCGACTTTTGTCTGTATCGCGCCGTCCTGAAATTGCTCGGCCGCGTGCCACCGGACCTTCCAGTCGATCAGCGGGCGCAGCCGGGACAGCTTCACCGGCTTGTTCATGACCGACACGTCATGCGCGGCACTGGTACGCCGCAGTGCCTCGCTCCGGTCCGCCGTGATCAGGATCGCCGGTACATGGCTGCCGGTGACCTCGCGTATCTCCGAAATCGCCTGCACCCCGGTGTCGCCATCATCAAGCTGGTAGTCCGCCAGAATGATGTCCGGCGGCATCCCCATGTCCTCCACGTGGTCCAGGGCCTCGCGGGCGGAACGGGCCGGCAGAACGCTGGCCCCCCATTGCTCCAGCCATTGGGTCGTGCCGTAGAGCACGTCCCTGTCGTTCTCGATCACCATGACGATGCAGTCGAGCGGCCGGTCGTCCTCGGGTTGGGTCAACTCGGCCGGCTCCGGCGGCGCGGTGGCACCTTCGACGACCTCCATCTCGATTCTGAACACCGATCCCTTGCCGAGTTCCGAACGGACCGACAGCCCGTGACCGAGCAGGCGGCAGGCCCGCTCGACCACCGAAAGGCCGAGGCCGACACCGGTTCCGATCGGCAGGTTTTCCGCCCTCGTGAACTCTTCGAAGATCCGGGTCTGGTCCTTTTCCGCGATCCCGATTCCGGTGTCCCAGACCTCCAGCACCGCCTTTCCGTCGCGCCGCCGGCAGCCGAGCAGCACGCGCCCGCCCGGCGGAGTGTACTGGATCGCATTCACCACGAGGTTCTGGATCGAGCGCAGAAGGTAGACCGGGTCGGACCGCACGATGAGCGAGGACGGCACCACGTCCAGGTCGACCGATTTCTGCGAGGCGAGCAGCGTCTGGTCCGCCCGCACGCCGCTCATGATCGCGCCGAGGCTCACGTCGGCGGGTGTGACCGCATCGGGGTCCGCGCTCTCCAGCCGCGAGATGTCCAGCAGCGAGTGCAGGAGTTGTTCAGCCGAGGAGAACGCCCCCTCCAACCGGTCCACCATCGGCCGGAACTTGGTGTCGCGCGTGGTTTCCTGAAGCGTCGAGATCAGAAGTTTCGCGGCATTGATCGGCTGCAGCAGGTCATGGCTCGCCGCGGCGAGAAACCGGGTCTTGGACGACACCGCGGCTTCGGCGCGCTCCTTGGCGAGGCGCAATTCCTCCTCCACGCGGGCCTTTTCCTCGTATTGCTCGGTCAGGCGCGCATTGGCGCGGGTCAGCTCCGCGGTCCGCTCCATCACCCGATTTTCGAGCACCTCCGTCGAACGGCTCTCCAGTGTCACATCCTTCAACTCCACGAGGAAGCCGCCATCAGGCAGCAGGTTCGCCTGCACTTCGAGCACGCGGTTCGACCTGTGGCCGACCCGGCGGCGCAACCAGCCCTTGTGTTTCAGCGTCCGCCGCCATTCGTCGACCATCGCCATCGCGTCGTCGGAGATCAGCCCGTGGCTCTGCATGTAGGCCAGCAGCTTGTCGAGCGGCGTGCCCGGTTGCAGCAGCGTCAGCGGCACGCCCAGGATGTCGCGGAACCGTCCGTTCTGCATCATCACCTCGCCCGAGGCCGAGAAGGTGCAGACGCCGGGGCTCATGTTCTGGAACACGGCCTGCAGGTAGTCCGCCTGCCGGTCGATCAGGTGCTCCTTCTCGATCCGGTTGCGGCGCACCAGGGCGGTGATTTCGGTCATCAGCAGGACGCTGTTTTCCGGCGAGGTGCGCTGCGCACTCATCTGGTACCAGCGGTCGGGTGCGACGCAGGCCACCACGGAGACCACGGGGCTGTCGCTCTGTCCGTCGCCAAGCGTGTCGCGCAGCATGGAGAGACCGGGGTCGGTCGACACCAGGTGTTCGCTGGTCTCCATCAGGTGGAGATATTCCAGCATGTCGAGCCCGGGCGCGACGCGGTTCGAGATATCCGGCAGAAGGCAACGAAAGAGCTCGTTGCAGACATTGAGCCGGCCGTCGGAGAAGAGCGCGAACCCCTCTTCCATCGATGACAGCGCCTCTGCCAGCGCCTTGCGCGTCCGCTCGCGTTCGTATCTTGCACTGACCAGTTCGCGGTGCTGGGCGGCCACCTGCTGCTGGAGGTCTATCGCGGACTGGAACGCCCGGTAGGCGGCCGGGCCCACGTCCTTCTGACGGTTCGCCCGGCGCACCAGCGCGTCGATGATCTTCGCCTGTTTCGCGATCTGCACCTGCGGCGGATCGTTCGGGTCTATCATGCTCAACAGAAGCTCCGATCCTCCGGCTGAAAGAAGGCGACGCCAACGAATGTCTGGTTCATGTGCAGGCCGCAGTGCTGCTCCCCATAGGTGTTGAACCCGAACACGCGCGCGTTGCGCAGGATCTCCGACACCGTCTGCCCAAGCTGTTTCTGCTCGATCTCGAGCTTGCGCAGGATGCAGTCGAACCCGAGGATGAAGTCCGGTGCGTGACCGGCGGAATCGCGGATCGCCAACCCCGATTGCAGCGTCTCGACGATCTCCTGTCCCTGCCCGAGCGACATCACGAGCCCGTCGTCGATGGCCGCAAGGAACGAGAGCGAGCCCGTAGCACCTGCGTCCGATATCGCCCGCACGTAGTGTTTCTCCCGGTACTGGATCAGCAAGGGGTTTTCGGCAAAGATCTGCGGCGAGAGGTCCTTCACCGAGCAGCCGACCAGGCGGGCGTACTCCTGGGCGGCAGGCGAGCCGTTGATCTCGAACACCTTGCGTTCTTCGGGATCGGCATCCGTGATGATGATCTGCGTCTCGGACGGCAGGAAATGGTCGAAACCCACACCCCGGAACGGCAGGTTCGTCTCCACCAGCAGAAGGACCGCGGCGTTTGTCAGCCGCCGGCCGCGGTGCAGCACATAGGTTTCCTTGAACTGGAGGCTGTCCCCGGCAGATCCACCGAAGATCGGCAGATCGTCCAGTACGGTCTCAAGCGTGGAGATGAGGAGATCTTCCTGCTTGGACAGACCGTCGGACAGGATCAGACCAAGGCGATTCCAGCCCGGCGTGTGGGGAAACTTGCGCGCCTGGCGCTGGACTTCCGCCGCGATGGCGGTCGTGGAAAGCGGGGCCAATGGTTCGAACAGGATCGAGGCGCAACGGAAATGCGCGCGCGGAAAGCCGAGCAGAAGAAGGGCGTCGGATTCGTAGCCTGCCATCGTGATCTGCCCGGCCGTCGAACAGCCGAACACGGGCACGCCCCCCAAGGCGCCATCAAGCGCCGCCGCGACGTCCGGACGGTCGAGCGACGCGGGCATGAACGCAAGTACGAAGCAGGTTCGTGCCTGTTCGATCTGTGCCGACGCTTCGCGAATCGCGGTCGCGGCCTCCGGATCGCGCGAAACGGCCACCTGGATGCAGGAAGGTTCCGGATGAAGGTCCCGCACCGCCCGGCCCCGTCAATGCATGAGGAAGGCGCGAGCCTCGGGTTCGGTGCCGCGTTGCTGGGCGATGGCGTTCTCGACGAAGACGACAGCCTGCGTGCGGTTGTGCACGCCCAGGCGCCTGAGCAGGGCCGTGATATGCGCCTTCACCGTCGCCTCGGCCAGGGAAAGCTCGTAGGCGATCTGCTTGTTCGGCTTGCCCGCGCAGATCAGTTTCATGATCCGCTTCTGTTGCGGGGTCAACTCCGCGAGCTTGGGATGATCGAACCCCGAGGCCGGCTCGGCCGACTCCGCCTTCTGGTAATCGTTGGGCACGTAGCGGCGACCGGCGATGATTTCGGAGAGGGCGAAACGCAGCGTACGGGCAGACGCGTCCTTGGGCAGAAAGCCCGACGCGCCTTCGTTCAGCAGCGACTGGACCAGCTCCAGGCTCGCCAGCGACGAGATCACGAGAATCCGCGTATCCGGCAGGTGCCGACGCAGACTGACAAAGCCCGAGATGCCCGTCACATCCGGCAGCTTCAGGTCGAACATCACAAGCTCCGGGTCGAACCCGGCCTCGACCCAGGACAGCGCCTCGCCCAGCGTGCGCGCCTTGCGGATGTGGCAGTCGGTGAAAACGAGCTCCAGGGCAGATTCGAGCGCGTCGCTGTAAAGAGGGTGATCGTCGACGATCAGAATGGACGACACCGCCTGTTGCGGAATCGGCGAACCCGAATATTCCATGCTGAGCTCCTCCCACAACGGAGGGTAGCGTCTGAATTCATTTTTTCAACAGCATAAGTTCCGCTACGTCACAAACGCGCGGAGAATTGACAGCTGGTGCCGACCGGGCCGCTCGTGCCCCGCGCGCCGGTCGCGGAATCAGGCCCTACACGGGCGATTTCCGCAGGAAAGCGCGGGCGAAGGCTACCAATGCGGGCCGTGTCTGGCGAGGCGCGTAGATCTCTCTGTCGAGCCCGGCCAGCAGGGTCCGGCGGCTCTGCGACATGCCGTCGCGGCGCAGGATCGCGTGGGCCGCGCGCCGGGTTTCGGCAAGCTGACCGGCGCGTGCCGCCCGTTTCAGCCGCCACGCGAGCGGGTCCAGCACTGAAACCCGGTGCAGCGCCCTCATTCCGGCCAGGCGGTGTCCGGTTTGCGCGTAGCCCACGCCGCACAGGAAAACGACCGTCGCCAACGCAGCCAGAAGCCCGACAGGCAGGGTGTAGGCGCGGGTGTCCTCGACCGATGCCGATACGGGCTCCGGCACGACAGACCCATAGGCCACGCGCTGCGCCGAGATCGTCACGTCGCGCGCCTCCCGCGCGGTGGTGTCGAAGTATTCGAACCGCAGCGGCTCCACGATGGCCGAGGTTTTATTGGTGGGTCGGATCGTCCAGCGCCAGAAGGCGTAGCTTACCGGCCCCTGCGGTGTCAGCTCGGCAAAGCGCTTTTCGGGGTGCGGAAAGATCATCGCCGATGGCGAGGTCAGGTCCGGCATCGGCGGGATCATCTCCGGCGTCACCCCCAATGCCTCGATGCGCACTACGCGCAGTACGCCTTCGCCAGGACTGAGCTGGTCGGGCGCGTTGGACCATTCGTCCGAGATGCGCAACCGCCGGACCGGGAACCACCAGTCGGCTCCGGGCGGGGCGGGCTCGACCTCGATGGTGACGGGCTCGGACAGGACCCGGTGCTCGAACCAGTCGTCGCCCTCGTCGGTCAGGGTCAGTTCATGGGTAAAGGCGCCGATGGTCAGCGTGCCCGGCCGGTCGGGATAGATCGCCATGCGCCGGGTGAATGTCTTGACCTTCTGGCCATCGATCCGCTCCTCGCGCCAGTAGTCATCGCCGAGCTGCGTCCAGCTGAATCCGTCGAAATCGGGTTGGACGAGCTTTTCGCGCGTGATGTGCCGGCGGTAGACCCCGCGAATGGTGATCAGCACCATCTCCCGCGTGAGCGTGGGATGATCGGTGGCCTCCACCGTGACGGACAGGTGCAGCTCGGATGGCAGCACGGTTCGGGACTGCGCTCCGGCAAACACGGGCAGCAGGCACAGGACCAGGCAGGCGATCCCCCTCATCGCGGGTCCTCCGGCGGCGGCGGGGAAATTCCCAGTTTCACGCGGCGCTTGTGCTCCTGAAGGATTCGGGCGGCCATGTACTCGCCCGGAACATCGCTTAATTGCTGCAACCAGCGTTCGTCGGCGATCATGAACTTGTCGTCAAAGATCCGCCGCACGCGCTGCTCGCCGCGACTCGACAGCTCGGCCAGGCCCAGCATGGTGGTGGTGTTCGTGACCTCGCTGCCTGTCCCGGCGGCGCGCGCGTTGCCGCGGGCGATGTGGCTGTCCTTCTGCGGCCCTTCCTTGCGCTCGGGGAACAGGGCCAGCGCTTCGGGATCGATGCCCAGCACGGCGTAGAAGGCCGCCACCACGTCGAAATTCGCCTGCGCATGGGGATGCCCGCGCGCGATTGCCACGTCAAAGGCCTCCAGCGCGGCCGCGTACCGGCCCGCGTGCGCCTGCGCGTTGCCGAGGTTGAAATGGGACCCCGCGCGGTCGAGTTCAGCCGCCGCCTCCGCGTAGGCTCCCGCGCGGTAGAGCGCCACGCCGCGCCACTCCGGGTCGGTGAAAACCTTCGCCGCAAGGCCGGGCAGCCCGGCGGCCAGCAGCACCCGGCCAAACGGTGCTGGCCCACCCAGAATGGCGCCCGTCAGCAGCGCCAGCAGGGAGAGCGCGGCGATCAGCCTCATGCGACCGGCCTTCGGAACAGCAGCAGCAGCGGGAAAAGCGCCAGCACCAGCAGATACCGCCCGAAATCCTTCCAGAAAAGAAGCGGGTAGTCCTGCCGTTCCAGCCGCGTCCGGGCGGATGCGCCCAGCCAGTCCGCCAGTGCTTCGGTCTGGTCCGGCGTGAAGACTGCGCCGCCGCCAAGCTCCGCATGGGCCGCGAAATCCGGCGACGGATCGCCCAGCGACACCAGCGAAAGCCGCGCCCCCTGTTCCGCAAGCGTGGCCGCCGCTTGCAGCGTAGCCGGTCCAAGGCCGGCGCCATCTGTGAATAGGATCACATCGCCCGCGACCACCTCCGCCCGGTCCAGAAGCGCCGCCGCCAGATCGAGAGCCCGTTCGGGCCTCGAACCGGGATCGGGAACGGTGCCCGCGTCGATCAGCGAAAAGGTCTGGCCAAGCTGCACATGGTCCAGCGTCATGTCGTGCACCACGTAGGCGTCACCGGCGAAGACGATCAGCCCGCCGGGCCGGGTGCCGAGCGAGGCAAGGCCGAACCGCCCCATCGTCTGCATTTGTGTCCAGCGCGGATCTTCGGTGACGCTCCCCGAACTGTCGACGACGAACAGCACACCGTCGAGATTGCGGTAGGACATCGCCTCGCGCCGTTCGATCGCCGGGCCGGACAGGGCGATCACAGCCAGCGCGGCGGCCGAAAGCACCGCCCGGAGCGGCGCTTTGCTTCCGCTCGTCTCGACCCGGCCAAGCGCCGTCATGGCTCGCAGAAGCGCCGGATCCGTCGCGCGTCGCCAGTCGCCCGGCCCACCGCGACGGGTATGGAGCCACCAGCCGAGCACGGCGAGCACCGGCAACGCCAGCAGCCACAACGGGCGGAGCAGGGTCACATCCAGCGCGGTCATGTCAGCTCCCGCCACGCGATGCAGAGGCTCAGTAACACGGCGAGGCCCGCGGGCCAGATCCAGTGGTCGCGATACACCTCCGCCGCGAGTCCGTCGCTGTCGGTGGACTCGAGCCGGTCCAGTGCGTCGGTTACCTCGATCAGGTCCGCGGTCGTCCTGACCCGAAAGTTTTCGCCGCCCGAAATCTCCGAAATCGCGCGCAGGGTCGCGGCGTCGACCACGCCGCGTTCGCCGGGGTCCGCCGTGGTCAGGTCTTTCGGACCGAGCGCGATCGTGTGCACGCGCACGCCCATTTGCGCCGCCAGTTCCGCCACTCCGCGCGGGTTGGTGGCGCCCGCGTTGTTGACCCCGTCCGACAGCAGGATCACCACGCGCGATGCCGCATCGCTGTCCGCCATTCGTTTCAACGCGAGGCCCAGCCCGTCGGAGATGTTGGTCGCACGTCCGGAAATGCCGATCACCGCCTCCTCGATCCGCCGCGCAACGGAGTCGGTGTCGAAGGTAAAGGGTGCTGCGTAGTAGGCCTCCGAACCGAACACGATCAGCGCGACGCGATCGCCACCCCGACGTCGCGCGAAATCCGCCCCAACCGTGGTGACCGCCTCCAGCCGCGTGACCTGGCGCCCGTCCAGATGGACATCGTCGCGCACCATGGAGCCGGACAGGTCCAGCACGATGGCGAGGTCACG
>CBDUPF010000111.1:0-11560 GCA_965369035.1 uncultured Aliishimia sp.
CGATTCCTTCCCACAGCATCGCACGTTGCGCCGAGGTCAGGCGGACCGCCCCGTCACCGGCGCTCGGCCAAGGAAAACGTCCCCGCTCGAAGACCTTGCAATAGCGACCTCGAACGCAGCCTGGCACGGCAGAGCCTGCCATTCGCCAAGGTGAATCCTCGCCAAGCCCGCAGGTTCGCTGAAGCGATCGGTCAGGTCGCCAAGACCGACAGGGTGGACGCTACGGTCCTTGCCAGGATGGGGGCCGCACTGCAACTTGAGGCGACAGCTGCGCTGCCTGAGCATATGGCCGAACTCCGAGACTTGCTGGTGTTCAGGCGCGGGCTCGTCAAGGACCGTACTGCGGCGCAGGCCCGGCTCAAGACCGCGAGGTCACCGCTTCTGCGACGTCTTCTTGCTCAGCGTCTGGCTCAGATCGCGCGGCAGGTCGCAAGGGTCGACGGGGAGATGCAGGCTATCGCCCGTGCGGACCCGAACCTGCGCGCGCGTATGGATGTCCTGATCAGCATTCCGGGCATCTCAACGGTATAGGCAATGGCCATTCTTGTGGACATGCCCGAGCTGGGGCCAGATGTCCGGAAAGAGGCAGGTGCCTTGGCTGGCCTGGCACCTATGTCCCGCCAGTCGGGACGATGGCAGGGCCACGAACGCATTCAGGGCGGGCGATCCTCCGTGCGCCGATCCCTGTTCATGCCCGCCCTGAGCGCCATCCAGCACAACAGGTCAGCCAAGGCGAAGTTCGAGCAGCTCGTCGGCGACGGTAAGCTTCGCAAGGTCGGCCTGACAGCGATCATGCGAAAGCTCATTGTCACGGCAAACGCCCTCCTCCGGGACGGAAGAACATGGTCTGAAGAGCACGCTTGATTATCACGGATACTCGGCAGCATCCTGCGGATGCGCCTGCCGGGTAATGGACGACACCCCGGTCAAGATGCAGATCGGAGGTAAGACCGGCAGAACCCAGACCGCGCGGATGTGGAGCTATGCCCGCGACGAATGGCCATGGTGAGGCCAGGCCCCGCCCTGCTTCCATCCCGTGCTCGTAGCCAAGATGCTCGGTCAACTCGGCACCCAGCATCTGCTGCATCAGCGCTTTACACAAAAGATCGGACACTCTCGGCGTCCAGGCGATCGGGCTTGACCCGTTCCCGCGCGCGCACGGGGATCAGCGACGGCGCAACGACAGAACACTCGAACCCGAACGCTTGTACTTGCCGATACAGCCCATAGCCCGTCGGTCCCGCTTCATAGCAGACGGACACGCGCGCCGACCGCACACCCAGTCTCTTCAGCAGCTTGTCGACCGAACCGTGCGAATTCGCGAACGTGCCGAGGCTCGATACCTCGCTGCCGGACGCACCATCCGCGACCGCAACCGCAAGCTTGTCCTTCGAAACGTCAATCCCGACGTAAGTCACCGAATTGTTCTCTTCCATGCCAATCCTCCATCACAACGGGCGACACGCGCCGCACTCCGATCAAGCTGAAGGCAAGGCCGACGGAAGGCGTCACATGAAAGACATGCGGTCCTACGTCCATAGTGGGCCCCGCCTTCTTCCGAAACCCTTACCCTGTCACGTCCACCACCAGGTTTTTCCCACTCCCTTCCGGGCCACTCAACGTGACGGGACTGCGCGCAGCGAGCCACGCCAGGACCGGCCCGGACACGAACAGCGACGATCCGGTGGCAATCACCACGCCTGCGATCATCGGCCAGGCGAACCCGGCGACGGCCGGCCCACCCCAGATCGCCATCGGCAGCAGCGCCGCCAGGGTCGTGCCGGAAGTGAAGATGCAGCGCGCCAGCACCTGGTTGAGGCTGCGGTCGATCACCTCTGCCAGTGGCTCGTCACCGCCGCCGCGCAGGTGTTCGCGGATGCGGTCATAGACCACCACCTTGTCGTTCACCGAATAGCCGATCAGTGTCAGCAATGCGACGATGGTGGTCAGGTTCACCTCCCACCCGGTCACGGCGATGACACCCAAGGTCTTGGTGACATCGAGGAACAGCACCACGATGGCCCCGGCCGCGAAGTGCCATTCGAACCGGACCCAGATATAGGCCAGCATGGCCAGCACCGCGAGCGACAGGGCGATCAGCCCCGTGGTGGCAAGCTCTCCGCTGATGGTGGGCCCGACGAGGTCGATCTGGTCGAAGACAGCGCCGGGCACAACCTGGGCGGCCGCCGCTTCCACCGCGACGACTGTGGCCTGACCGGCCTCGCCCTGCACGCGGATCAGCGCTTCGTTCGGGTCACCGAAGGCCTGCAGGCTCGCATCGCCCGGCACCCCGGCGGAAAGGGTCGCGCGCAGTTCGGCCAAGGGCACCGGCGCGTCGGACCGCAGCACCATCTGTACCCCGCCCGTGAAGTCGATGCCGAAATTCGGGCCCGGCATGATCAGCGCGCCAACCGCCCCGAGCGAAAGCGCCGCAGACACCGCAAGCGCGAGTCGGCTCCGCCGCATGAACGAGAATGCGCCGGGCGCGTGCACTCTGCCGACAAGCGGCGCAATGGCCAGCCGCGCCGGTTTGCGTCGGCGCACCAGCGCCTCCATGATCATCCGCGTCAGCACCACCGCGGTGAACATGGAGATCAGGATGCCGAGGCTCATGGTGATGGCGAAACCGCGGATTGCGCCCGCGCCGAACAGGAACAGGAGCACCATCGCCAGAAGGGTCGTGATGTTGGCGTCCAGGATCGTGGCCCAGGCCCGCCCGTAGCCCTGCGTCAGCGCCTTGATGGCCGTGGCGCCCTTGGCCGTTTCCTCGCGGATGCGGCTGAAGATCAGGATATTGCTGTCGACCGCGATTCCGAGGCACAGGATGATGCCCGCGATCCCCGGCAGCGTCAGCGTGGCTCCGAGCAGCCCAAGGGCCGTCAGCGTCAGCATGACGTTCAGCCCCAGCACCGCGCTGACCAGCAAGCCCCAGCCGCCATAGAGTCCCACCATCATCGCCACGACCAGCGCCAGGCCCACGGCACCGGTGATCAGCCCCGCCTTGATGGAATCCGCACCAAGCGCGGCGCCGACGCTGCGCTCCTCGATCACCTCCAGCGAGGCGGGCAACGCCCCCGAGGTCAGCAGCACCGCCAGCGTCTGCGCCTCCTCGACGGTGAAGTCGCCGGTGATCTGCCCCTGACCGCCGGGAATCGCGGACTGGATCACCGGCGCTGTCAGCACCGTACCGTCGAGCACGACGGCGAACCGCTGACCGATATTGGCGGCGGTGATCTCGGCAAAGGCGATGGCGCCCTGCCGATCGAAGGCAAAGGTCACCATCGGACGCCCGGTATCGGGATCGAAAGCCGAGGCCGCCCGGTCCAGCCGGTCGCCCGACAATGCCACGCGATCTTCGACAGGGATCGTTCCGCTGCCATCGCGCATCTCCAGCATGGACACGCCGGGACCGGGACGGGGGGCGACCATCTGGAAGCTCATCTTCGCCGTCGAGCCCAGAAGGTCGCGCAATTGAGCCGGGTTCTCGACACCGGGCATCTGCACGAGGATCCGGTCCTCGCCCACGCGGCTGATGACGGGCTCGGAGACGCCGACCTGATCGACGCGGTGGCGGATCACCTCGAGGCTGCTGTCGGCGGCACTGGTGGCTGCGCGGTCCAGCCCGGCCTCGGTCAACGCAAGCCGCAGGGTGCCGTCGGTCAGATCTACCGTGAAGTCGGGCGGGCTGCCCGGTTGTGCGGTGGCGGCCGCCGCGCTTTGCATGGTGGCCAGCAATGCGTCGTCCGCGGGGGCGGACAGGGCCAGCCCCTCGGTCTGGATCGTGCCGGGGTTCATGTTTCGGGCCCGCATTTCGGCGGCGAACGTTTCGCGCATGTCCTGCAAGCGCGATTGCGCAAGATCCTCGCGGTCCACGGCGAGCAACAGATGCGCGCCCCCCTGAAGATCAAGGCCCAGCGAAACGGTCTGACTGGTCGCCCAGTCGGGCAGCGCGCTTCGGACGGTTGCGGGTAGGAAGTTCGGAATTGCCGTCGCAACTGCCAGAAGCAGGAGGACGACATAGGTCACGATGACCCATTTTGGTCGGCGCATGGTGGTATCCTTCGGTGCCTGAAGATCTGGACTGACTGAAACGCGTCAGGCCGCAGGCGGCCCCCGGACCGGAGGCAGGATACGGATGGCGAAAGGAGAGACAGCTCGATGCGGCGCGCGCGTTACCGTCGCGAACGGTCCGGACTGAAAGCCCTGCAGGTCAGCGCCAGTCGCCACTGTGTCCGGGTCATGATCGTGGGGAAGTTGCGCGCGCAGCAGGTGCCGTTGAACCGTCAGGATGCCCTTTGCCTGCTCGCCCCGGGTTTCGGCGGCAGGACCGGTCTGGGTCACGAGCCCGCCGGATTGACCCTGCGGCACGCCGAACAGCACGAGCGACAGCGCGATGAGAAGCCGGGCAATGGTCGCGCGCCCGATCACGGCATGTTGTCGTGGCTGCGGGTGACGGCCGAGTGCGCGTGTCATCCCTGGGCAGCCCACACATAGGCGGCATAGCCGGCCAGCATTGCCGCACCGATACCGCGCCCGATCACCGGACGGGTCAGCAACAGAACGGTGAGGAACAGCGAAAAGGCGATCATCACGGGCAAGTCGAAGGTCAGGAACCGCGAGGCGACCGGGATGGGTGCTATCAGCGCGGTCACGCCCAGAATGCCCAGCACGTTGAAGATGTTCGAACCCACGATGTTGCCGATGGCGATCTCGGACTGACGGCGGAGGGCGGCGATCAGCGATGTCGCCAGTTCCGGGAGCGATGTGCCGACGGCAACGATGGTCAGTCCGATGAAGGCCTCGGAGATGCCGTAGCCACGGGCGATGGACACAGCCCCGTCCACCAGGCACCGGGCGCCGATCATCAGGGCGACCAGCCCTCCGAGGACCCACAGGGTCGACACGAACGCCGAGGCGGGAGCGGTTACTCCGACATCCTCGGCCGCCATCTCTCCCGGATGGCGGTAGGCCCAGACCAGGTACGCGGCCAGACCGGCCACCAGCGTCAATCCCGAAAGGCGCCCCATCTGCGCCATGGCAAACATGGGAACCAGTAGCAGGGCACCTGCCATCATCACGCCCGTGTCGCGACGCAGGGTCGCGCCCATCACCGTGATCGGCCAGATCAACGCCGACAGACCGATGATCAGCAGGATGTTGGCGATGTTCGAGCCCACGACGTTGCCAAGCGCGATGTCCGGCACGCCGCGCCATGCGGCATCGACCGAGACCAGCAGTTCGGGCGTCGATGTGCCAAAGCCGACCACGGTCAGGCCGATCAGCAGCGGCGGGATGGCCATGCGCCGGGCGATACCGACACTGCCCCGCACCAGCGCCTCGCCACCGAAGAACAGCCCAACCAGCCCGGCAATCAGATAGAGATAGTCCACGGCAACCGCCCCTCGCAGGCAGTTGATCCGCCTTCCGCGCTGAGTTGAGTATTGCAAGGCGCGGCTACAAGATCCCGCAGAAATAAAAGCCGCTTGCGATGTCTTGGACAGAAAAAGAATCCTCGCCAGCGCACTTGCAGTCGCGCTATCGCGACACGAGTTTCAGGGATTGGCTTCGCAGCGCGATGTCCGTCGCTCGATTGGCGGCGTGCTTTCAGTTCGACGGACTTGCAGAAAGGAGATGGTGGGTCACCGCCATGGACTCATCATCGACCCGCCCACCTATCGCAGACGGATCCGGCCGTCCGGTCGCCCGTGACTACTTCGACAGCCGCAAGGCCAGGATCGATGCCTTCGTGGCCCGACATTTCACTTTGCCCGGAACGGTTCGACTTCACGGCGCGGCCCTTGGATGGGACATTTTCCGGGCCCCTCTCAACGTCGCCCTTTCGCCGGTCCTCGTGCTGACGCGCATCGCTGCGTATCTGTGTCGCCGCGCAGGCTGGCGTGGGGGTGCTGACTGGCTGGCCGGACGGCGGATCCTGCTGCGCACCTCCGTCGCGCGGCGCGTCGAGGCTCTGATCGTGACCGATCTTCTGGAACTGCCTCTCGACGCGGGGGCCGCCGCCCGTGACCCGTCCGCCCTGGCGCGCGCCGTCCTCGCGGCGCCGCAGTTGCGCGAAACGATTCGTACCCGCGCAAACGCCGCAGAGGTCGAAGCCCTTGGCCAGCGGATTGTCGGCGCTCTCGGCGAGTATGCCGCCACCCGCTCTGCGGTCGCGGAGATGACCACGACACTGTGCGTTCTTGTTGTCGGCGCCCTGGCGTTTCAGGCGCTGACGCCCGGCATGATCTCGATGGCGCCGGACGTCGCAGATGCCATAACCCGCACCAACGCAGTCTCATCGTTCCCGCTGGGCCAGACGCTCGGCGGGATGTGGTATGGCGTGTTCGATGCGGATGCTTCTGCATGGTTGGTGGGAACCGCGGTGGCAGGGCTGGTCATGCTCGGCTCCATCGTCGCCGCCTTTGCAGGCGTGCTTGCCGACCCTGTGCAAAGCCGTCTTGGCATCCATCGCCGCCGCCTGGGACGGCTGCTGGATACCCTGGAGGTCGAGGTCCTCGGGCCCGGCGACAGACCTTTCGTTGCGCGCGAGCATTTTTTCGCACGCATGCTGGATCTGTGGGATGCCGTCGCGAGTGCAGTCCGGATCTTCAGGAACTGACCGGCGGCGTCACGCGCGGCCCGCGGCCGCCAGACGCACAGCAGTATGCACCCTCACGAAACCCAAGCGCCCGAACATCGGAGCCGCCCGATTTTCGCCAATCTTGCTTGTTGGTCGGAATGGTCTTGGTCGGAGTGGTCACAAAATGGTATTTGTATATGCGTCTCGATTCATTGCTCGTTGGGTTGTTGTTTTTGTCCCTGGTGAATTCTGTGTCGCCTGTAATCGGCTGGGCGATGCGAGGTCACACCCGAGTTCGGGTGCCTTTGATATTGGTGGGCTATGCATTTCAATCGGCGAAAACTGCTACTTGCGGGCATCAGTTCTCTGGTGCAGCCGGTGGCTGGATGTGCGACCGGGATTCAGGTCGTGCGGGACAGCGTCGATGTCGCCATCGTCGGAGCGGGCGCCGCGGGACTGGCCGCGGCGCGAACCTTGCAGGCATCCGGCAAGACTACGGTTGTGCTCGAGGCTCGGGATCGCATAGGCGGACGTGCCTTCACCACCACGCAGCCCTTCGGAGTTCCATTCGACCTTGGGGCACACTGGCTGCATTATGGCGAAAACAATCCGTTCAAGACCTATGCGCAATCGCTGGGCGGCGACTTTGCACCCTACCAGCAACCGCAAGACATGATGATCTGGGATGGGCGATCGCTCGTCTGCCATGGGAATTGCGACGGCTACAACGATGCCGTCTCTGATGCGGAGGAAGCGATCTGGGACCAGCGCTGGAACGACCAGGCGGTTTCGGATGTCGTTGACAGCAGTGGGACCTGGGGCCGGTCCATGGCCTTCAGCATCGGGCCGTGGGACATGTCGAAACCGGTCGATCGGGTTTCGACCTCCGACTGGTCCTGCACGGTGGAGGGCGATGACTATCTCTGCCGTCCCGGCTACGGCGCGCTGTTGGCACGATCGGCCGAGGGGATCGCCGTGCACCTCTCGTGCAAGGTTTCGCAGATCGTACAGCGCGCGGACCGGGTGGAATTGGTCACGGATTGCGGCAAGGTCGAGGCCGGTGCCTGCATCGTGACGGTGTCGAACGGCGTGCTGGCCTCCGGCCAAATCCGCTTTTCCCCCGGACTGAGCGCCGAAAAGACCGCGGCGATCGACGCAATTCCGATGGGTCACTACGCCCGCGTCGGGCTGGCATTCGGGGATGACATATTCGGGGCCGGCAGCGACCAGTTCATCCTGAGCTGCATTGCCGAGGGCGCGCCCGCGCCGGCCGAGGCTTTCGGCGTCACCAGCAATGTGGCTGGCCGCAACATCATCTACTGCGATGCCGGCGGGCCTTTCGCGCGTTCACTGGAGCAAGCCGGCAAGGCGGACGCGATCGCGGCGGCGCTGGACTATCTGCGCGGCATGCTCGGGCGCAAGACCGTCGACGCAAGCTATACGGGGACGGCCGTCGCGACGGATTGGGGCGGCGACGCCTTCGCGCTGGGGTCCTACGCCTCCGCCGATCCGGGATCCTTCAAGATGCGCGAGATCCTGCGCACCCCGACTGAGGGACGCGTGTTCCTGGCAGGCGAGGCTTGCAGTGTCGATCAGTGGGCCACGGTCGGCGGGGCGCATATCAGCGGCTGTGAGACGGCCATGAACGTCGTGCGCTTTCTCGAGGGCGAACCGCTGGAAGGCTATGGCTCCTGTGACGCGGTGTTCGACCGCAGATACCCGCTCGGGGGCGCGGGCGGGCCATTTGAAGCGTCGTGCAGCCGTGTACGATCATGAAACAAGGCGCGAGTTCCCGTGGACGTGGTACACTCGGCGAAAAGCGGACGAACGATGAGGAAGGAAGGTAATCATGACCAGACCCCACCCTTATGACGAGGCAGCACATGTTGCGCTTCTGAACGCCGCTTTCGAGGCGACACCGTTCGACCAGGCCAGTCTTGATTCTGCGGAAGCTTCGCTGCGTGAGGCGATCGCGATTTCGTCGGATTACGCCCGCGCGCACGGGGAGCTCGCCTACACGCTGACGACGAAGGCTGTGTCGGGCTGGTACGACGACAGCGCGGCTCAGGATTTCCTGGCAGAGGCGCGGAACCTCGCTGACAGGGCTCTCGAGCTCGACCCGCACGACTATATGAGCCACTGGAACAAGGCGCATGTGCTGGTGAACACCGGCAGCGCGCAGGAGTTCGACGAGGGTATCGCGGTGTTCGAGCGCGCGGTCGAGCTCTTCAACAGCCGCACGGACCCGATGGAGCGCAAGCCCGGCCTTCTGGCCGAATTCGGTGAAGTTCTCGTTCACGGAGGTCGGGTCGAGGAGGGTATAGAACTGATCCGCAAGGCTTTGAAAACCCCGGACTGGTACCGCTGGAGCCTGGCCTTTGCGCTGTACTGTCATCGCGACTACGACGGTGCCGTCGCGGCTCTCGACGACATGAGCGCTGGCCAGGAGGATGCCCGGTTCCTCTATGCCACGCTTCTGGTGCGCGGCGCCGCCGAAGCGCAGCGCGGACAAAAGGAGGCGGCCGACGCCGCCGTCGAGGCGTTTTTCAGGCTGGCGCCGAGCCACGAGGTCGCTCGCCACATCGTGGCGCAGGAAGTCGCCGACAACGGATTTCGCGGCTTCGCGGAGCAATATGCCGGAGATGCCACGACGCTGGATTTGGTCCAGCACTGGAACGAGGGATTGGAGAAGGCAGGTTTCACCCAGTATGATCCGTAACACTCGCCACAAGTCGCCATCCGGAAATCAGTCAGAATGATTACGGTACAAAGCCAGGACGTCCCCGCGCGGGACGCTTCGTCTACCGGATCTTCGGCGGTGGAAAAACTGGAGCGCCGGCTGGTTGCGGTGATGTTCGCGGATGTGGTCGGGTCCTGCCGCCTGCTCGCGCAGGACGAGGTCGTTGCGGTGGCCAACTTCCGCGAGGTTCGCGACCGCGCTCTGTCGCCCCTGATCGTGCAGCACCGCGGGCGTGTCGTGCACCTGCTTGGCGATGGTGCGCTGATCGAATTCGCGGACCTGGTCGACGCCGTCGACTGCGCTGTGGCGATCCAGCAGGAGATGAGGCAACGCAACCGCGACACGCCTGTCGAGAGACAGATCGCCTACCGCATCGGAATTCATTTCGGCGAAGTGATCGCGGATAGTGACGACTTGCTGGGCACGGCCGTGAACGTCGCCGCCCGCCTCGAGCAGATGGCGAGCTCCGGCGGCATACTCGTCTCGGAACGGGTCTTCGAGGAGATCAGGGACAAGACCGATCACAGCTTTGCCTTCGCGGGTTCCCACCGGCTGAAGAACCTGCCGGGCATATTCAAGGTCTTCGCGTATTCAGACGGAACCCCGCGCGCCCGGTCTGATGGCGTGATGGCCGCGCATCACGGAATAACGCTCTCGCCGGCGGCGATGATCGCGTTGATACCCTTTGACACGCCGGGCCACAGCTCCGACGAGCGGCTTTTCCTGCAGGGCCTCAACGAGGAGCTGTCCTACCGGCTGGGGCGCTTCAACGAGCTGTCGGTGATCGCCAACGAATCCACACGCCGCTATGCCAACACGACGTCCGACATTGCAGCCATCGGGCGGGAGTTGAACGCAGACTACATCGTCACGGGCAGCGTCGTGCCCGGGAATCATGAACTCCGCGTCTTCGTCCGCTTGCACGACGCGCGGAGCCAGACGCTGATCTGGAACGAACGCTACAAGGCCGAACTTTCACGGCTTTTCGATCTGCAGGAGGATATCGTCGGCGATCTGGCGAGCAAGCTGCCCTTGCGGATCGAGCGGGTGCGCCTGGCCGAGACCATGCGCAGGCCGACGGACAGCCTCGATGCCTACGAATGCTTCCTGATCGGCAAGCAGTACTACCACAAGAAAACCGACGACGCCGATGCCCGGGCCATTGCGGCGCTGGAGCGGGCGATCGAAATCGATCCGGATTTCGCCGACCCATACGCGGTCCTGGGCGCAATTCGCGGAATTCGCTGGGCCTACACGACCTGGGGCATCGACCCGACCGAGCAAATCCTCGCCGGGCGCGAACTGATCGAGAAAGCGGTGACGCTCAACGCCGAGCTGGCGCGTGGCCACGGGCATCTCGGGTGGAACCATCTGCTGACCCGCGACTTCGCCGCCGCGACCCGACATCTCAACACGGGCGTCGAGCTGAACCCGAGCGATGCCGATACACTCCTGCTGCGCGCCTATGCGCTCTGCTACACCGGTGAGCCGGAGGAGGCGATCCGCATTTGCCACGAACTCTTCCGCCTCAACCCCCATGCGCCGCTCTGGTACTCCGACGTGCTGGCGACCGCCCATTTTGTCGCCGGGAGCTACGCGGAGAGCCTGGCCGCGTTCCGTCACGCCTCGACGCTTTTCCCGGAGAACTACGGCTGGATCGCCGCCTGTAACACGCATCTCGGGCGCCCGGCCGAGGCGCGCGAAAACAGCCGCCGGTTCTTTGCCGAGATCGACAGGATCTGGGTCGGGGATCCCCAGGCCAGCCGCGCGGATATCGTGAGCTGGTGGATCGAGAGGGCATCCTGGTTCCGCCTCGACGATGATGCGGAGGCCCTGGCCCGGGGCATCTGCATCGACGTCTGAGGCCGAGATCGTGTCGTCTGAAGGCGACGAAGCCCAAGCCTCCAGAAAAAAGGGTCTCGCGCGGCTGCTCGCACCCCGGTCCCTGGCCATGATCGGTGGCGCGGACGCCGTGCGTGCCGCGGAGTGTTCGCGGGCCTTCGGATTTGCGGGGGAAATCTGGGGGGTGAACCCCGAGCCGTCGCGTTTCGGTGAGATTTCTTCCTTCGAGAGGATCGCCGACCTGCCCGCAGCGCCCGATGCCGCGTTCCTTGCGGTGCCGCCGGCTGCGGTACTGCAAGCGGTTTCCGACTTGCGGGAACTGGGAACGGGCGCCGTGGTCTGCTTTGCCAGCCGGATCGCCGCGTCCGGTATGTGCGACGCGAGCAGTGAGGTCGCCATGG
>CBDUPF010000112.1:0-11525 GCA_965369035.1 uncultured Aliishimia sp.
GGTGACAAGGCGCTATGCCGCGCTGCGCTCGCTGTTCAGCATGTGGAACAGGTGCGTGAATGTCGCTGCACCGAGAATCGGGACGACAAGGTTCAGCAGCGGCACGGTCAGCGGGATGGCCATCAGCACACCCGCGAGCCAGATCGTCGCGGCGTGCCGGCTGCGCAACTCCCGCGCGCCCTGTCTACCGACCCGGCGAATCGCGGCCAGCGTGAAATATTCCCGCCCGAGCAGAAATCCGTTCAACCCCCAGAAGATGAAGATCGCCGCAAAGGGGAGGAAGACGTAAAGCAACAGCGCCCCGATGTTCGCCGCGATCAGCACGCCCAGGAAATTCACCGTGTCCCGCACGCCATCCCAGAACGGCACCCGAGCGGCGTTTGGCAGTTGCGGATAATGGCGGTCCTCCACCGCTGCGGCGACGTCGTCCAGGAACATCGACGTGATGGCGGAGGCGACCGGGATCATCAGGAAGACCGACAGGATCAGCATCAGGAAGAACGATCCCCAGCTCAGCAGGTCGTTCAGCCAGCGAACCTCGCCGATGAAGGGGATGAAGACCTCCTCCCCCGTCACCCAGCCGATCAGCCACACGAACCCCGTCGTGGCGGCGATCAGCAGGACAAGCGTGAGCAGGATGCCCAGAAAGAACACGCGCCGGAAGCGCGGATCGCCGATCTGGCCCAACGCACGGAAGAAGGCGGTCAGAATCATTCCGTGACCCAGGTCGTGATGGCATCGATGTCCGGGCGCGGACGTTCCGGGGGCGTGGCGGATTCCGTGCCGACAAAGATCAGTCCCGCAATACGTTCGTGCGGTTCCAGCCCAAGGCCCTGCGTCACGAACTCCTGATCATGCGAGGGCCAGCCCGTGAGCCAGTTGGCGCCCCAGCCCGAAGCCAGCGTGGCGTTCAGCAGGGCAAGGCAGACCGCACCGGCGGAATAGGTCTGCTCCAATGGCGGGATCTTGTCGGACGGTTTCTGCACCTCGATCACCGCCACGCAAAGCTGGCCCTGGACGAACTGGTCGCGGCCCTTGGCGATCCGGTCGGCGTCGAGCGCCAGCGCCTGCCCGCGCGTTTCCGCCAGATCCGCCAGTCGTTGCAGCGCGGGCCGTTCCAGCACGATGAATCGCCAGGGTTCCAGCTTGCCGTGATCCGGCGTGCGCGCAGCCGCAGTCAGGATGGTGCGCAGCGTATCGCGGTCGGGCACGGGAGCGCCCAGCGTCTTGGCCGGCCGCGACCGGCGGGTGAGAAGGAAATCGAGAGCGGCCTGGTTTCGATCGGGCATGTTAATTCCGTTTACATTTCGTTTGGTGATGTCGGGCGCAGCCGGTCCGGTGTCAAGGGGTCAGAGGCTCGAATTTCTCGCCATCCGGCTGAAATCTCCACCCTCAGAGTGATGGAGGGCCTTGAATTGGTGGAGTTTCTCCCCGTGCACATGCGCATCGTCCTCACAGGTTGCGCCCGGCGGCCACCGGCAGGATGGCGGCGCGCGGTCATCCTGCGAAGCCCGTCCGGTCGAGAATTCCCGCATTGCATCATGGTGCCTCCTTGCGCGGCGACACTGACGAAACCAGCCTGGAATGTCGATGCCGGGGAGACGCACCGGCGCAGCGGTCAGGCGAGCGCGGCTTCGGCCAGCAGTGCCGGCACATCGAGGGGCGCGTTCACCATCTCGAGCATTCCTTCGGCCGTTCTTGGCCAGGCCTCCGGCGCCCGGTCGACATAGAGCTCGAGTCCGTTGCCATCCGGGTCGCGGAAGTAGACCGCTTCGGACACACCGTGATCGGCCGCCCCGTCCAAGGGTGTGCCCGCCTCCAGGACGCGAGCCAGAACCGCGGCGAGGCTTGCGCGATCCGGGAACAGAAACGCCACGTGGTACATGCCGGCGCCCTGCACCGGCGCCGGTCCCGCGCCTTTGGAATGCCATGTGTTGAGCCCGACGTGGTGGTGGTAGCCGCCCGCGGACAGGAACACCGCCTGATCGCCGTAGCGCTGAGTCACCTGGAACCCCATCACGTCGCGGTAGAAACCGATGGCGCGTTCCAGGTCGGAAACCTTCAGGTGGATGTGCCCCACGCGGGCCTCGGGGTGAATGGTGAAGCTCATGTGCCGCTCCTTTCGTTTTGATATGCGGACAATGGTCCGTCCCGCGATCTTCCGAAAGGCGCATCGGCGCACAGGCGCTGTCCACGCGTGCCGGTGCCACTGCGGCGCCGTTCACACGTTTGGCGAACAGGCGCCGCCGATCAGCCCAGCCACACGTCCAGGAACAACATCAGGACCAGCCCGATGGCAAGTCCCAGAGTTGCCTTGTTCTGGTGACCGCATCGGTGCGTCTCGGGGATGATCTCGTGGCTGATCACGTACAGCATCGCCCCTGCTGCGAACGCGAGGCCCCAGGGCAGGAACGGTTCGGAGTATGTGATCGCCGCGGCACCCACTGCGCCGCCGATCGGCTCGACCAGCCCGGTCAGGGCGGCGATCGCCCATGCCCGCCCACGGCTGTAGCCTTCGCCAAGCAGCGCCACCGCAACGGCCAGGCCCTCCGGCAGATTCTGCAGCCCGATGCCGATGGCAAGCGGCATGCCGCCCGTCAGACCATGCGCACCAAAGCCGACGCCGACGGCCAGGCCCTCGGGAAAGTTGTGGATGGTGATGGCGAAGACGAAAAGCCAGATCTGCCTCAGCGCCGCACTGTCGGGGCCTTCACGCCCGGTCTTGAAATGCTCGTGCGGCAGCGTTTCGTTCAGAAAGGCCACAGCCGCCATCCCTGCGAGAATACCGATCACGGCGATCAGCGCGGGAAGAGCCCCGTCGCCCAGGTTCTCCTCCGCCGCTTCCAGCGCGGGGATGATCAGCGAAAAGAAGGACGCCGACAGCATGACGCCCGCCGCGAAGCCCAGGGACATGTCGCGTGTTCCCCGACTGGGCACCTTCCCGAAAAAGACCGGGACCGCCCCGACCGCCGTCATCAGACCGGCGACAAGACTGCCCAGAATTCCGAGCGTTATGGGCGACATGGTTTCCACGAGCGGCTCTATACGCGAGCGGTTTTCGGATGTCCCGCCGCCGAAATGCCACAGCCACGACACCCCGGCTGACTGTGTCCGTCAGGTACCGCTCGGCCTTTGGCACACTCCTGAGGTGGCAGGAAACCGGTCCCCCGTATCGTCAGATCAGCTCCGCGATAATCGTGTCGGCGACCTGCGCGGCGTCGATCATGTACTGGATTTCTTCATCGGTCCAGCGGCGCTGATGGAACTCCACCGCGCAGAGCGTGCCAATGGCCAGACCCTCCCGCACATGCACCGGCGCGCCGATATAGGCGGCCACGCTAAGCTCCTCCACCGTGAGATTGCCGCGCATGAGCGGGTGGGAAAACGTGTCGTCGATGACGAGCGGGAAATCCATCGCGACGCTATGCTGGCAGATGGAATAGTCGAGCGACGTGCACCCGGTAAACCACGACGGCAAGGACCGACCGGCATGCGCAAGGACGTATTGCCGCGATTCCGTCACCCGGGTGACCAGAACGCAGGCCGCATTGAGTTGCTTCTGCACCAGAGCTGTCAGCTCATCCAGCGTCCGTGCACCGTCTGGTCGGTTCATAGGTCATTCCTGCGGAAGGCCCGACGGCCCGGAAAACTCGCGCGGAGACCAGCATAAGATCGAATTGTTATCAAATCATCCACGATGCGTGTTGGGCGCAAGATGGGCGGAAATCTGCCTTGTCCGAACGGGTGCTCAACCTGCGTTGACCATCCCGACGATTTCATATGTCCGCCGCAGGATCGGTGTCGCGATCTCGCGGGCCTGCTCGGTGCCGCGGGCCAGGATGCGGTCGATCTCCGCCGGATCGTTCATCAGCCGCGCCATTTCGGTGGAAATCGGCGCCAGCTTGGCCACGGCCAAATCGGCCAGCGCCGGTTTGAAGGCGCCGAACTGCGCGCCGCCATGCTCGGCCAGAACCTCGTCGACGGTGGTGTCGGCAAGGCCGGCGTAGATGTTGACGAGATTGCGCGCCTCGGGCCGGTTTTCCAGCCCCGCAGCCTCCGACGGCAGCGGTTCGGGATCGGTCTTGGCCTTGCGGATCTTCTTCGCGATGGCATCTGCGTCGTCCGTCATGTTGATCCGGCTGGCGTCCGATGGGTCGGATTTCGACATCTTCTTCGATCCGTCGCGCAGGGACATGACGCGGGTCGCAGCACCTTCGATCACCGGCTCGGTGAGCGGAAAGAAGTCCACGCCATAGTCGTGGTTGAACTTGGCCGCGATGTCGCGGGTCAGTTCCAGGTGCTGTTTCTGATCCTCGCCCACGGGGACATGAGTGGCGTGATAGATCAGGATGTCGGCCGCCATCAGCGCAGGATAGGCGAAAAGCCCCAAGGAGGCCGCTTCCGCGTTCTTGCCGGCCTTGTCCTTCCACTGGGTCATGCGGCCCATCCAGCCCATCCGCGCCACGCAGTTGAAGATCCAGGCGAGCTGCGCGTGCTCGGGCACGGCGCTCTGGTTGATGAGGATCGACCTTTCCGGATCGATGCCCGCCGCGATGAATCCCGCGGCGAGTTGCCGCGTGTTGTGGCGCAGCCGGTCGGGATCCTGCCAGACGGTGATCGCGTGCAGATCGACCATGCAGTACACGGTCTGGTAGATCCCCGCATTCTGCATGTCGACGAAGCGCTTCATCGCTCCGAGGTAGTTGCCGAGCGTGAGCCCGCCGGACGGCTGGATGCCGGAAAAGACGCGGGGTGTGAACTGGGTCTCGGACATGTGCTTGCAGCGCTCTGGTGATTTGGGCCGGGTTCGGTTACTCCCCGCAGCCAGAAGCGTCAAGCAGGAGGCCGCGATGCGCGACGGCAAGCATGGACAGGACCCGAGCCCGGTAAATCCGTTGCCGCCGGTCGTGCTCGTACTTTTCCTGGTCATCTTCGCTGTCGAGGCGGTCCTGGCGGCGGCCGAAGGCGGTTTCATCGGCGGCCCGCAGGCGGTGGGCTGGCGCATGGCGCTGATCCGCGACTACGCGTTCTCGCCGCAGGTCTTTGACTGGATGGTCGAAACCGGGCAATTCCCGCCGGAACAACTGGTGCGGTTCGTGACCTACCCGTTCCTGCATGTCGGTTTCGTCCAGATGGCGATCGCCGCGGTGATCTTTCTCGCCATGGGCAAGCTGGTGGGCGAGGTGATCGGCAACGTCGCCGTGCCCGTGATCTTTTTCGGTGGCAGCATCGTGGGCGCTCTGGCCTATGGCGTGTTCCTGTCCGAACCGGCCTGGCTGATGGGGGCTTTCCCCGGCGCCTATGGGCTCATCGGCGGGTTCACCTTCCTGCTTTGGACCCGGGCGCGGGCGATGGGGGAAAGCCAGGCGCGCGCCTTCACGCTGATCGCGATGCTGATGGGGATCCAGCTTCTCTTCGGGCTGCTGTTCGGCGCGGACAATACCTGGGTTGCGGATCTTTTCGGCTTTCTCGCGGGGTTCGGGCTGTCCTTCGTGCTTGTGCCCGGCGCTCGAGCAGCGCTGATGCGACGGATTCGCCAGCGCTGAAAGTCTCGCACGGGTGGCGTTCGGGGGCTCGGCCAGTGCTCAGCGGTTTCGAATGGCCGAGCGGAATTCGGACAGGCGGAACGCGCCCCAGAGCTGCGCGAAGATCGCGTAGCTGACAAAGCCAGACAGTACGAGCACCAGAAGCGCGAGGTAGCGCCAGCCCGGCAGGCTGATGAAGGTGCCCAGCGAGGCGTTCACCGCCCAGATCACGACGCCCATCGCGGCCGATGCCAGAAGGATCCGCCAGATCCGGCGATGGAACCGCGCGTCGAATCGCGCGACATCGCCCATGGGGCGGGCGCCCTGCGCCAGAAGTGCCACCATCACCCAGGCGGCCAAGGTGGTCGAGATCGCCGGGCCGATCCAGCCCAGAACCGGGCCGAGCGTGAAGGCGAAGGTCACGGCGAGCACCGCGTTCACCACCATCGCGATCAGCGCGTAGTGGAACGGGCGCCGCGTGTCTTCGCGCGCGAAGAAAAGCGGTTGGAGGATCTTCTGCAAAACGAAGGCGGGCAGGCCCAGCCCGTAGATCGCGACGGCGACGGCAATGGCTGCGCTGTCGTCCGACGTGGTGGCGCCGCGTTGGAAGAGGACGGAGACGAGCGGCAGCGGAATCAGTACCAGCGCAACCGCGGACGGGATGGTGAGCGCGAGCGACACTTCGGCCGCGCGGGAAAGCGCGTGGCGGGCACCCGCGTCGTCCTCCGCCTTCAGCCGGCGCGAGAGGTCCGGCAGCAGCACGATGCCGATAGCGATACCCACGACGCCGAGCGGGAGCTGGTAAAGCCGGTCGGCAGCATAGAGCCACCCCACGGCACGGTCGAAATAACTGGCGACCTGTTGACCCACGAGCAGGTTGACCTGCACCACGCCGCCTGCCAGCGCCGCCGGAATCGCGATGATCACCAGCCGTTTCAACTCCGGCGTCAGCCGCGGCCGACGGAGCCGCAGCGGGAACCCCGCGCGGGCCGCGGCGTACCAGACCAGCGCCATCTGCGCGAGCCCGGCCAGGGGAATCGTCCAGACGAGGGCGCGCGCGACATCCCCGCCGACAAAAGCCGCGACCGTCATCGCCGTGACGAGAAAAACGTTCAGCAGCACTGGCGCAGCCGCAGCGGCGGCGAACCGCCCGGTGGCATTCAGCACGCCCGAGAGAAGGGCCGCGATCGAGATGAAGAGGATGTAGGGAAAGGCGATGCGTCCGAATTCGACGGAGAGCGCGAACTGCGCCTGACCCTCGAACCCCGAGGCCAGCAGATAGATCAGCCAGGGCATTGCCAGCGTGGCGACCAGCGTCAGGAGAATCAGCGTGGTGGCCAGCGCGGCCAGCGCGTCCTCTGCAAAGGTCTTCGGATCCTCCCCGCCCTCCAGCCGCTTGGAGAACATCGGCACGAAAGCCATGTTGAATGCGCCCTCGGCAAAGAAGCGGCGGAACATGTTGGGCAGCCGAAAGGCCACGACATAGGCCTCGTAAAGTGGCCCCGTGCCGAGGAAGGCCAGGATCATCGCATCGCGGACAAAGCCCAGAACACGGCTCGCAAGCGTCCATACGCCGACGGTGAAAAAGCCCGACATGAGCCGGATGGGTTTCATGATTATTGGTCCCGGCGCCTCTTTGCCGCGCAACCTATCCGGTTCACGGGGGGACCGGAAGGGGTCTGGAGGCTCTGCGGTTCGCTCCCAAAGGGAAAACCCTCGGGTTCGGGACCATCCTCGGGAATGCTGCGGAAGATCCTTTCGCTGCGCGGCGTTGGTCGGGCCGGAGGTTTCGGGCCTTGTCCGATGATCCGGCGATGGCCCCGGCCCCGCGTCGCCGGCGCAAGACACGGCTTCGTCGCGCCGGCAGACGCGAGGAACAGCCCTACTCGTTGGCGCGGGCCCGGCCGGCTTCGATCGCGTCGCGCAGGCGCTTTTCGAGGGCTTTCTGCTTGCTTTCGGAGTAATATTTCAGCCCGAACATGTCCTTTACGTAAAACGTATCCACCACCTGCTCGCCATAGGTCGCGATGACCGCATTGGCGACATAGACATTCGCCCCCGCCAGCGTGCGCGCGAGGTCGTGAAGGAGGCCAGGCCGATCGCGGGTGTCGACCTCGATGATCGTGTAGATCTCCGAGCCGTCGTTGTCGAAGGTGATATGGGTGGGCACGGAAAATGCACGCTCCCGCTTCTTGATGCGGTCGCGGTCGCGGAAGGCCTCGCGGGCCTTGATCTCTCCCTTGAGCGTGCGTTCGATCATGCGCTTCAGGCGGGGTAGCCGGTCGGCTTCGTAGGGGTGCCCGTCGGCGTCCTGGATCCAGAAGGCGTCGGTCACGAAACCGTCCTTGGAGGTATAGCTGCGAGCATCGACCACGTTCGCGCCGACCAGTGCCAGGGCCCCCGCCAGTCGTGCGAAGACGCCGGGATGATCGGGCATGACGAAACAGGCGCGGGTGGCGTCGCGGTCCTCGTCGGGATGTAGGTGCACGCGGATCTCGTTCTCCCCGATGTCGCGCAGCAGTTGGGCGAAGTCGACATGCGCGGTCACGTGAAGACCCTGCCAATAGGGGTCGTAGTGCCGCGCGATCTCTGCCTGAACCTCCTTGCGGGGCCAGTCCGAAAGGGCCTCGCGCAGGGCGCGCTTGGCCTCCGCCCCGCGGTTGTCGCGGGTCAGCGCCTCCATCCCGTCCTCAAGCGCCCGGCGCGTTTGCCGATAGAGCGCGCGGATCAGCACGGCCTTCCAGTTGTTCCAGGTGGTCGGTCCCACACCCCGGATGTCGCAGACGGTGAGCACGCAGAGCAGGTCCAGACGTTTGACCGTTTGCACCGCCTTGGCGAAATCGCGGACCGTGCGCGGGTCGGCGATGTCGCGTTTCTGCGCCATGTCGGACATCAGCAGGTGATAGCGCACCAGCCATTCCACCGTGTCGACCTCGGCCGGTTTCAGGCCGAGCCGCGGGGCGACGGTCCGCGCGATGCGGGCGCCGATGATCGAATGATCCTCGTCGCGGCCCTTGCCGATATCGTGCAGCAACAGCGCGACATAGAGCACCTTGCGGTTGACCTTGCCCTCCTTGAGGATCCGCGAGGCGATGGGCAGATCCTCGACCAGATCGCCCTTTTCGATCATGGCGAGCTGCGCGATGCACTGGATGATGTGCTCGTCCACCGTGTAGCTGTGGTACATGTTGTACTGCATCAGCGCCACGATGGGCTGGAACTCCGGTATGAACTTTCCGAGCATGCCAAGCTCGTTCATGCGGCGCAGGCTGCGCTCGGGATTGCCATGCTTGAGCAGCAGGTCGAGGAAGATGCGCTGGGCTTCCGGATTGGTCCGCATGTCGTCGTCGATCAGGTGCAGGTTCGACTTGACCAGGCGCATGGCGTCGGGGTGGATCAGCATTCCCGTCCGCAGCGCCTCTTCGTAGATCCGGAGCATGTTGAGCTTGTCTGCCAGGAACTCCTTCTCGCTCGAAACGGCGAGCCGGCCATGCACGACCTGGAAGCCGGCCTTGAGCTGCGGCTTTCGCTTGAAGATCCGTTGCAGCAACGCCTCGGGCTTCACGTGCTGGGCTTCCATCTTGGTCAGGAAGATGCGCGTCAGGTCGCCGACCTCGGTGGCCTGCAGGAAGTAGTCCTGCATGAAGACCTCGACCGCGCGGCGCCCGGCGCGGGGCTTGTATCCCATCGCCTCGGCCACGGAGACCTGCATGTCGAAGGTCAGCTGCTCGGTCGCGCGCCCGGCCAGCAGATGCATGTGGCACCGCACGGCCCAGAGAAAGTTCTCCGCCTTGGCGAAGGCTTCGTACTCTTCGGGCTGGAACACCTTGAGACGCACGAGATCGGCGGCCTTCTGCACCCCGTGCACGTATTTGCCGATCCAGTAGAGCGATTGCAGGTCGCGCAACCCGCCCTTGCCCTCCTTCACGTTGGGTTCGACCACATAGCGCTGGAAGTATCGATTGTGGCGCGCATCGCGCTCCGACAGTTTCGCCTCGATGAACTCCTGTGCGGTGTTCTTGAACAGCTCCTTGCGAAGACGCTTTGCGAAACGTTCCGCCAGGGCGGCGTCACCGGCCAGGAACCGATGCTCCAGCAGCGCCGTGCGGATGGTGAAGTCCTCCCGGCCCAGCCGCAGGCAGTCGCGGATGGTGCGCGACGCATGCCCGACCTTCAGCTTCAGGTCCCACAGCAGGTAGAGCATCGTCTCGATCACGCTTTCTGCCCAGGGCGTGATCTTGTAGGGCGTCAGGAACAGAAGGTCGACATCCGAGAACGGCGCCATCTCCCCGCGGCCATAGCCGCCCACCGCGAGGATGGCGAGCCGCTCGGCCTCCGTCTGGTGCGAAGACCGGTGCTTGTGCCGCGTGGCGAAATGCAGGGCGATCTGGATGATCTGGTCGGTGAGCCACGAGTAGGCGCGCGTGGTCGGAAGCGCGGCGGTCGGGTTTTCGGCAAATGCTTCGGCAATGGCGGCGCGCCCGGCCTCCCTGCCGGTGCGCAGCTCGTCCAGCAGCAGCTTGCGCAGCGCCGCACCGTTCGTGCCTCCCTGTGCCGCATCGTCCAGACGGGCGATGATCGCGCCGGTGTCGATGATCCGCTCGGGCGGGCAGATCAGCTCCGGCGCGCTCTCGGTCTCCGGAGCCTGGGTTGCATGGGCCAAGCCGGCTGTCCTCAGAACCCGCCGAAGGACTGCGGCGCACGGTCGATGATGACCCGCGTGCCACCGCGGACGGTTGCCACGGCCAGCGCGCGTTCGTTGGTGCCGTCGGGGCGCAGGCGGAACACGCCGCCGGCTCCCTGGAAGCCGTTCGCCTGTGTCAGAGAGGCGCGGGTCAGCGCGCTGCGATTACCTTGGGCGACGAGCGCGCCGATGGCCGCGATACTGTCGTAGGCCAGGCTGCCGATCGGGTGTGGCTGCGCGCCATAAGCGGAGCTGTAGCGCGAGTCGAAGGCCGCCGAACGGCCCGGATCGGGCAGCGCGAACCAGCCGCCCTGCAGGCCCGGAAGCGCCAGGGTCTGTGCCGGAATGTCCCAGCGCGTGAGGCCGATATACTGCGTTGTGCCCGGCTGGACTCCCGCCCCTGGCAGGAGCGAGGAATAGAGCGGCAGCGCGCCCGACGACGTGGACGTCAGGAAGATCGCGTTGGCACCACCGCTGTCGACGGCCGACTTGATCCGCGGGACCGCTGCGGCGACCCCCTGCTGGGACAGCTCGTAGTTCACCGTGCCCACGATCTGCGCGCCGTTGGCTGCCGCCGCACGCTGGATCGCCGCCCGGCCGGTCTGTCCCGCCACGTCGTTGCCGTGCACGATCACGATCCGGTTGCGGCCTTGCGACGTGGCGTAGCCGACAAGGCGGCGCGCGGTGTTGTCGTAGGTCGGCCCCAGCACGAAGACATTTCCGCCCGCGATCGCGGGGTTGTTGGAGAAGGCGAGCACGTTCACGTTGCGCCCGGCCACGGCGACGCCTGCCGCGTTGGCGGCCTCGGCATAGACCGGGCCGATGATGATCTTCGCGCCCTCGTCGACGGCCTTCTGCGCCTGACCCGCGGCGACCTGGGCGTTCGCGGCGGTATTGTAGACACGCAGGTCGATGCTTGCCCCGCGCAGGTCGGAGACCGCGAGCCGTGCCGCGTTCTCCAGGCTTTGCGCCAGGATGTCGTCGCCGGAATTGCCGGACCCGCGCGGAACCAGCAGCGCCACGGGCACCGGTTCGCCCGGATTGACCTGCTGGCCGCCGAGGCCGGACAGGGCGACAGGCTCGCAAGCGGCAAGCGCGACAAGCGCCAGCGACGCCGCGGCCGGCATGACGGAACGGCTCCAGAACTTGCGGGCGGAACTGAAAACAGCAAACATGGACAAAACTTCTCCCTCGTCGTGGCCGCCAGTTTCGGTCGACCTTGTCTGTTGTCGCGATCATAGTGTCCTGAAAAGGCGGGTCCAGCTTTGAATCACATTCGGCAAACCCTTGCGCCCGGGCTCTACCTCGTCGGGGTG
>CBDUPF010000113.1:0-11486 GCA_965369035.1 uncultured Aliishimia sp.
AACGCCGTCGATCCGACAGCGACATTCGGATAGAGATCATTGATGTGGGCCATCACCATGCGCACGCATCCCGAACTGGCCCGGCCGCCAATGCTGCGAGGGCTCGGCGTTCCGTGAATTCGAAGGTACGTATCCCGATCTCCGACGAATAGATACAAAGCCCTGCTGCCCAAGGCATTGTTGGGGCCGGGCTCCATACCGTCGGCAAACCGCTCGTAAGCCTCCGGATCGCGTTCGATCATTGACTGCGTTGGCGTCCAGTGCGGCCATTCGACCTTTCGGCGGATCGTATAGGTGCCGGGTTCATAGAGATCGCCCTTGGCAATCGCCACCCCGTATCGCATCGCGGTGCCACCTTCCTCGATATGGTACAGATAGCGCGCGATCGCATCGACGTGAATGTCACCCGGGCGCAAACCGTCATTCGCCAAAACGCGTTGCGGCAGCAGCCTGGGATGCAGCCCCCATGGGTTGGTTGTTGCCGGGTCATAGTTGGCGGGCGTGATCTGCGCATCCCAAGCTGCTTTTTCGGCTGTTGACGGCCAGGTCTTAGCGAATGCTGGCGAACTCAGAGACGCTGAAAACAGCGAGCCGGAAAGTGCAAGGAAGTGTCGTCTTGTAACCATGAAGCGAAGCCCTTTGTTTGTTTTCGATGAATGCGGGACGATTCAAGAAACGTCCGCGACCCCATGCCACCGAACCTTTTGATGTCTTGCGATCGCGACCAACCAGAGGCAAGCAAGGACACCGCTTAGGATCGCGTTCCAACTGGCCATGGACAACGTCAGAAATTCCCAGACAACCTCATTGCACAGAACAAGAGTGGACGCATTTGAACTCGCAGAGGGCAGCAATTCCGATACCGACATTTGGGAAACATCGAGGCCGGATCCCGTGCAAGAAGTCGGTCCCTCCCACCAGCCGCGCTCGACACCGGTATGAAACACTCCCAACGCGGATGTGCTGAGTACCGACAGGGCACCGATTATCAGGATTGGCAAAATCGGCAGAGCAAAGAGCAACAGAGCGCCCATTCCAATGGCGATTGCGTGTGGGTAGCGTTGCCAGATGCACATTGCGCACGGCGCGTACCCAAGAGCCTGGAAAACGAAGGCCCCCAACAGCAAGGCGGCTGATCCTGCCGCCGCAGTCATGCCGAGAGATTTTGGTGTCAGGGTCAATGAACGCTCCCATTGGCAGTCGATGGACCTGTTTCTCGCTTGTCAGGTTACGTAGACGGCGAAAGGCCTGTTATCATTCAGAGATTTGTAACGGTATGTATCCGTCTCGACCCTCAGCCGACTCTGATCCACGTTGCCATACCGTCGGCTTGGTGGCTCAACATGTGGCAATGCAGCATCCACGATCCCGGATTGTCCAGGACGACGAGAATATCCCGCGTCTCGCCGGTATCCAGATAGGTCGAGTCCCGGTATGGACCGGCTTCACCCGCCGCATCGAGTTCCCAGAAATGGTGGCCATGCAGATGCATGACGTGTGGGAACCCGGTTTCGTTGCGGATCGAAATGCGCGCGGTCGTCCCCTGCGCGGCGGATAGGAAAGGCCTTCGAGGCAGGCCGGATACGTCATTGAGCGCCCATGTCCCTGTGCCGTTGTGGGACGCGCTTCCCGCACCTCCCTGGAGCACCAGCTCCGCGGTTTGGCCGGGGTCTTTCGGGGCGGGCATTCGGTTGGCGGGCAATGCGGTGATGGGCGCTTTCGCGGGCTCACGGGAACCGGAAACAGCGATTTCGCCAAGGCTCAACGTCTGTTCTCCAAAGCTGTCGTCGAATCTAATAGGCCCGGTCGCATCACCAATCACATCGCATCTTTGCCCCGGAGCGAGAAGGATCGGTTCGAGCGTCCGAGGATGCGCCAGAGGCATGCCATCCAGTGCAACGATCTTGCCTATCAAACCATCCAGGCCGACACGGTACACCCTGTCGATAGAGGGATTTATGAGACGCAGTCGCAGACGGTCGCCTCGTTTCACAGTCTTGCCGGTTCCATTGAAAACAAGTGCCGTGACCGTATTGCCGATACGGCCCTCGGTTGCGAAGTGGGCCGGGTTGAACGCTTCGTCGTACTGCCCGGACTGATCCAGCAAGACATCGAAGAACTGAACAACGATGTCATGGTCGACAGCCGGCGCATTTTGCTCCTCGACGATGAAGGCGCCGAAAAGACCGCGGCTGACCTGATCGTAAGACAGGTAATGCGAGTGATACCAATACGTGCCGGCATCCGGGACGCCGAATTGATAACGATACGAGTCGCCCGGAATGACCACATCCTGAGTGAGGACGTTGACACCATCCATCCGATTTGGAACCCGCAACCCATGCCAGTGAACGAGAGCGCCCTCCTCCAATCGGTTATCGAGGGTAATGCGGGCGGTTTGTCCTTGTCGCATTCTGACTTCTGGGCCCGGCAGACCACCGTTGAAGCCCAACATCGACACGTCGTACCCAGCAAGGTGCGCCTTGATCGATTGGGGCGCGAGGATCAACTCGTGTGTCGCTGCTGGCAAGCGGGTACCAGCCAGCGCAACGGTCATCCCGCCAAGGAAAGACCTCCGGCTCAAAGACAATTCCGTCACCTCATGAATGATAGACTGGCTTTCGCCAACTGCCGCACTTGTGCCATTTCCGGAAGAGGAACTTCAAGGCGACAGAACACTCCTCACGCCGTTGTCACTTTGGGATACAGGAAGACGCGGGCGCCGATTTCAACGCGTTCGTACAGATCCTTCACATGTTCATTCGTCAACCGCGCGCATCCATTCGACACGGCAGACCCAATTGTCTCCGGGGCGTTCGTTCCATGAATGCGAAGATAGGTATCGCGTCCCTCGGCATCGTAGAGATAGAGCGCGCGGGCCCCGAGCGGGTTGTTTGGCCCGCCTTTCAGTCCATCCTTGTACTTTGCGTATTTGCGTGGCTCGCGCCGGATCATGGCGTTCGTTGGCCGCCACCATGGCCATTTGGCCTTGCGCGCTACCGTGAACTCTCCGGGTTCGTACAAACCTTTGCGCCCTACCCCGACCCCGTAGCGGATCGCCATCCCGTCCTCGAGCATGAAATAAAGGAAAAAATCGTCGGGAACGACGTGGACATCGCCTTTAACCCAGTCACCACGACGGGTGTTTACCAATTGTGGTTCGAACCGTTCGGGCAATTTGACTTTGTGGGCCCAGGCAGTTGTGGGCAGAAAGCAACCCATCGCTCCGGCACAAATCAATTCTCGTCTCGTGAAATTCTGCATGGCGCGATCTCCTCGGACCCATGAAAATTCAGTGCGCGTCAGGGGCAAAGAAAAGAAGCCGTGAACCGGGGCAAACGACGCGCCTTTGTTGCCTTGAAACTACGAAAATTCGTGCTTTTGGAACTCTCCAGCGCTGGAATGTTGTTGTTTTACAGAGAACTGCAAGGAGGTGACTGGAAATGCACTACTCACGATTCTTTATGATGATCGGAACATCGACCGTGGTCATGTTCGTTCTGATGTACCTGAACACCTATCTTTGGGGCCATATCTTCTTTTCGGAGACACGCCTTTACATGGCCATCCTGATGGGGGCGACCATGGCCGTGATCATGTTGGCGTACATGTTGTCCATGTATCAGAACACCAAAGCCAACATCGCGATTTTCGTTGGCGCAATAGTCCTTTTCGCGGCGAGCCTCTGGCTGGTTCGCGGGCAATTCACGGTGCAGGACAGGTCCTACATGCGCGCCATGATCCCGCACCACTCGATCGCCATCATGACGTCGACTCGTGCCGAGATCACCGACCCGCGCGTCCGGGGGCTCGCAGACGACATTATCTATGCGCAGGACAAGGAAATCGCCGAAATGCGCTACCTTATTGCTGACATTGGAGCAAACGGCGAAGCATCGGCCACGCGAAGCGAAACGCCGGCGCAGGTTGTGGATGCGCAACAGGCGCTTCAAACGGAGGTCGTGTCGAAGGTCGATCCTGAGTTTCTGACGGAAGACGAAATCGCTGCGGTGTTCCCGAATGGCGGAAATTGCCGCTTTGCTTACACCTCGGACAGTCCGGCTGTACTGGTGACTGGTGAAACCGGCGAAGGGTCTGCCGCCGCAATGAAGATCAGCGGTGATCTGGTGCGCCTGAATGCGCAGGGCGAAAATGCATTTTCTGAAGGCCCGCTGTCGGCCGAGATCGCAGAGACGAACGGTGACCTGACCGATCTGATCGTCAGCGCGGGAACCGACTACGAAGCCGGGTTCCGTGGTCAACTTACGTGCAGCGGATAAGGAGGAAAGGACATGCCCCGCGACACAGACAGTAAATCCGCGCAGCTTTATCGCATGGTCATGCCGGGCCATGTCTGCCCCTACGGTCTGAAATCGAAAGACCTGCTGGAGCGGCAAGGCTTCGAGGTGGAAGACCATCCGCTTGACACCCGTGAAGACACCGATGCTTTCATGGAGAAGCACGGGGTCGAGACGACGCCGCAGACTTTCATCGGGGACGAACGGATCGGCGGTTACGATGATCTCAGGGTGTTTTTCGACATTGACCCACCCGAGGAAGAGCAAAGCGACACGACCTACCAGCCGGTCATCGCGATCTTTTCCGTTGCCGCGCTGTTGGCATTGGGCCTGTCTTGGCACCAGTACGGGTCGGTCCTTACCTTGCGGGGGTTCGAATGGTTCATTTCGCTGTCCATGACCATTCTCGCGATCCAGAAATTGCAGGATGTCGAAGGGTTTTCGACGATGTTCCTCAACTACGATCTGCTGGCGCGCAAATGGGTGCGATACGGCAAGGTCTACCCGTTCGGCGAAGCGTTGGCAGGTGTCCTGATGACTGCCGGCGCGCTGCTGTGGCTCTCGGCGCCTGTCGCCCTGTTTATCGGCACGGTCGGCGCTGTCAGCGTGTTCAAGGCTGTTTATATCGACAAGAGAGAGCTGAAATGCGCCTGCGTCGGCGGTGACAGTTCCGTCCCGCTGGGGTTCATTTCGCTGACGGAAAACCTGATGATGATCTTCATGGGTATCTGGATGCCGGTCCGCGCGATCTGGTTCTGAGGTACAGCCCCTTCTTGCCTGTCACTTGGCCAACCGCTCCGGCGACAGATCCTCGATGATGGGGCAGTCGGGCCGGTGATCCCCGGCACATTTTTCCACCAGTTCGGCGAGCGTCGCGCGCATGGATTGCAGTTTCGCGATCTTTTCCTCGATCTGGCGCAGATGGTCTTCCGCAACCGCCTTCACTTGCATGCTTTCGCGGTTTTCATCCTCGTAGAGCGACAGGAGCGTCCTGCAATCTTCGATGGTGAACCCCAAGGCCCGTGCGCGACCCAGAAACGCCAGCTTGTGAATGTGGCTCTCGGTGAACGCGCGGTAGCCGTTCTCGCTACGGTTCGGGCGGATCAGCCCGATGTCCTCGTAGTAGCGGATTGTTTTTGGGGGCACACCCGATTGTCGGGCAACGTCTCCGATGTTCATGTCGAACCTCCGTTATTCTGCTGGAGCAGGAGTGGCGGCTGCCAGCTCTGCCGGGATTGCGCGCTGCTCGTCCATCGCAGGCGCGATGCGCCGCAGCCGCAGGGCATTGGTCAGGACAAACACCGAGGACAACGCCATCGCACCCGCCGCAAGGATTGGTGACAGGAGCAACCCAAAGGCGGGATAAAGCACCCCGGCAGCGACCGGAATAAGTGCCACGTTGTAGGCAAAGGCCCAGAACAGGTTCTGCCGGATGTTGCGCATGGTCCGCCGCGATACTTCGAAGGCGTTCACCACGCCGCGCAAATCGCCCGACATCAGGACGACATCCGCAGATTCGATGGCCACATCGGTGCCGGTTCCAATGGCGATGCCCACATCGGCATGCGCCAGCGCCGGGGCGTCGTTGATCCCGTCGCCGACAAAGGCGATGCGCTTGTTCCCTTGGCGCAAACTGTCGAGCGCCGCAACCTTGCCGTCCGGCAGGACGCCGGCGATGACGTGGTCGATACCGGTTTCGCGGGCGATGGCTTCGGCGGTTTCGCGTTTGTCGCCGGTGATCATCGCAACCGCAAGACCCTTTTCGTGCAGCGCTGCGATGGCTGCGCGGCTTGCCGGTTTGACCGGATCGGCCACGCCGATCACGGCGGCGACACGCCCATCTATGGCAGCGTAAAGCGCCGTGCGACCCTTGCTTGCGATCTTCGTTTCCTCTGGAGCCAATGCCGAGACGTCAATGCCTTCGCGCGCCATGTAGCGGTCGGCCCCAACCAACACCTCCACGTCTTCGACCACGGCGCGCACGCCGTAACCTGTGACCGATTGAAAGCCTTCGGCCGCCACAAGAGGTGCGCCCTCGGCCCGCGCGGCCCGCACGATGGCGTCCGCGACAGGATGCTCGGAGAGCGACTCCACGGCAGCGATCTTCGAGAGCGTTGTTGGGCGATCGAACCCTTCCGCCAGCACAAGGTCAGTCAGTGCGGGTCGCCCCTCGGTCACCGTGCCTGTTTTGTCGAGGGCGACCACATCAACGGAATCAAGTTGCTGCAAGGCGTCACCTTTACGGAACAGGACACCCATTTCCGCAGCACGTCCCGTCCCGACCATGATCGAGGTCGGCGTCGCAAGCCCCATCGCGCAGGGGCACGCGATGATCAGCACCGACACACCGGCGATCAGCGCCATTGTCAGGGCCGGATCAGGCCCGAAAACCAGCCAGACCAGCACGGTCGCCGCCGCGATCGCCATCACGGCAGGCACGAACCACAAGGTGATCCGGTCGACCAATCCCTGGATCGGCAGTTTGGCGCCCTGGGCCTCTTCGACCATGCGAATAATCTGCGCCAGGGTCGTGTCGGCGCCGACCCGCGTGGCGCGGAACTGCAGGCCTCCGGCGCCGTTGACCGTCCCGCCGGTCACCGTATCTCCGGCACCTTTTTCAGCGGGGATCGGCTCGCCTGTCAGCATGCTTTCGTCGACGCGGCTGGTCCCCTCGATGACCTCGCCATCGACCGCGATGCGTTCACCAGGGCGCACGATGACGATGTCACCCTGAACCAGCGCATCGATCTCGATCTCGACGCTTTCTCCGTCCCGCATCACGCGTGCAGTCCGCGCCTGAAGCCCTAATAGCTTCTGGATGGCCGCGCCCGTTCTCCCCTTGGCGCGCGCTTCAAGAAACCGCCCCAGAAGGATCAGAACGACGATGACCGCTGCCGCCTCGAAATAGACGGTGCGCAGCGTGTCAGGCAGGACCGACGGTACGAATGTCGCAACCACGGAATAAAGGTAAGCCGCCCCGGTGCCGACCGCGACGAGGCTGTTCATGTCGGGGGCACCCCGGAACAAGGCCGGGAAACCCTTGGTGTAAAACGTCCGGCCCGGGCCGAAGAGAACGATTGTCGTCAGCACGAACTGAAGAAGCCAACTCGTCTGCTGGCCAATCGTGGTCTCGATCAGCATATGAACGGCCGGAATGACGTGGCCACCCATTTCGATCAGGAAGACCGGCAAGGCGAGGATGGCCGCAAAGGTGACCCGTTTGGCAAGCGCCTGAGCCTCTTCCTCCTTGCGCGCAACTCTGTCGTCACCGGCCTGGGCCGTTGCCACGGTTGCTGGATACCCTGCCGCGCCGCTTGATTCGATCAGATCGGATGTCGTGACAAGACCTTCGACGTAAACGACCGTCGCCGTCTCTGAGGCGAGGTTGACGTTCACCTCGACCACCCCGGGCACCGCGGCAAGCGCCTTATCGACCCGCCCGACGCAAGAGGCACAGGACATCGCTGCAATCGTGAGTTCGGCCCTGGCCTTCCGCGCGGGGTAGCCCAGCTCGCGAAGGGATTCGATGATGTCGGGAATGCGCTTGAGCGCGTCCACGCTCATGCGAGCAGTTTCCGAGGCAAGGTTCACCGACACATCCTCTACGCCGTCGATTGCATTCAATGCGCGATCGACCCTGCCAACGCAGGACGCGCATGACATGCCTTCGATCGGCAGGCTGATCTGTTTGGGTTCGGGCATATGTGTCACCTGTTTTTCCATTCGAAGTGGAATATGAGGCTTCCAGTTACTGGAGGGTCAATGGGAGGGCGCCAAATAAATTTCTTCACTTGACCTTCCAGCGGGGGGAAGCCCCATGTCACCGATAGAAATCAGATCAAGGAGTGGTTCCGATGAAGTTCAGCGTTCCGGACATGAGCTGTGGGCATTGCACCGCAGCAATCGAAAGCGCGGTGAAGAGCGCAGATCCGAATGCAGGCGTAGAATGTGACCTTTCTGCCCGACAGGTGCATGTCGACAGCGTGTTACCAGCCGATCAGGTCCAAGCGATCATTCGGGATGCGGGCTACAACGTGGAACCTGCGGCCGCTTGATGCAGTGCCTGGACCACCCAAGGGTGGTCCGGGCACAGAATTTCAGTCTTCGACTTTGCGGGCTTCCTCGACCAAGTCGGCAAGCTGCGCCTTTTCGACGAAGCCCGGGACCAGCGCATCCCCGATCACGAAAGACGGCGTGCCGTTAAAGCCCAGAGCTTGGGTCAGTTGCATGGATGTCGCAATGTGCTCTTCGACCTCGGGGGCCTCCATGTCCTTGCGCAACTGCGCGATATCCAGGCCGATCTCCTCGGCCACGCGCAGCACGGAGGCCTCTTCCGCGCGGCCTTCCAGCCCCATCATTGCCCAGTGAAACTCTTCGTATTTGTCCTGCTTGCGCGCTGCCAAGGCCGCTTTCGCGGCAAACACCGATCCGTCTCCGAGAATGGGCCATTCACGATAGACGAGGCGAATGTTGGGATCGTCTTCGATCAAAGCCCGCACCTCGGGTTTGACCCGCCGACAATAGGGACAGTTGTAGTCGAAAAATTCCACAACAGTGACGTCCCCTTCCAGGTTGCCGAGAACCGGCGCATTCGGATCGTTCTCGATCAGATCGCGCTGGTCATTCAGAACTTGGGCCTGACTGAGCTCCTGCGCTTGCGCCTGCCTTTGTTCGAGGATCGCCACGGCCTCCATGACAATCTCCGGGTTCTCGCGGATTGCCTCGAGCACAAGTTCCTTGACCCGGGACTCTGACAGTTCGTCCGCGAGTGCCGGTATCGGAAGCAAGGCAGCTATCGCGACCGTCGTGAAGGCTTGTCTGAAACGCATTTTAGTTCTCTCCCCGTTGTTCGTCGGCTTCTGTCCGCGCGGCCTGGACTTCGCGGATGCGGTCTGGCCAGGTGGACCGGATGAAGGCCAGGATGTTGTGAATTTGCTGGTCGGTCAGCACGTCTGCGAAACCGGGCATGCCACTGTCGAATTCGACGCCCTGACGCGCCAGAAGCGCCGCACCCCCCAGTTTTGTGTAATCGAAGAGCAGGCTGTCAGGATGATGCCAGGTGTGACCCGTCTCATCATGTGGTGGTGCTGGCAGGCGCCCATCCGCGCCGGGCGTTCGCCATTCCGGCTGGCCTTCCAGACCCGCGCCATGACAAGACGCACAGTTTTCTGCGTAGAGCAACGCGCCTTCTTCGATGTCGTAGCTCTCCGCCCTGGACGCGCTGCCGACATCCGAGGATGCACTGGTCGAGAGCCAATACGTGAAGGCGGCTGCTGCGACAGTGATCGGAAGGGACCAAACGAGATATCTCATGTGACCCGTATCCAGGTTGTCATGCCAGATGCGGCGTGGCTGAGCATGTGGCAATGGAACAGCCACTTGCCGGGATTGTCTGCCGTAAAGGCGATCTCCCGGGACTCGTTGCCGGCCAACAGGATCGTGTCCCGCATCGGCCCGAACGCGCCGTCGGGGCGCAGCTCGCGGAAATGCATCCCGTGCAGGTGCATCGCATGTGGGAAAACGGTCTGGTTCTCGATCTTCAGGCGCACCGGCTCGTTCAGGGATAGATCGGCCAGTGGCGTGTAGGTCATTTCGGCGACATCATTCAGGGCCCAGAATTTGCCCGCTTGGGCAAGCTGACGGAATCCAAGACGTTCCCCGCCAAGCAATGCGGACTGCATTCGCCCCATTGCCCCGCCGGACATGACCAGTCGCAAATCACGCGCATCGGCAAGGTCCGGGGCGTGTGCCGCGGGGTTCGGCGGCAACGGCAGTGGCTTGCCTCTTGGTACTGAACTGGCTGTGCCGTTGACCAGAAAACTCACCAACGGGGTCAGTTGATCATCATCGCCGATGCGAAGCAATTGGGCGGTGCCGCCTTCGTCTTCGGTCACATCCACAATTAAGTCGACGCGCTGTGCCGGGCCGAGGATCAACTCGCCGTCAACCGACTGGGGTTGGCCGGTTGGCATTCCATCCACGGCCACCGTCCAGCCACTGAATCCAGAGAGCCTCAGCGGGAAAATTCGAGCGCTTGCTGCGTTGATGATCCGCAAGCGAATGCGCTCGTTGCGCTGCGCGGGCAAGGTCAGGTCATAGCGCCCGTTGGTCGTGATAAAGTTGCCGGTACGTCCACCGTGGCTCATCATCATGGGCTGTTCGAAATTGTCGAACAGCTGCCCGCTCTCAGGGTCGAGCAACCAGTCCTCCAGAACGATGACTTCCTCGCGGTCGATGTCCGGTCCATCGACCTCTTCGACGATCAAGGCACCGCGCAGACCACGCGCGACTTGCTCGTATGAGCGATTATGCGCGTGATACCAATAGGTGCCCGCGTCCGGTACGACGAAGTCGTAGTCATAGGTTCCACCCGGCGCTACGGCCTCTTGGGTCAGCCCTGAAACGCCATCCATCGCGTTGTCGATCCGGATTCCGTGCCAGTGAACCGAACTGGGATCGGGTACCTCGTTGCGAAACCTGCGACGCACCCGATCGCCTTGTGTGACCCTGATTTCCGGGGCCGGAACGAGGCCGTCATAGCCCCAGATCTCTGTTTCCGGGTAGGTGTCCGGAAGAAGCTGTCGACGTGCAACCTTGGCAATCAGGTCCTCGAACGGGGTCGCGGCAAAAGCCGACTGCGGGATGGCCGCCGCGCAGGCCGCCAGTGTTGCATGGCGCAAGAAATCCCGACGTGTTTGTCTCATTTCGATCCTCGAGAAAGCGGGGGCGTGTTGCCCCCGCGTGGTGTTAGTTCGACGCGGGGTTCTCCGCCTCGACCGTGTCCTTGTTCAGCAGGAAAAGCGCCATCGCTTCGCGATCGGCAGGTGTCAGAAACCGAGTTCCCTCGCGAACCACTTCCGCCATGCTGCCGCCGAAAGCATCGCCCGAAGGGGTGATGCCGGTCTGGAGCGCATAAGCGAGGTTTGAAACCGTCCAGTCATTTTTGACCAGGTCTTTTGGCCGTATCGCGGGGGCCTTGCTGCCACCGGGAAGCTGGGCGTTGCCTGCAAAGGAAGCACCGATATCGCGGCCTCCCGCAAGATTGCGCGGCGTATGGCAGGCTCCGCAATGTGCCGCACCGCGCACCAATTCCCGTCCTCGATTCCATGCGTCGCTTCGCCCTTCAATCGGTTCGGTATCCGGATCGTAGAAGAACGCCGCTCGCCAGAGCTTCAGCCCCCATCGTTG
>CBDUPF010000114.1:0-11460 GCA_965369035.1 uncultured Aliishimia sp.
CCTCCGTCGCCGCATGACGGGTGTCCTGCCACCGAAACCGCCCAGTCGTGCAGATCGCGTGTCGCTCTGGCGCTATGTGCGGCTCTTTCGCCAAGACATCCTGTCGGCGCAGCCCGAACGGCTCTACCGCGCCTGGATGGCGGAATTCCGGACGCCGTTTTTCCGCTCCTACCTGATCAATCAGCCCGACCAGATCCAGACGGTACTGAAGGACCGGCCGCGCGATTTTCCGAAATCGAACCGCGTGGCCGAGGGGCTGCGCCCGCTGCTGGGCAATTCGGTGTTCCTGACCAACGGCGAGGTGTGGGAACGTCAGCGCCGCATCATCGACCCGGCGTTCGAGGGGGGGCGGCTGCGCGACACCTTCCCGTCGATGTGGGATGCGGCCGAGGCCGCCGCCGCCCGGTTCCACCGGCAAGCGGGGCAGGTGGTCGAGATCGAACCGGAGACCAGCCACGCGGCGGCGGACGTGATCTTCCGCACGCTCTTCTCCATCCCGATCGACCACGAAATCGCCCGCCAGGTGTTTGCCGAATTCAAGCGCTACCAGCGCAGCCAGCCGATCGTGAACCTTGCGGCCTTCCTGCCGCTGCCCGCGTGGCTGCCGCGCTTTTTCCGACGCGGGACGCGGGCCAGCGCCGCGCGGATCCGGACGCTGATCGAGGAACTGACCGACATCCGCGCCGCGGCCATCGCCGCCGGGGCAGCGCCCGACGATCTGGCGACCAAGATCTTGACCCGCACGGACCCGGTGACGGGTGAACGCTTCTCTCCCGCGGAAATGGTAGATCAGGTCGCGATCTTCTTCCTTGCCGGGCACGAGACCAGCGCCTCCGCGCTCGCCTGGACGCTCTACCTGCTCGCCACCCATCCTGAATGGCAGGACCGCGTGGCCGAGGAGGCCCACTCGCTGGGGACCTGTGACTTCGCCGCCATGTCCCGGCTGAAAGTGACGCGCGACGTGTTCCGCGAGGCGCTGCGGCTTTATCCGCCGGTGCCGATGATGGTCCGGGAGGCCACGCAGCCCGAGATGTTCCGCGGCCGCCCCGTAGCGCCTGGCGCGCAGATCGTGCTGAGCCCCTGGCATCTGCACCGGCACACCCGCCTGTGGGAGGAGCCGGACGCGTTCGATCCCGGCCGGTGGCATACGGAAAACGGCGCACGGTGCCAGCGCGAGGCCTTCATCCCGTTCTCCGCCGGGCCGCGGGTCTGCACCGGCGCGGGCTTCGCCATGGTCGAAGGGCCGCTGATCCTCGCGCATCTGCTGAAGTCGCTGCGGGTCGAACCGGTGGCAGGCGACGTACCTGTGCCGGTGGCCCACCTGACGGTCCGCAGCCGGTCGGGCATCCGGCTTAAGGTTGTCCGCCGCTAACAGGTATCATCGGGCGCAGGCTTGGATTAGACAGTCGGAAAATCGGAATCAGAGGGGTTTCTCCATGTCGGATCAGGCGGAAATGCGGGCACAGATGGAACGGGGCGCGGGCTTCATCGCCGCGCTGGATCAATCGGGCGGGTCGACCCCGAAGGCGCTCGCGCTTTATGGCGTCAGCGAGTGTGACTACGGCAACGACGCGGAGATGTTCGCGGAAATCCAGAAGATGCGGGAGCGCATCATCCTCGCACCCGATTTCACCTCCGCCAAGGTGATTGGCGCCATCCTGTTCGAACGGACACTCGACGAGGAGATCGCGGGCAAGCCGGTCGCGGAATACCTCTGGTCGGAGAAACACATCGTGCCGTTCCTCAAGATCGACAAGGGGCTGGAGGAGACGGCGAATGGTTGCCAGCTGATGAAACCGATGCCCGGTCTGGATGCGGTTCTGAAGCGCGCGAAATCGATGGGGATCTTCGGGACGAAGGAGCGGTCGGTCATCCACGAAGCGAATGCCGAGGGCATAGCGGCCAACGTGGCGCAGCAATTCGACGTGGCCCGGCAGGTCTGCGCGGCCGGTCTCGTGCCGATCCTCGAACCGGAGGTCAGCATCAAGTCCACCACCAAGGCCGAGGCGGAGGCGATCATGCGGGACGAGATCCTGCGCCATCTCGACGGCCTGTCCGAGGATCAGGATGTCATGCTGAAGCTGACCCTGCCATCTGAGGCGAATTTCTTCGACGTGCTGGCCGACCACCCGCGGGTGATGCGTGTCGTGGCGCTGTCGGGCGGATACTCGACCGACGAGGCCTGCAAGCTTCTGGCGCAGAACGGAAAGATGATCGCGAGCTTCAGCCGCGCGTTGACCGAAGGTCTGAAAAAGCAGATGTCGGATGAAGAATTCGCCACCGCCATCGGATCGAACATCGACCAGATCTATCGCGCATCCGTCGTCTGATCGGGGAGCCTAACGGGCGCGCCTGGCCCCAGCGCGATCAGCGCGCCTTGACCCGCTGAAGGACAAAGACCCGGATCGCGGAGGCGAGCCCGACATCCGTTCCGCGGTCCGCGTCGATTTCCGAGGCCAGTTCGTTGATCGCCTTGCCTTCGGCGCGCGCGATCTCGCGGAAGGTCTGCCAGAACGCATCCTCGAGCGAGACCGAAGTCCGGTGTCCGCGCAGCGTCAGGGACCGCTTGACCGGTCGGCCGCTCATGTCTCGCGCTTGTGCCCGTCGAGGTCGCGCGACGCCTTGTCGGCGCGCGCTTTCTCCGCATCCTTCTCGGCCCTGGACCGGCCGAACTTCACGGTGTTTTCAGCGGCTTGCGCGCGCTTGTCCTGCCGGGCTTTCTGTTTGCGGAACTTGTTGAGATTGGTGACCGTGCTCATCCCGACATCCTCGCATGACTCGTTGACCCGGAAAAGGGCGGGGTGCCGCCATAGACAGACGATGCGCCCGGCCTTGGACCGGGCGCATGTGGGTCAGCCCTTGGGGCCGATCATCTGTTCGGGGCGTACCACGCGGTCGAAGGTCTCCTCGTCGACAAAACCGAGCTTGATCGCCTCTTCCTTCAGGGTCGTGCCGTTCTTGTGCGCGGTCTTGGCAACCTTTGTGGCGTTGTCATAGCCGATCTCGGGCGCCAGCGCGGTGACCAGCATCAGCGATTCCCGCATCAGACGGTCGATGCGGGCCGCGTCGGCACGCAACCCGTCCACGAGGTTGTCGGTGAAGGCCGAGGCCGCGTCGCCCAGAAGCTGCATGGACTGCAGCACGTTGTAGGCCATCATCGGCTTGTAGACGTTGAGCTCGAAATGTCCCTGGCTGCCGGCGAAGCCCACGGCCGCGTCGTTGCCCATGACATGGGCGCAAACCTGGGTCAGCGCCTCGCATTGAGTGGGGTTCACCTTGCCCGGCATGATCGACGACCCGGGCTCGTTCTCCGGCAGGATCAACTCGCCCAGACCGCACCGGGGGCCGGAGCCCAGCAGGCGGATGTCGTTGGCGATCTTGAAAAGGCTCGCGGCGACTGTCTTGAGCGCGCCGGAGATTTCCACCATCGCGTCATGGGCGGCGAGCGCCTCGAACTTGTTGGGCGCGGTGACGAAGGGCAGCCCGGTGATCTCGGCCATGTTGGCGGCCACCGCCTCTGCCCAGCCTTTTCGCGTGTTGAGCCCGGTGCCGACCGCCGTGCCGCCTTGGGCCAGTTCGTAGATGCGGCCCAGGGCGCCCTTCACCCGCGCGATGCCCATCGCGACTTGATGGGCATAGCCGGAGAATTCCTGGCTCAGGGTCAGCGGTGTCGCGTCCTGCGTGTGGGTGCGGCCGATCTTGATGATCCCGTCGAACTCCGCGACCTTCTTTTCCAGCGCCGCGTGCAGCTTTTCCAGCCCCGGCAGGAGCACGTCGTGGGCGGTCATCGCGGCGGAGATGTGCATTGCCGTGGGGAAGGTGTCGTTCGACGACTGCCCCATGTTGACGTGGTCGTTGGGATGCACCGGATCCTTCGAGCCGATCTCGCCGCCCAGGATCTCGATCGCGCGGTTCGCGATCACCTCGTTGGCGTTCATGTTGGATTGCGTGCCCGAGCCGGTCTGCCAGACCACCAGCGGGAAGTTGTCGTCGAACTTGCCGTCGATCACCTCGCCAGCGGCCTCGATGATCGCGTCGGCGAGCTTCGCGTCGAGCGTTTCCTGCACCTTGTTCTGCATCGCGCAGGCCTTCTTGATCACGCCGAGCGCGCGAACGATGGCCACGGGCTGCTTCTCCCAGCCGATGGGGAAGTTCAGGATCGACCGCTGCGTCTGGGCGCCCCAGTACTTGTCGGCGGGCACCTCCAGCGGGCCAAAGCTGTCGGTTTCGGTGCGGGTCTGCGCCATGGTCGGTCTCTCCGGGCTTGTGCGTTTTGCCGACGGTTTACCGAGCCCCGCCCGGCAAGGCAATCTGCCGCGTGAAGGCTTTGGCAAGCCGCTGGAATCCATCGGGAAACGTCGGGGCAGGACAGGCAGAGGTCAGTGCTTGCGGAAACTGTCCAGCGACACGACGTCCGCTTCGGCCTTTTCCCTGTCTTCCTTGTCCTTTTCCGGCCCGCTGGCCGTGGCCGCCTTGTCGGGGTCGACGGCCGCCACCGTTCCGCCTTCCTCCTCGGCCTCGTGAGCCTCGAACCGCAGCCCGAACTCCACCGACGGGTCGACGAAGGTCTTGATGGCGTCATAGGGAATGTAGAGCGGTTCCGGCTGGTCGCCGAAATTCAACGTGACGGAGAAGCCGTCGTCACCAACCTCGAGATTGTCGTACCAGTGCTGCATGACCACCGTCATCTCGGTCGGGTAGCGGTCGGACAACCAGTCGGCAAGCTCCGCATCGGGGTGCGACGTGTCGAAGGTAATGAAGAAATGATGTGAGCCCGGAAGCCCCTCGCGCGCAACCTGCGCAAGAACTTTCCGGATGAGACCCCGCATGGCCTCATGCATCAGATTGCCATATTCGATGCCGTTACTCATGCCATCCCCATGGCTTTCCTTGCCCTGAGCATAGGTGATTTACAGGAAGAAAAAAGAGGCATTCGACCGGTTTTTCCCGCCTTGGCTGCATGGGACGTGACAAGTGGCGACCCATCGCCGGTTATCGGTTATTTTCAAACCGGGCGCGGCGCGGAATGCCCATGGATTCAGCGCGATCCGATGGAAACTTGAGTCTTGAGGGAAAGTGCAGGCTTCTGTTGCCAGGTGCCTGCGAACCCCGCCTTACGCTGCTAGGCGCAAGGGCTTAAGTTTCGGTCTTTCGGACTGCTTACGCAGCCAGAGCGACCGGAGCACGGTTGTCATTTGCAACTGTACGTTTTGGACCGATAACGGTGGTACCTCACCGGGACAAAGCTAACCCCTTTAGACGTTCGTCGATCCTGTTTCGGCCCCTTGGTCCTCAAATGAAGGAGTCTGGTGGAGCCGCCGGGTACCGCCCCCGGGTCCGATCCGCTTATTACGAGCGCGTTTATGTCCATAGTTCCGAAGAACACCTTGAAGATAGGCGAGCACCGGGCGGTTTACAAGCGTCGGCCGCGATCGGACACCACGCGTTTCGCGCGCGAATATCGCCACGCAAGCCGATGTTTCCCGTCAGAAACCGGGAACCACGGTTCGGGCGGTCCGATCGCAACTCAGAGATTCGCCAGAACCAGCCACACGGCCAGCGCCGCCTCGATCCCACCGAAGAGCAGGACCTTGCCCCGCGGCGGCCGGTCGAGAATCAGTGACACGCCGCGCCCGAGTGCGGCGCCGGCAAATGCAAAGCCGACGATCGCGTAGGCGACCGGCGCATCGATCCAGAGTGCGGCAAGACCCGCGACGACGAACAGGCCGCCAACGGAGGAGCGCATTTCGCTCAATCCCATCGTGCTGGACGTAGGCGCAAGATCCAGCACCGACGCGGTGTAGCGTGGGGCAAGAAACCCGAACAGCCCGAAGATGATCGTGAGAATGCAGGCAAGAATGTTGAGAGCAGCAACCATGAGGGTGAGCTAGGGCGGCGAGCACTGCAAGGCAAGCAAGCCCGTGACACCTGTGAGCCCCGCATGACGAGGCGGGTGTACTTTCGAAACGAAAGCGACCGAACAGGGACCTTGAGAATAACCTCGGCTTGACGTGATATGGCCAAGTCTTTTCGTTTCATGATGTTTTGGGTTTTTCAGATGAAGTCACACATAATCGACGACCGGGAGATCAACGCCGCCGAGGACCGGAAGGCCGCCATTGTGCAGGGCGCCGTCGTGGCGCTGAAAAAGCAGGGTCTGCCGCATATCTCGTATGACATCATCGCGCGGGAGGCGGGCGTGTCGCGGCAACTGGTGCGCTATCACTTCCCTGATCCCGAGTGCCTCATGATCCAGGTCTGCGACCACCTGGCCGGGCGATACCGCGACACGCTCACGCGGACTGCCGGTTCCCTGGAAGGCCCCGCACGGGTGGAAATGTTCCTCGACTTCTACTTTGACCTGCTCGACGGGTCGCCCAAACCGCGCGACGATGAGGTCTACGATGCGCTCATGTCTCTGTCTGCCGGGGTTCCGCGCATCCGCGAGGAGTTGGCCGGGCAGTACGGATTGCTCGGCCACGTTCTGGGCCAGGAATTCGCGGTGCAATATCCCGAACTGGCCGGGCAGCCGGCGGAAGAACTGTCCTATCTCTTCGTGTCGTTGATGTACGGACATTGGAAGATGGTCGCCTCGCTCGGGTTTTCGGAAGATCACCGCCTGATCACGCGGCGCGCGATGGATCGATTGATTCGCTCGTATCAGGAAAACCGAGGACCCAGGGGCCAGAAGGTCGCGGTATGGAAACGCGATGGCTGACGGATCGCTTTTTCAATTTGAAAAAACGTATCCGGAATCGAGACACCTTGGCCCCTCAAACTGCGGGAATGGAGGAACCTAGGGCTCGCGGTTGGGCGGCTCGCGCCCTTTCGGCGTGGAAAATCCGGGGCGGCGGTTTTCACGATACGGCGCGCTGCGGGCGTCCCGGTGTCGCGGCGGGCCAGGCCCGGTGTCGCCGCGCCGCTGTTCCGCGTCAGCCTGCACATTTTCGGTTTGCGCCGGCGTGAGGGGTCTGGCACTCCTGTCTTGAAACGTGTGGGGACAGGCGTGACGCTTCAACTTCGTTCGATCCTGTGGCTTGGTTTTTTCGCGACCATCTTGCTTGCGTGGTGGTGGCTCTATGGCATGGCGACGGGCATGGGGCTCGACCTGATCGGGCGACCGAACGCCATGGCGCAGGCGATGGCCGCGATGGACCCGCGGATGGACATGAAGATGCCGATGGCGGAGTTCGCTCCGCTTTTCGGCATGTGGGCCGCGATGATGGCGGCGATGATGCTGCCGACGCTGGTGCCGACCCTTACCGCTTACGAGGATCTGATGGTCAGCGCGAACGGCTCGCGCACGGGCTGGCTTGGCGTCGTTCTGGGATACTCCATCGTCTGGATCCTCTTTGCCGCGGCAATCGCGGGCGCGCAGCTTGCACTGCTGTTTGGCGGCGTCATCGACATGCTGGGGATTCCCCGATCGCGCTGGTTCGCGGCGGGGCTGTTGATCGCGGTCGGCCTGTTTCAGTTCTCCCGCACCAAGGAAATCTGTCACGGTGTCTGTCACTCGCCGATGGGCTACTATCTCGCCCACTGGCGTACGGGCTTCGGCGGCGGCGTGCGGATGGGTGTGGGCCTGGGCACCTTTTGCGCGGGATGCTGCTGGGGGTTCATGGCACTGGGCTTTGTGGGCGGCATGATGAGCCTGCTCTGGATGGGGCTGGCGACGCTCTTTATGGTGATCGAGAAACTGCCCCAGATCGGGCATCACGTGACCAAACCGGCGGGGGCCGCGCTGATCCTGGGTGGGGTCGGCGTGGTGCTTTGGCCGCTCATGGGAGGATAGAACATGGCTCAGCGAACACGCCCCGACGCCGACCGTTTGCCGATTTCGCAACGGATCGATCAGCGCATGCCCAACCCGGGACGGCGCCAGATGACCCCGACGGATTGGGAGATCAAGGGCGAGCTGTTCATGAACTGCTCCTGCGAGGTCGTGTGCCCCTGCGGGATCTCTCTGGGCCAGCACCCGCCGACCTACGGCTACTGTCAGACCTGGTTCGCGATGCAGATCGACGAGGGGCACTTCGAAGGAGAAAGCCTCGCCGGACTGAATGTGGCGCTGCTGATCGACATCCCCGGGCGCATGGCCGAAGGCAACTGGAAGGTCGCCGTCTATGTCGACGAAAAGGCCAGCGACAAGGCCTATAACGGTGTGCTGAAGATCCTGTCGGGAGCCGCGGGCGGCAATACCGGGGTCTTTCACTTCCTTGTGTCCGAGATCCTCGGCGCCGAGCGAGAGAAGGTGGTGATCGAGAAGGACGGCCGACGTCGCCGCATCATCGTCGGCCGGAAGATCCAGGGGGAGATCGAGATGATCCCGGGCAAGGACCCCGAGGTGCCGGTGTCCATGCAGAACACGCAATACTGGATGGGGCCGACGATCTATCCGGCGATCGGGTTGAAATCCAAGGTGCGCGATTACGGCCGTGTCTGGGACTTCGAAGGCAAGTCGGGCGACATAATCCCGGTCCACTGGACCGGCCCAGGGCGCACATGATCGACGCAAGCTACGTGCGGGTGATGGCGCGCTACAATGCCTGGCAGAACAGGCAGTTGTCTCGCATTGTTGAGGCAATGGACGAGGCGGAGTTGACCCGCGACCGCGGCGCGTTCTTCGGCTCGATCCTGGCCACGCTCAACCATCTGCTCTGGGGCGACAGGATCTGGATGAGCCGGTTCGAGCCAACCATCGGCCCGCCCGGCTGCGGGATTGCCGACAGCACCGGGATCACGCCCACGATCTCGGTCTGGTCGGCAGAGCGGTTCCGGATGGACGGCAGGATCAAGCTCTGGGCGGAGGATCTGGACACGGTGGCGCTCAAGGGCAACCTGACCTGGTTCTCGGGTGCCGCGGGGCGCGAGGTAACGAGGCCGTTGGCGCTTTGCGTCGTCCATTTCCTGAACCACCAGACCCACCACCGCGGGCAGGTGCACGCGATGTTGACCGCCGCGGGGCAGACTGCGCCCGTGTCGGATCTGTTCCTGATGCCGGAGGATGCCTGATGGCCATGATCGCACCCTCGCGTCGGCTTCGACGCACACCTTTCAGCGACGGCGTCGAGGCGGCCGGGGTGAAAGGCTACACCGTTTACAATCACATGCTGCTGCCCACGGTCTTCCGGTCGGTTGTCGAAGACTACAGGCATCTGAAGGAGGCCGTGCAGGTCTGGGACGTGGCGTGCGAGCGCCAGGTGGAACTGCGCGGTCCGGACTCGGCCCGGCTGGTGCAGATGCTGACGCCGCGGGACCTGCGCGGCATGTTGCCCGGGCGCTGCTACTACATGCCCTTGGTCGACGAGACCGGCGGGATGCTGAACGATCCGGTTCTGGTGAAGCTGGGCGAGGATCGCTGGTGGATTTCCATCGCCGACAGCGACCTGCTGCTCTGGGCCAAGGGGATTGCATATGGCTACCGTCTTGACGTTCTGGTCGATGAACCCGACGTGTCGCCGCTGGCCGTTCAGGGGCCGAAGTCGGACGACCTGATGGCTGCGGTGTTTGGCGACGGGGTGCGTGACATCAAGTTCTTCCGTTTCGGCCTGTTCGAATTCCAGGGGCGGTCGCTGGTCATCGCCCGGTCGGGCTATTCCAAGCAGGGCGGGTTCGAGATCTATGTCGAGGGCGGCGATATCGGCATGCCGCTCTGGAATGCGCTGATGGAGGCGGGGCAGAAATTCGATGTGCGCGCCGGCTGTCCGAACGCGATCGAACGGATCGAAGGCGGCTTGCTGAGCTACGGCAACGACATGACGCGGGACAACACGCCGCATGAATGCGGGCTGGGCAAGTTCTGCAACACGGAGACGGCCATCGGTTGCGTCGGCCGTGATGCGCTGCTGCGTGTGGCCCGCGAAGGCCCCGTGCGGCAGGTCCGGCCCATCGCGATCGAGACCGAAAGCCTGCCGCCCTGCGACCGTTTCTGGCCACTCCGCGCGGGCGAAAAGGTGGTGGGGAATGTATCTTCTGCCGCCGTCTCGCCCGATTTCGGAGAGGGCGTGGCGATCGGGATGGTGCGGATGACGCATTGGGACGCCGGGACCGAATTGATGGTGGACACGCCGGAGGGCGAGCGCCCGGCGGTCGTGAGAGACGAATTCTGGCTGTGAGGGTCGGAACGCGCGAACGGTCCCGTTCGTGCGCCCACGTATCGGAAGATCGAACGAAGAAAAACAGAGGGTGAGACAGAATGACAATCAACGCGCTGATGGTGGAAAAGGACGAAGAGAGCGGCAAGACTTCCGCATCCGTACAGCAGATCAGCGAGGATCGTCTGCCCGATGGCGACGTCACGGTGGCGGTGGAATACTCCACCGTGAACTACAAGGACGGCCTGTGCGTCGGGCCGGGCGGCGGGCTCGTGCGGAACTACCCGCATGTTCCGGGGATCGATTTCGCGGGCACCGTCGAGTCGTCGGAGGATGATCGCTACAAGCCCGGCGACAAGGTCGTGCTGACCGGGTGGCGCGTGGGTGAAGCGCATTGGGGTGGCTACGCGCAGAAGGCGCGTGTGAAGGCCGACTGGCTGGTGCCGCTGCCCGAGGGACTGACCACGCGCCAGGCCATGGCGGTGGGAACGGCGGGCTTCACCGCGATGCTCGCGGTGCAGGCGCTGGAGGATCACGGTATCAAGCAGGGTCCGGTGCTGGTCACCGGGGCCGCCGGTGGCGTGGGGTCGGTCGCCGTGGCGATCCTCGCCGCGTTGGGCCACGAGGTGGCCGGCGTCACCGGGCGCCCGGAACAGGCGGATTACCTGAAGTCGCTTGGCGCCAGCCAGATCGTTGCGCGCGACGACCTGAGCGAGGTGACCCGCAAACCGCTCGAGAGCGAACAATGGGGGGGCTGTGTGGATGCCGTGGCCGGTGTGATGCTCGGCCGGGTGCTCAAGCAGATGAAGTATGGCGCTTCGGTGGCCGCGATCGGGCTTGCCGGCGGCGCCGCGATCGAGGGCGCGCTCGTCACCCCCTTCATCCTGCGCGGCGTGAACCTGCTGGGCATCGATTCCGTCATGCAGCCCTATGACAACCGCCTGCGCGCCTGGCGCCGCATCGCCCAGGACCTGCCGATGGACAAGCTGGAGGCGATGGTTCAGCCCGCGACGCTGAGCGATCTGCCGCAGCTTGGCGCCGACATCCTGAAGGGGCAGGTGCGCGGCCGGATCGTGGTCGATGTGAACGCGTGATCGGAGAGCGACATGGCCTATGACGATCAGAACATCTTCGCCAAGATCCTGCGCGGCGAGATTCCGGCGACGCGGGTCTACGAGGATGACGACACGCTGTGCTTCATGGATATCATGCCGCGCGCCGACGGGCATTGCCTCGTGATCCCCAAGACGCCCTGCCGCAACATGCTGGACGCCTCGCAGGAGCAACTCGCCGCCTGCATGAACACCGTCCAGATCGTGGCGAAGGCCGCGATGGAGGGCCTGGGCGCCGCAGGGATCACGCTGCA
>CBDUPF010000115.1:0-11407 GCA_965369035.1 uncultured Aliishimia sp.
GCCGCTGTTCGGCGGATCGGCCGGCGACGGCACACGGTTCGAACGGACCTTCACCCTCTGCGATGGCGAGGCGATGGAGAACGCGGCCGTCGTGGCGCAGATCCGCACCTGCTGCCCGGTCCAGGTCTTCAAGTTCGACCACCTGGAACCCACGACGGCGCGGATGGTCGTGACCAGCGCCGACCCCGGCCAGCGCATCGTGCACGAGATCAATGCCGAACCCGCGGCACAGGAATACGCGCGCATCCTCGGCAAGGACCCGCACCAGCTTACCCCGTTCACCTTTGCCGCGCATCCGGTGGTGGTCCAGATCGGCGGGCAGCACCACGTCCGCGCGATCCAGCAGGTGCTGCCCAACGGCGACCTGGTTTTCTTTTCCGCCATCGACGAGGGGCTGGTGCTGACCCTGGCGGAGCCCCGCGACATGGTGGAGCATCTGGAAACCGAGATCGCCACGCTCTGCGCCAACGGCCCGCCGGACACCATCCTGGCCTGCGACTGCATCCTGCGGCGGCTGGAAGCGCAGGAGAAGCAGGTGACCCACCACCTGTCGCGGATCATGGCGCAATCGCGGATCGTCGGCTTTTCGACCTATGGCGAGCAGCTCAACTCGATCCACGTGAACCAGACGCTGACCGGCGTGGCGATTTACCCGCCGGAGACGCCTGTGCCCGATGTCGCGCTCCCTGATTGATCCGAGTGACCCGATCGAGCGGCAAAACGAAAAGCTGCTCAAGATCGTGTCCGCACTCATTTCCCGGGTCGAGGATTCCACCGATGCCTCGGGTGCGGCCTATGCCCAGTTCCAGCGCGCGGCGCTGCTGGAGCAGGAGGTCCGCGCCCGCACCCGCGACCTGGAACGCGCGCTCGACCTGCTCAATGAATCGAACGCCCGGCTGGCCCAGGCCAACCGCGAGACCGAAGCCGCGCGATCCAACCTCGCCAATGCGATCGAGACGGTGCAGGAGGGATTCGCGCTCTTCAACCCCGACGAGGAGCTCGTCATGTGCAACAGCCGGTTCGGCATGCACATGCCCGACATCCGTGACCACCTGCTGCCCGGGCTGAAGTTCACGCAATATGTCGAACTGATCAGCCGCTCGCGGAACCTGTCGCTGCCCGAAACGCTCACACCCGACGCATGGGCCCGTCAGAGGCTGCAGCGGCACGAAGACGCCCATGTGATCTTCAACGTCCGCCTCACGCGCAACCGCTGGGTCCAGGTCTCCGAACATCGCACGCAGGACGGCGGGACGGTCATCATCCAGACCGACGTGACCGACATCATGCGGATCGAGCGACAGGAACGTGACCGCATCCTCGATGACCAGGCGCGGCTCGTGCGCGCCACGCTCGAACATCTCGACCAGGGGATCTGCATCTTCAACAGCTCCGGTCGGCTCGTGGGATGGAACAACCGGGCCAGCGAACTGCTGTCGGTGCCGGCACACCGGTTCCAGATGGGCACGCTGTTCGCCACGCTCTTCGGCTACCTGCGCGAGGAGTTCACCCATGATGTGGGCTTCGATCCGGTCGACGTGGAGGAATGGGCCGGGCGGCAGAAGAACCGCCCCCCGCTGTCGTTCGAGATCCGGCGCGGCGATACGCGGATCCTGTCCGTCTTTGCGCAGGAGATGCCGGATCACGGCTTCGTCTTTTCCTTCACCGACGTCACGGCGGAACGGCGGGCGGCTCGCGCCCTGCTCAAGGTCAACGAGTCGCTCGAAGCGCGGGTCGCCGCGCGGACCAAGGAGCTTGCCGCTGCGCTGCAGGACGCGGAACGGGCGAACGCCACCAAGTCGCGGTTCGTTGCGGCCGCAAGCCACGACCTGCTGCAACCGCTGTCTGCCGCCAAGCTCTATGTTGCGTCGCTGCATGGCAACGCCAACCCGGGTGTCGAGCAGGTCGTGCGCAAGGCGGAAAGCGCATTGTCGAGCGTGGAACATATCCTTGAGGCGCTGCTCGACATCTCGAAGCTCGATTCGGGCCGCGCGTCCGTGCATATCTCCACCGTGTCGCTGGGCGCGCTGCTGGCCCAGCTTGCCGATGAACTGGGGCCGCTGGCCCAGGCAAAGGGGCTGGATCTGCGCGTCGTGCCAACGAGGGCGATCGTGCGCAGCGACACGCGTTACCTGCGGCGGATCCTGCAGAACCTGATGTCGAACGCGATCCGCTACACCGAAACCGGGCGAATCCTGGTGGGCACCCGGCGCGCCGGTGACTCAGTCCGGATCGAGGTCTGGGACACCGGCGTCGGAATCCCACCCGACAAGCAGGAGATCGTGTTTCGCGAGTTTCAACGGCTGCATTCCGATGCCAGCGCCGCGGTGGGAATGGGCCTGGGGCTGGCGATCGTGGAGCGGGCCTGCAGCCTTCTCGACCATCCGCTGGTCCTGTGTTCGGCCGAAGGTCGGGGCACGATGTTCTCCGTGCAGGTGCCGGTGGAGACGGAACTCTCCGCCGCGCTCGACCGTTCCACCGGGCGTGCGGAAATGGAGCAGGGAGAAATCTCCAACGTGATCGCGCTGCTGATCGAGGATGACGACAACCTGCGCAACGCAATCACCATGACGCTCGAAAGCTGGGGCGTGCATGTGCTCGATTGCGCCAGCGAAGCGGAGGCCGGAACGCTGCTGCGCGAGATCGGCGTGGTGCCGGACGTGATCCTCGTCGACAACCAGCTTGCCGATGGCAAGTTCGGGCTGGACGCCGTCGGCAAACTGCGCGCGGAGTTCGGCGATGTGCCGGCCTGCATCGTCACCGCCGACCGGTCGTTCGAATTGCCGGAGGGTGTGGCCGGTCCAGACACGAACCTGCTCTACAAGCCGCTGGACCCTGCCGACCTGTCGAAATTCCTGAAAACGCATGCCAGCGCCGCACCGCGTTCCTGACCTCGGTTTCTTCCGCGTTTCGACCGGCGCTCCCCCAGGTCCGTCCCGGATGCGCCGCGCCGCGACATTGCAACTTTGGAGTGCGCAACTTTCCTGCTAAGCTCGGGCGTGTATTGGCGGTGCAAGTCTTGGCGCCGCATGAGAAATTGTCGGGAGGGATGGACGTGTCATTGCGCATCGGAAGCATCGCCGGGCTGCTTGCCCTGATCCTCGCGCTGCCTGCCGTCGCCCAGACCCGGCCACAGGCTGCTGCCGCCGAAGTGCTGTCATCGCTCACCATGCGCGTGGCCGGGGCGGAGCGTGAGTTCCGCGCCATCGCACCCTTCCGCGGGAACGAATTCCTCGCCGCGTCCTTTACGCTCGACGGCCCGACGACCAGCGCAATGCTCCACCGCATCTCCGCCGATGGGCAGATCGGAGCGGCGATCCCGTTGCCGAAGCCGCAGAACTATCCCAGCAGCCGGATCGACCGGCTGATCCCGGTGGGCAATGCCGTGATCGGGATCGGCCATCTGGCGGGCGGTCCCGAAGACCGGCGTGGATGGATCGTCAGGATCGAACCCGACCTGTCCATCAGCGCCCAAACCGTGCTGCCCGTCGCGACCGCCACGCAGTCCATCAATTACTACTATGGCGGCGTTCTGGACAACCAGGGTCGCCTTGTCGTCGCCGGGCGCGCCGACCAGCCGGACTTTCCCGGGATCGGTGTGCGCTTTGGGGTGACGGAGCAAGGGCTGCTGCTGGTCGGCATCGCGTATCCGGGCAGTCCGGCAGTCGAAGCCGGTCTGCGCCCGCGTGACGTCATTCTGCGGGCCAACGGCCGGGATCTCCGCGGGTTGAATTTCCAGCAGGCGATGGAGGCGCTGGCGGGTCCGGCAGGAGCGACCCTCGACCTCGTCATCGATCGTCCCAATGCGGGACAGCTCAACGTGAAGGTCGAGCGCAGGATGGTGACCGGGGTGACCACCGGCGTTGTCGCCGTGCTGAATCCGGCCACGCTCGACATCATCCAGAACCCGGTGCCCATAAACCACGCCACCTACCGCGCCGGCCTGCAGGACATCGGCATGACCCGTGACGGCCGGATCGTCGGCGTCGGCTGGTGGGAAAGCGTCCCGGGGAATGACAGCAGGTTCGACAAGGTCTGGATCGTCGGCTTCGATGCCGGATTGACCAATCAGGCGGACGCACAGTTCGGGCGGGACGGGAGCAACAGCATCGCGCAGCGGGTACACCTGCGCCCCGATGGCCGGTTCCTCGTCATCGGTGGCATGAACGCGGCCCCGGAACCGCTGGCCTTTGCCAGCGAACTGACGCTGGACCAGGGCACCAACGCCCCCGCGCGCCTGTCCCCGCTGCGTGAATACGCGCTCGGCCCCGGACGTTCGGACGTGTTCCGGGGCATTGCGACGCTCGGCACCGGGGGAACTGTCGTGGCCGGTGCGTTCCGGTCGGACAACAGCCCAAGTTTCGCGGCGGGTGTGCTCGTGCTGGGCAGCCCGGACGAACCGATGCCGATTTTCCCGGGCTGTACGCAATCCTACGTCTGGGACATGGCCAGCACGCCCTCCGACGCGCTCGCCATCGCCGGGTACTGCGTGGATGCGCAGGGAGAGCGCCGCGCCGCGCTGATGTGGTCACCTCCGCGTCAGGCAACGGTCGACACGGTGGCGGTCGCCGATGCTCCGCGCGTGACGCTGACCTCCGCGGATGGCAACGGGCAAAGCTTTGATCTCGCGCAGTCCGACGACGTGATGGTTTTCGTCCCGGCAGGTGCATCCGGCGTCCTGTCGCTCAGTGATGCCGACGGGCAACTCGTGGATTTCACCACTGTGGACGAGGGGAAGGCAGGGCTTCTGACGGCAAGCCTGGCGCCCGGGCGTTACATGGTTGGCTGGACTTCCGCCGATTCCGCAAGCGGCACGCCCCGTATCGACGTCATGAAGGCTTCGCTCCCGGTTCCCGAACCCGGGCTCGACGGAAACTTTGCCCTGGCCCCGGATATGGAGAAGGCCCTCGCCCTCCTTGGCTACAGCGGGGTCCGGCAACAGGCGCATGAAACGTCCGGCGCGCAAAGCATGGCCTTGACCCGCGACATCGCGGCCTTCCAACTGGCCCACAACCTGCCCGCGCTGGGCCATATCGATGTCACGACCGAGGTCGCCCTGTCCTACGAAGGCGCGCTGCAAGCGGAGGCGCAGGGACAGCAGAACGCCGCGCTGGCCCGAAAACTGGCCGAGTTGAGCGACGCCGAAATCCTGCCGAGCCGGTTCGGACCGGTCAAAGGTCATTGGCGCGGTGACGCGTTCGTCGGGCATGCCGTGCGCAACAGCCTGAGTTATGCGGGCCAATGGGAGCTTGGCGAAGGCGGACAGGTCCAGCCGTCGGGCGTGGGTGTGCTGGAAAATCTCACCTCGCGGGAAACCTTTCTCGGCACGTTCGGGAACGGCGGTTTCTCCGGCCTGGGGGTCGTCGACATCTCGCGCGACCTGCCGACACGGTTCATCGGCACCTTCGACGAGGGCGGCAGATTCATAAAGGGCGCAGTGTTCGAAAGCGGGCGTCTGATCGCGTCCGGCAAGTTCGCACCGGGCGGCAGGTCGCTGCTGCAGGAGGTGCCGCTGGCGCGCTGATGGCTATCTCAGAGTCCGGACGATGTCGCGTCGAAAGTACGCAAAGACGCCTCGATACTCGAACCGCACCCATCCCGGAACGTCGTTGTTGAACCAGAACGGACCGGGCACTTCCTGCCCCGCGCGCAACGTGCGCAACTGCTGCGCATCGTCTCGCGGCGCGGCGAAAATCGCGCCGTTATTGACCTCCGCCGCGGTTCCGGTGAGCTTGCTCCAGGTCGAGCCCGCGGTCGTGCAGAACTTCTGGATCGCGGTTGCGGACGGGTCGTAGACGCGCAGCTTCACGTCGACGAATTCCCCGTCGCTGAGCTCGCGTCCCTCCAGCGTCATCGGATCGCCGTGGATTGCAAAACAGGCGCGGCCCTCACCGCCCGTCTCGGCAAATCCCGGCACGAACCCCGCTTTCAACATCGGGTCGATCGCCGGTTGCAGCGCGAGCCTGGTCGTCACCGACCCGACCGGCGGGGCCGCGACGCGCAGAACGCCGCTTTCCGGATCGAAGGACAGGTGCTCCGCCTGCCCCACGGCCTTGGTCAACGCCTGCCCCAGCAGCGCCGTGGCGCGGGTGCGGTCGAGTTTCACCACCGGATCGGGCGTGTCACGGAGTGCCCAGAGACCAATCCCGCCGGCGGCCAGTACGACGGCAAGTGCCGCCACCAACACCCCGCGCCGGGGTTTTCCGCCTCCATCCTTGCCGCTCTTTCCGTCGCCGGAGGTGTGATGGACAACCGGGTCGGCAGGCGGGGGTGTCACGGGCCGGTTCTCGACGGGAGGCCGCTCGGGCTTCGGTTCCGGTTCGTGCGGGGTTGCGGCGGCCTGATCCTCGTAGTCGAGCTTGTTGCGGATCATTCGCGCCAGTTCCGAAATCGCGGTCTTGTAGGCGGTCTCGTTCGGGTTGACGTAGACAACCTTCGAAAAATCGTAAGCCTGCCAGTCCTGCAGCGCCTTCGCACAGACCGCGATATCGTGATCCTCGCTGCCCTCCGGATGGTCGTCGATCCCCTCCGCCAACCGGCGCAGCCGCGGCACCTCTTCGCAGATGAGCGGTATGATGTGCTTGCCCGGCGTCTGGATGAAACGCATCATCTCCCGCCGACACTGCGGGCTTTCGAGGATGGTGGGCACCACGACCACGATCATCACCCGCGACTCCTCCAGCGCGGTGTTGATGTCGCCTTCCCACTTGTTTGCGGCCTGAAGGTCGGAAGTATCCTGGAACACCTGGGCGTCGCGCCGGTAGATATTGCGCAGCATCAGTTCCAGCGCATCGTGCAATGGCGTGACCTGCGCGAGATAGGTGCGTGGATAGCAGATGAAGACGTGATACATGGCCTGGCAACTCTGGGTGCAGCGCCACCATTGCGCGACACGCGCCGGTGGGCAAGAAAAGATAATGATTTTCAGCTTCTATACCCTGTGATACCCTCAACCAAGAGTTGGAGCAGATATTGGGAGCAAGGCGTGGGATTGCAGGGATTGCTGCAGAAATGTCTCATCGGCCTCATCGGAATACTCGCGGCGCTTGCCGCACCGGCTGACGCACAGGGGCGCGACGATCTATTTGCCAGCGACAGGCTGGCCCGAATGGCAGAGGACTACCGCAGCGGTCTGATCCATGACCTTGGACGGGATGCGACCGACACCTCCGTGCTGCTGCTGCAGGCCAGCCGGGCCGCGGATGGGGAACGATGGCGTGTGCTGCGCGACAATCTCGAGAAGCTCGCCGCACGCAATCCGGACAGCCCGGCCACCTGGCTTCGACTGGCACGGGCGTGGCGCGCATCCGATCCCGCCAACCTGCGAGCCGCCGCCGCCAGCTATCGCGCCTATGACATCGCCGCCACCCCGGAGGACAGGCTCGATGCGCTCTTCGTCATGGGCGACGTGGTGTTCGAGGTCTGGCGCCGAATTTCCGCCGAGGACGCGGCAGGCGCCATTGACTGGCGCGACACCAGCAAGCTGATCTATGCCCAGATCGGCCGCAGTGTGCAGGACACCCGCGAGATCTCCGTGAAGCTGTCGGAGATGAATTCCGTCGGGCTGCAGGTGGTCTCGACCGACGACCTCTATCCCGGACTGCGGGATCGAAAACGCGTGGGCGATGCGCCGCCGCCGCTTTGCGTGACATTGTCGGAGCCGCTGATCGACGATCTGGACACCTTGCGCGATTTCGTGGTGGTGAACGCGCCGGAACTGGGCCAGGACGCCGCGCGCGAAGTGGTCCTGCGCGTGGCCGGGGCGGAGATCTGCGCCACCGGCCTGCGTTGGGGCGCGAGTTACGAGCTGACACTCAAGGCCGGGTTGCCGGCGAAATCGGGGGAAACCCTGGGAAGCGACTGGTCGATCTCCGACCGCCTTCCGGCCGCCTTCCCCTCGGTCGGGTTCAACACCAAGGATTACATCCTGCCGCAATCGGGCGCCGGAAACATCACGCTGGCGTCGATCAACGTGACCCATGCGGAGGCGAAACTCTACCGGCTGCACGACCGCAAGGTCCTGCGCGTTCTCGCGGCCGGCGAGATCGACCGCGCCTACAGCTATGACGACTTCAAGGATGTCATCGACGCCACATCGGAACGGATCTGGTCGGGCCACGTCCCCTTCGCGGCGGAGCCCAATACCGAGGTCATCACCAAGATCCCCGCGGGCCGCATCATCGGGATGTGGGAAACCGCGGCACGCCAGGGCGACGCGACACCGCCCGATGCGTTCTTTCATGGTGCCTTCGGGCTCGACATCTCGCGTCCCGACAATCGCGGCATGCTTGGTCCCGCGGCCTATGCGATGGTCGTGGACGAGGTCGCACTGATCGACACCGAAAGCGTGGCGGAGCGTGTCGGAACCGAAGTCCAGTATCTCAACGATCCGCTCTACCGGGATGTCGCGCTGCAATGGATGGTGCGGTCGGATCTGGGCCTGACGATGTTCAAGTCGGACCGGTTCGTTCATGTCGTGGTGCGCCATCTGTCCGACGGGCGCGCCGCGGCCGGCGCCACGGTAGAGCTTCTGGCCACCGGCGGGCGCGTCCTGGGCACCGCGCAGGCCGACGCGCATGGCACCGCGACCTTCGATCGCCGCCTGACCCGCGGCGCCGACAGCAACGTCTTCCAGTCCGCGGCGGCCTATCACGAGGACGATTTCGGGTTCCTGCTGGCCAATGCCGAGGTGCTGAACCTGAGCGAACTCGACATCGAGGGCCGCATTCAGTCCGGCCTCATCGACGTCTTCGCCGTGTCCGAGCGCCAGATCTATCGCCCCGACGAGGTCATGTCCGTGCTTGTGCTGGCCCGCGATGCCGAGGGCGGAAAACTCGACAACCTGCCGCCGCTCGAACTGAAGGTGGTGAGCGACAGCGGGATCACGGCCGGGCGCACTTTGCTCGAGCCCGGCAGCGACGCCTGGCGCGAAAACGGGCGGTTGACCGAACTGAAGCTGGTCGCAACCGCGCCGATCGGGCCGGCGGAACTGCTGGTCACACTGCCGGGCCTCGACAAGCCCATCGCCCGCACCCCGCTGCAGATCCGGCATTTCAAACCCGACCGGGCAAAGATCCGCTCCGAAGGCGACTGGACTGCGCGTGGTGATGGATCGACAGTCACCGTTGCCGGGGCCGCCATCAGCGAGTACCTGTTTTCACTGGCAGCGCTCGACGAATCTTCGGGCGTCACGGCGCCCGTGCGCAACAAGCCGGTCGACGCCTGGGTGGACGTGGTGGAGGTCGCCTCCCCGCATCCGGGCTGCTACGGCGACTACACCTTCGGCAACGACGAGGAGAGCCCACCCGTCCTGCGGCGCAAGGTCGAGACGCTGGCCCGGACCGACGACACCGGCCGCATCGAGATCGAGGCCAGCATTCAGAACGTCCCGCCCAGCAGCCGTCCCCGCGCAGTCTCGCCCAGCCTCTACCTGCTCGACGATACCGGCGTGATCGCCCGGCTGGTGGACGAGGCCCGCTATCCCATCGTGGAGCAGCGCAACTGGATCGGCATCCGGCAACGGCCCGGCACCAACCCCGCGCTGACCGGCGCGCTGAGTTTCGACGTGGTCAGCACCGACGGTGCCAATGCCCCGCAACTGACCAATGTCGAGGTTCGTGTGGAACGGGAACGCACCGTCTATGTCTGGAGCGGCGGGGAAACGGGCTGGGATTACCAGCGGTCCGTGCAGACCACGCCCTTTGCCTCCACCGTGGCGATCCTGTCGGGCTCCAACCGCGACGGGTCGGGCTGCCTGAACCCCTCGCAGATCGAGCTTTCCGCGCCCGGCAACGACGCGCTTCCGTTGGGCAGCTACCGCGTGCAGCTGGTCGATGCGGCGGGCGACGTCGTGACGTCCATGCGGTTCCGCGTCGGCGCGCAGACCGATCCAAACAGCCCGGAAAAGCCCTCGCAATTCCCGGTGCGCCTCTCCGAAGGGTCCGTGTCGCCGGGCGACGCCGTGACGCTGGCGGCGACGGATCTGCCCTTCGTCGATGGCCACGTGCTGTTCGCCCTTGGCCACAAGGGCAATGTCGGCGCCTGGGTCGAGGCACCGATAGCTGACGGTGCCGCGCAAACCGATTTCGCCGTTCCCGAGGATTGGGAAGGGCGTTTCGTACATGTCTTCGCCACGGCCTTCGGGAGGTCCGGCCCGCAGGCAGAGACCGTTTCACGCGCCGTCGGCCTGTCGAGCTTCCGTGTGGAAGCGGAAGACCGCAAGCTTGACGTGGAAGTCCTGTCCGTCGAGGACGTGGGCTCCGGGCAACCCGCAAAAGTCACCGTGCGGGTCGCCAATCCCGCACCCGACGAGGACACCTATGCCGTCTTCTTCGCCGTCGACGAAGGCGTGCACAGCATCACCGGCTACGAAACGCCCGACCCGTTCGAATATTTTCATGGACGGCAAGGGTTCAGTTTCGAAATCCAGGACGTCTATGCCAACCTGATCAAGGATCTGGACGCGGCGATGCTGGGCGAAAACGGCGGCGATCTCTTTGCCGACTTCCGTGGTGAAGGCTACGACTCGCAAAAACTGGCGATCAAGATCGGCGGGCCGCAGCGGCTTGAAGACGGTGTCGGGGAGTGGACGCTCGACCCGCTCGATTTCACTGGACAGGTCCGCATCGACGCATTCGCCTGGTCGGCGTCGCGGGCCGGGCACGGCCAGTGGGCGCTGCGTGTCTTCGACGCGCTGGAACTGAGCGTCGCGGCGCCCGGCCATGTCCACGCGGGCGACAGGCTGAGCGTTCCGATCACGCTGCGCAACATCCTGCAAAGCAGCTCCGACCGGTTCCTGATGGTGGCCTCCGTCAACGGCGCCGAACTGTCCGGCGGTCAACGCTTCTTCCAGAAAACCCTCGTGGTGCCCGAGACGCGCGCCGAGACCGCGATGCTGGACCTCGACATCCCCGCGGACGCGGACGGGACGGTGCAGGTAACGGTGAAGGTGGTCGACGAGCGCGGGGTGATGCAGGGCGAACTGGTCAGGCAGGTCGAGATCAAGGTGCGCAACACCGAACTTCCCCAGACGCGGCTGGTGCGGCTCGACAGGATCGCGCCCGGCGACAGTCGCGTCATCTCGGACAGCGACCTGCGCGCCCGGCTGGGCACGGTTTCGCGCTTCGACAAGTCGCAGGTGGTGTTCCAGGCCTTCCCCGCCGGGCGGATGCCCCGGGTCGAACAGATGCCCGACGCGCTGCTGGTCAACGCGGGCGAAGAGCGCGACATCCGCAGCCTCGCCAGCGCCGGCGTGATGAACCTCGCCCTCAGCATCGACAAGAACAAGGCGCAGGACATCCTGGCACTGCAGACAGCCGAAGGCGGGTTCATGACCTCGCCGGTACAGACCCGCGTCCCGGTTCTGGCACCGGGCTTCGGCAGCGGCAACGTGGAACCGATCCTGGAC
>CBDUPF010000116.1:0-11349 GCA_965369035.1 uncultured Aliishimia sp.
CAGTCACTTTGATCATGCGGATTATTGAAATGAAGACTTGCGTATTTGTGGCGGCGGCTTTCGCAATCGCCGCTCCGGCGCTGGCCGAAGTGTCGGTCGCGCGCGGGGCATATCTCGTACAGGGCCCGATGGGATGCGGCAATTGTCATACGCCGATGGGGCCGGACGGCTTCATCGAGGATCAGGAGTTGGCCGGCCGGCTGGTCGATGCCAACGAGGCTTTCACCGCCATAGCGCCCAACATCACGCCGGCCGGTCCGGTCGGCGACTGGACGGACACGGAACTGGCGCGTGCGATCCGCGAGGGGCTGCGTCCCGATGGCAGCGTGATCGGCCCGCCGATGCCCTTCGCCATGTATCGCGGTTTGGGAGATGACGACCTCATGTCGGTCGTGGCATACCTGCGCACCTTGCCGCCGGTCGAACACGATCCGGGCCACTCGGAGTATCATGTTCCGCTGCCGCCGAGCTATGGCCCACCTGTGGGCACCGTTGTCGCGCCGGAGCGGGGTGTCAGCGTCGAATACGGTGCCTACCTCGCCGGGCCGGTCGCGCATTGCATGGAATGCCACACGCCGATGGGGCCGAACGGACCGATGCTCGACACCGATCTGGGTCGGGGCGGGTTCGAGTTCCACGGGCCCTGGGGCACGTCCGTTGCCGCGAACATCACGTCCCATGAGGACGGGCTCGCGAAGTATTCCGATGAAGAGCTTGCCGTCATGATCACCGACGGCGTTCGTCCCGACGGCTCCAGGATGCTGCCGCCGATGCCTTTCGGGTTTCTCAAGGGCATGACGGACGAGGACCTGCAGGCGGTCATCCTCTACCTGCGCAGCCTGCCGCCGCTGCCGGACGCATGACCGATCCTGTCCGCCGTCGGGCGCGGGTCCGATGGCGGAGGGCATGGCTGGCTTCGGGATCTGTGCGCCTGGTCGGATCATCGCGGGGTCAATACCGGAAACTGTAGAGGTCCTGCGTCCGCGACCGTGTCAGGCGCGCGAGGCAGGAAAACCAGACCAATGGCTGGATCGAGCCGCCGGCGTAGGGCGCAAGCTCCGCCGTGCAGGCCGCGTCGCGAAACGCCAGCCACTTGCGCTGCGCGTCGAGCAGCGTGTCGCCCTGACCGAGACCGTCCATGAAGGATTTGGCCGGGCCCCACGCGGCATTGAGCGCGGCGTCGGCCTGTTGGAAATCCGCCTCCGCGCACTGGTTCATCTCCAACTGCGACTGGCCGGGGCAGGCCGCTGCCGCCGCCGATGCCGCAAAGGCGAGTGCCAGCGCAAGTGCCGGTACAGACGGCGGCGAGGCCAGCCACCGGGCCGGTGTCCCGCGCGGATTGCTCACGCCCGGAACTCCTCGTCCACCTCGACCTGCATGGCGGTCACGAGGCCGTTCGTCTGCATCGCCATTCCGATCACTGCCAGAAGCTCACCGTATTGCGCGTCCGACATGCCCTTGGCCCTGGCCGACGCCGTGTGGGAATGCACGCAGTACTCGCACCCGTTGGCGGTGGAGACGGCGACATAGATCATCTCCTTGACCAGCGGATCGAGTTCCCCCGGGCCCATCACGGTTTTCAGCCGGTCCCACGTGGCCTTGAGCAGCGCCGGGTCGTTCGCGAGCGCCCGCCAGAAGTTGTTGATGAAATCGGTGCCGCGCGTGGCACGGATATCGGCGAAGACGGCCGCGGCCTCCGGCCCGATCTCGTCATCCCGAAGCAAGCGGACGGTTCCCATCAGTTCCTCCTTGGCCCGCGCCGGCTCAATCTGCGGGAGTTGGCGCGCGTCGTGCGCCGGATCGGGCGCAGGCCGGCTGCGGCGGCCTTTTCGAACGACTGCCCGGCCGCGAGCGCCTTGGCGACCGCCGTGCCGGACCGCGTGAACGCCGCGGCCTTCTCGGACACCATGCGCCGGTTTTCGGCGGGTGTGACCGACCACAGCCCCGCCATGCCCCAGAGGCGCATCGCGATCACGCTTTGCGCCTCCAGCGTCATCCAGCCCATCTGGATCGCAAGCGACCAGAGCGCCAGCGGATCGGACGGTCGCATCATGTGCCTAGACCATCGCGAAGATGCGGGCCTGGCCACCGGTCCCGCCCGCGACCTTGGGCGCCCCGACCACAAGCGTCGCCCCGGATGCCGGAACTCGGTCGAGATTGACAAGGCATTCGATGCCGTAGCGGTTCGACGGCAGCCAGGCATAATGCGTCGCGAAATCCTGGCTCGCACCGTGATCCAGCGACAACGTGTCCACACCGATGGAGGCTGCGCCCGTCTCCTCCATCAGCATCTGTGCGGCTTCGACGTGGAAACCCGGATAGTGCTGCATGCCGGCGTCGTCCGCGTTGCGAAACTCCGGCCCCGGCGCCTTGGCAGCCCAACCGGAGTGCATCGCCACGCAGGCGCCATCGGGAATGTCGCCATTGGCCGAGATCCACGCCCGGATGTCGTCCGGCGTCACCATCGTGTCGGCATCCTCCGCCGCGCGGGCCGCGATATCGATCACGCAGAGCGGACAGACGAGGCTTTCGACGGGAAGCGCGTCGACGGAATGGCCATCGGCGGAGAAATGCAGCGGCGCGTCGATATGCGTTCCGGCGTGTTCGTTGACGGTCACGAGATTGAGATTGTAGCCGTGCTCCGCGAAATTGAACTGCGGGTCGATGGAGATCCCCGGCGCGCCGTCCCAGGTCGGGAAGGCGTCGTTGAAGGTGTGGGTCATGTCCAGCACCTGTCCGTGACCGGCGGCAAGCGCGGGCGGGGCGGAGATGGCGGTTCCCAGCGTCGCGGCGGCACCCACCGCGGCACCCACTGCGGCAGAGGCGCGGAAGAAGTCGCGGCGGCTCAACATGCGGTCCTTGACCGCGTTCATCACACAGACATCACACATCTTGTAGTTCTCCCCGTTGTTATCGTCCGGTCACAGACTGCCCATGACCGCCTGGTTGAAACCGTAGATCTCGCGTTTGCCGGACATCGGGATCAACTGGACCTCGCGCCGCTGGCCGGGCTCGAAACGCACCGCAGTCCCGGCGGCGATGTCGAGCCGCATCCCGCGCGCGGCGTCCCTGTCGAAATCGAGCGCACTGTTGGTTTCGGCGAAATGGTAGTGGCTGCCGACCTGCACCGGGCGGTCACCGGTATTGGCCACCATCAGCGTGACCGCCTCGCGCCCGGCGTTCAGCGTCAGCGCACCCTCCGCCGTCAGGACCTCGCCCGGGATCATCGGCGCGCCCGTCGGTTGCGCAGGACCACGCCCGCCACGATTCCGCAGGCCAGAAGACCCAACCCGACCATCCAGCCGTCGACCGCGTGCGGGTGCGTATGCGCGCCGGGATGGGCCAGGGCCGGGCTTGCGGCGAGGAACAGGGGCAGGGTGTATCGCATGGTGTAGTCTCCGGGTGTCTCTGTCGGGTCAGCGGATCGGGTTGTGCACGGTCACGAGTTTCGTGCCGTCGGGAAAGGTGGCTTCGACCTGCACTTCGTGGATCATCTCCGGCACGCCTTCCATGCACTGCTCGCGCGTGATGACCTGCGCGCCCGCCTGCATCATTTCGGCCACCGTGCGGCCGTCGCGCGCGCCTTCGACGACCGAATCCGTAATGAGCGCGATCGCCTCCGGGTGGTTCAGCTTCACGCCGCGCGCCAGCCGTTTTCGGGCGACCTCCGCGGCCATGGCGACCAGCAGCTTGTCTTTCTCGCGCGGGGTGAGTTGCATGGCTCAAAGTCTCCAGCAGATCGGCAGGGCGTGGCCTGTCAGGTGGTCGAGTACGGGCAACAATAGCCGGCGCAGATCGAAGCTATCACGGGCCAGCGCCCGGCATACAAGCAAATCCGGGGCCAGAAGGCTGATCCCTGAGCAGATGCCCGAATTTTCGGCAGCGATTCGGCGCAGCGGAGCGAGCTGTGCCTCGGCATCCGCGGCGGCGAGGATCACCGTGGTGAGCGCACCCGCCCCAGCCCCGCGCGCGGGATGAGCCAGTTGGGCATGGATATCGCCGTGCAACCGGATGGCATCGGCAAAGATCATGCGGCCCTCGCGGCGGATCTCGATCCTGTCGTCGAGCGCGGCATCGGTCAGCCGTTCGCCATGCGCGGCGCGGCCGAACACCAGCGTCTCCGCCACCAGCGCCCGCGCCGTGCCGCCGAGGTCGACGCGCAGACAGCGGCGAAGCGCGCTGCCGTCATAGAGAATCGTCTCCTGCGGCAGCCAGTCGACCCGTGCCCCGTCCTCCACGTCGACCCGGTTTTCCACCCGAGCCGCGGACCCCGGCATCGCGCGATAGGCGCGTTCTGCGGCCTGGGTTGTGACCGTCAGTCTGGCGGATTGCGCGGTCCGAACGGCGACCTCGAACCTGTCACCGCCCGTGACGCCGCCTGCGGTGTTGAGAAGCATGGCCGTGGGTGGCGATACAGGTCTGGGGAAAAGCACGCGCATCGAACCGGACTGGTGCAGGTCCTGCAACTCCGACCGGCCCGCGCGAAATCGCACTGTGATCTCTGCCCGCCCGCGGGCACGAGGCGGGGACACAGGCCGGGCAGCCGTGAAGTGTTCGGGTGCTGATATGGCTGGGTCCCCGGCGTTCCTGATTGCGTGCGATCAGTTGAGCATGGCCGGGGCCGGTTTGCCAAGCCCGAAGCGTGTTCCTAGTCCGGGCGTTCGAACCTGCCCAGAAGCCTGGCAAAGCCGGCGCTGTCGAAATCGTCCGCCGACGCCGGCGCCGACAGCGCGCTGGCACCCACGCAGATCACGTTGGGCAGCGCGAGATAATCCCGCGCATTCTTCTCCGAGACACCCCCGGTCGGACAGAAGACGATATCCGGCATGACCGCGCCCATCGCCTTGAGATAGGGCGCCCCGCCCGCCTGTTCGGCCGGGAAGAATTTCAGCACTTCGAAGCCCGCTTCCCGCGCGACCATCGCTTCGGCCACGGTGGAGGTGCCGGGCAGGAAGGGCAGGCCGCTTTCCCGTATCGCTGCCAGCAACCTGGGCGTGAGACCCGGAGAGACGCCGAAATCCGCACCGTCATCGATGCTTTCGGCCAGCTGGTCGGGGTCGAGGATCGTGCCCATGCCGATCAGCGCGTCCTTGCCGAACTGGGCCTTGGCCTGTCGCAGTGTCTCGCGCGCGACGTCCGACCGGCGGGTCAGTTCGATCACCTTCAGGCCCGCGCCCAGCATCCGCTCGATCATCCGCAGCGTCGGCGCGATCTCGGAAAAGGCCAGCACCGGGATCACGGTTGTGCCATCAAGAAGCGTTCGGGTCTTTTGCATTGGCTGGTTCCTCGCCTGTTCGCGCTATCAGTCCGCGCGCCGGATGTAGCAGAGCATCGCGCGGTATGGAATGCCCGGCGCCGAAATCCGGGTGCAAGGACCGTGTCGGGGCCAGGTCTCCGCCCTCATGTCGCGGCCACGTCCACCGTGCCCCCTGTCCGCCCGGCCTCCTGCATCGCGTCGATCAGCGCCTGGGACCGCAGTGTCTTACGTCCGGGGGCGAGCGGCGGGCGTCCTTGTGCGACGGCCTCGGCGAAATCCTCGATCACCGCCTGGTGCCAGGCATGGGTAAAGGCCATCGGGTCCGCCCCGCTGCCGCTTGCGGCGGTCGAGCCCAGAACCTCCTCGCGGCCGTCCAGATGGTGCAGCGTCAGAATCCCTTCCGAAAGCTGCGCCATGGCGTCCGTGCCCTGGATCGCGATGGTGTCGGGGCGACCGGGCCACGCCGCGGTCGTGGCCATCAGCGTGGCCACCGCGCCGCTGTCGAACTGCAAGAGCGCGCCGGCCCAATCCTCCGCCTCCAACCGGTGCAACGGCGTGCGGTGCATGATCGCCTGAACCCGCGCGACCGGCCCCATCAGCCACAGCGCGAGGTCGAGCGTGTGGATCGCCTGCGTGATCATGACTCCGCCGCCGTCACGCGCGAAGGTGCCGCGGCCGGGGTCGTCATAGTAGCTCTGATCGCGCCACCAGGGCACGCGGATCTCGGCATGGGCAACCTGGCCCAACCGGCCCGCATCGACCGCGGCCTTGAATGCGGCGCTGGCCGCGCGGGCGCGGTGCTGGAACAAGATGCCGAGCGGCACACCGGCCGCCTCGCAGGTCTCCACGATCCGCGTCGCGGCCGCCAGCGTGCGCTCCACCGGCTTTTCCATCAGGATCGGCTTGCCGGCCTCGGCCAGGGCGGCCACCTGCGCCTCGCGCGCGTCGGGGGGCGTGGCGAGGATGACGAAATCGATCTCCGGGTCCTCGGCCAGGTCCCGGATGTCGGCATAGGTGCGGGCGATCCCGTGCGCACCGGCGAAATCGCGGGCCTTGGTGGGATCCCGGCCCAGCACGCCCGCAAGCGTCACGCGGGACGAGTCCTTGCAGGCCGCCACATGCGTCGCCGCCACCATCCCAACACCGACCAGGGCACATCTCATGTCATCTCTCCCGCCGTCAGGCTGTCAGGAAATCGCTGGACTGCCTAGGGCAAATCGCGTCTTTTCGACCCACTTGCGCAAGGGAGGTCAGATGCAACATCCAACAGGGCTGTCGGGAGATCTCTACGCCGGAATCCGCGACCTGCCGATCGTGTCGCCGCATGGCCATTGCGATCCGACGTGGTTCGCGCAGGACCGTTCCTTTGCCGATGCCGCCGAGCTTCTGGTGATCCCGGATCACTACGTTTTCCGCATGCTCTATTCGCAGGGCGTGCCGCTGGAGGCGCTGGGTGTGGGGCCGGCGGACGCGGGGGCCGACCGGCGCGAGGTGTTTCGCCTTTTTGCCGCGCACTGGCACCTGTTTCTGGGCACGCCCAGCCGGATCTGGATCGACCACGTGCTGAGCGAGGTTCTGGGCGTGACCGAACCGTTGGGGCCCGGGACGGCGGATGCGATCTTCGACCGGATCGGGGAGACGCTCTCCCGGCCCGAGTTTCGTCCCCGCGCGCTATACGACCGTTTCGGGCTGGAGATTCTGGCGACGACCGACGGGGCGCTGGACGATCTTGCCAGCCATTCCGCAATCGCGGAGTCGGGCTGGGACGGGCGCGTGATCCCCACCTTCCGGCCGGACGCAGTACTCGACCCGCTGATGCCCGATTTCGCGGAGAACGTGGCGCGGCTGGGGGAGATTACGGGCTGCGACACCGGGCGGTTCGCGGGCTATCTCGACGCGCTGCGCCGGCGGCGCGAGGTCTTTGCCGAACGGGGAGCCACGGCGACCGACCACGCGATCGACCGGCCCGTCACCTGCTGGCTGGACGATCCCGCGACGCTCTACATGCGGATTCTCGCAGGCGACGCGTCGGAGGCGGACCACCGTGCCTTCCACGGCCACATGCTGATCGAGATGGCGCAGATGTCGGTCGAGGACGGCCTGGTGATGCAGATCCACGCAGGCAGCCACCGCAACACCAACCGCGCGATCTTCGACGCCTTCGGGCGGGACAAGGGCGCGGACATCCCGCTGGCGACCGATTGGGTGCGCGGGCTGGAGCCGCTGTTGAACCGCGTCGGCAACGACCCGCGCTTGCGGCTGATCCTCTTCACGCTGGACGAGGCGACCTATGCCCGCGAACTGGCCCCCATGGCGGGGCATTGGCCCTGCCTGCGGATCGGGCCACCCTGGTGGTTCCATGACAGCCCCGCCGGCATCGCGCGCTATTTCGACAGCGTGGTGGAAACGGCCGGATACTGGAACCTCGCGGGGTTCAACGACGACACGCGGGCCTTCCTGTCGATCCCGGCCCGGCACGATCTTTGGCGTCGTGGGGTGGCGGAGCACCTTGAGGCTCAGGTCGCACGCGGGTATTTCGGTAAGGAGACCGCGGGGGAGTTGGCCCGGATGCTGGCGGTCGATCTGGCGCGCGAGGTCTACAAGCTATGAAACGGATACTGCATTTCGGCCCGGGAAACTTCTTCCGCGCGCACCTGGCGGAATACGCCTTCGACGCCGGGGGGTGGGACATCGTCTGCGTCTCCCTGCGCTCCGCCACGCTGCGCGACGGGCTCGCCGGGCAGGGCAACGTCTACACGCTGGCGGTGCAGGGTGAGGACGCCCGCCGGATCGACGTGATCTCCGACGTGCGCGTGGCACCGGAAGACCCCGACGCGGTGCTGGACCTGATCGCGGACCCGCAGGTGGAGGTGATCTCCGCCACGGTGACGGAGAAGGGCTATCACCTTGGCCGCGACGGCAAACTCGATCTGGACGATCCCGATATCGCGGCGGAGATCGCGGGCGGGACGCCGCGCACGCTGATCGGCTTTCTCGCGCATGGCCTGTCCCGCCGCACCGCGCCGGTCACCATTCTGAGTTGCGACAATCGCAACGAGAACGGTGACACGCTGGGCGCTGCAGTAAGGCAGTTCGCGCAGGCCGCGGGGCTCGACTTCGCGTGCAAGGTCAGCTTTCCCAACGCCATGGTGGACCGGATCACGCCTGCCACCACCGATGCGCTGCGCGAACAGACGGGCGACGATTTCGCCGTGCCCTGCGAGCCCTTCAAGGAATGGGTGATCGAGGACACCTTTGCCACGCCGCGCCCCGACTGGCCGGGTGTGCAATGGGTGGAGGACGTCGCCCCGCACGAGATGCGCAAGCTCAGGATGCTGAACGGCGCGCATTCCTACATGGCGTATGCCGGAACGCTGGCCGGACATACCTATATTCACGAGGCCATTGCCGATCCCGACCTGCGTCCGGTGACCATCGCGCTGATGCAGGAGGCCGGGGAGACGCTGCCAGGCGATCAACGCGACCGCGCGCCGGCCTATGCCGAGGCGCTGCTGGAACGGTGGAAGAACCCGCATATCAACCACAAGCTGCGTCAGATCGCCATGGATGGCACCCAGAAGATGCCCTACCGCATGGTGGAAACGCTGCGCGACCGCAAGGGCGCGCCGTCGCCCGGAAGCATCGCGGGCATCCGCGCCTGGATCGACTTCTGCCGGGCGGAAACGGCGGCGGGGCGCAAGATCGACGATCCCAAGGCCGACGCGCTGGCAAAATGCCGGACGGATGCGGATTTCATGGCGCTTCTCGGGGCCGAAGACCTGGTGCCGCTTATCGCGGAATGATCGCCCCGCGGTGCTGCACCACTTCGGCGGCCATCTGGTGGCCCGCCATCAAGGCCTCGGCCTGCGACGCACCGGTCAGGATCGCCGCGAGGTAGCCGCCGTTGAAGCTGTCGCCCGCTGCCGTCGTGTCCACCACCTTGGGGGCGGGCGGGTAGGATTGTTCCACGGCCTCTCCGATCGACATCGGACCTGACGCCCCGCGTTTCAGTGCGCCCCGGGACGGAAAGGCGCCGCAGCGGGCCTCGACCTCCGCCGCGCTTTCCTCGAACAGCGCCATCTCGTCGTCGATGGAGGGGAGGGCGATCTGCGCCGCCGCCCAGTAGGCACGCGTCACCTCGCGTGCGGTCTGCGGGTTCTCCCACAGCCGCGGGCGGTAATTGCTGTCGAAGGCCAGCGCGGCGCCGCTCTCCCGGATCCAGTCGAGCAGACCCAGCCGGACCGATTGCGGCAGGATGGCGAGCGAAATGCCCGACAGGTAGAGAAGGTCGTACCCGGCCAGGGCCGAGAAATCCCCATCTCCGAACAGCCCCCGCGCGGCGGATGTCGACCGCCAGTAGGTGAACGTCCGCTCCCCCTCCGCATCGGTGGTGATCGCGTAAAGCCCCGGTGTGCCGTCCTGCACCATCTCGACGCGGTCCGCGCCGATCCCTTCGCCCGCGATGAAATCCCGGATGCGCTGGGAGAACGGATCGGTGCCCACGCGGGTGACGTAATCGACCTGCACCGCCGGCGCGCAACGTTTCAGGTAGATCGCCGTGTTGAGCGAATCCCCCGCCACGCCGGTCTGCGCCTGGGTGCCATCCATCGAAAGTTCGATCATCGCCTCGCCGATGCAGGCCACGCGGGTCATGTGCGCGCCTCCCGGTACCAGATGATGAGCCCCGACAGCATGATGACGCTCGCCCCCATCAGCGTCCAGAAGGACGGGACGTGGTCGAAGATCAGGTAGCTGAAGGCGGTGAGGTAGATCAGGAAGGAATAGGTGAAGGGCATCAGGGTGTTCGCTGTTGCATAACGGTGGGCCACGGTCAGCCACTGATGCCCCGCCCAGCCGAAAATGCCAATCCCAAACAGGACAATCCAGGACAGGACCCCATCCGGGCTCTGCCAGAACCAGAACGCAAAGGGCAAGAGCGCCGCCGTCCCCCAGACCCCCATCCAGAACTGCATCATGTCGGTCGACACCTTGCCGGCCAGCGCCCGTGTCATCAGCGAATAGACCGCCAGCAGCGTCGCATTCGCCACCGCCAGCAGCATCGCGGGGTGGAACGCCTCGCCAAAGGGCCGCACGACGATCAGCACGCCCACGAAGCCCAGCAGGATCGCCGTCCAGCGCCAGAGGCCGACCCGTTCCCCGAGCAGCGCCACGCTGAGAAAGCAGACGATCACCGGGCTGGAGAACATGATGGCCGAGGTCACCGTCAGCGGCAGCACCTTGAGCGCCCAGAAGTTCAGCAGCGTGCCCGTGACCAGGATCGCGGCGCGCAGGTTCACCAGCAGGAAATGCCGCGGCAGCCGCAGCCGGTCAGGATCGCGCAGGAAGATCACCCCGGAGATCGCGAAATGCCCCAGGTAGCGAAAGAACGCGATCTGCACCGCGGGCAGCCCCAGCGCGCCAAGCCATTTCGCGCTGGTGTCGAGGCAGGCGAACAGGAACCACGCCACCAGCATCAGCAGGATGCCCAGGCGCGCCCTGTCCTCGATGCCGGGGATGGCCCGGGTCAAGACGGTTCAGCCCTTGAGCAGTTCGGAATAGAAGTCGACAAGCTGAGGCACGAGATCCGCGCCGTGGCCGCGATCGACCGCCGTTCTCAGCCCCTTGTGGGCACAGGCCGACATGATGCTGTCGCCGCCCGCCTCCGAGACCATCTGCCGGTAGTAGCCGACATCCTTGGCCGCGTTGCCGATGCTGAAGGCCAATTGCTGCGCATCGCCATCGACGGCATAGGCCTTGATGAAGTCCATCATCCCCGACCGCAGCGGCCCGGCGGCCATCACGTCATAGAGCGCCTGCCGGTCGATGCCCGCAAGATCGGCCGCAGCGAACGCCTCCGACATGGCGTTGGCCGTGGTCATGGCAAAGAAATTGTTGATCAGCTTGATGGTGTGCCCCGCCCCCAGCGCGCCGAGGTGAAAGACATTCTCGCCCAGGTCGTCGAGTGCCGGCTTCACCCGGTCGAAGGCCGCCCTGTCGCCCGCGCACATGATGTTGAGCAGTCCGTCCTTGGCATGCGACGGCGTGCGCCCCAGCGGCGCGTCGAGGTAGGTCCCACTCGCATCGGCGACCTC